>CBFGWO010000228.1:0-1797 GCA_965652595.1 uncultured Cellvibrio sp. | reverse complement strand
AATGTGGTAGATAGCCCGGCGCTTTGTTCCTACATCACGCCTGCCATCGTCGATCGCTCGCCGCTGGTGATTGCTATTTCCAGTGGCGGCGAAGCGCCAGTGCTGGCCCGGCTGATTCGCGCCAAGTTGGAGTCTTTGATCCCCGCGAGCTACGGCAAGCTGGCGCAACTGGCCAGCCTCTGGCGCGACCGGGTTAAAGCGCGCTTTGGCGAGGGCGACAGTCGGCGCAAATTCTGGGAAAAAATTCTCCAGGGGCCTGCGGCCGAGTTGGCAATGAACGGCCAAACGGCGGCGGCTGAGCAACTGATCCAGGCGGAGCTGAACGCCGACCAGTCTGCCCTGACCCGCGGCGAGGTGTATTTAGTGGGCGGCGGCCCCGGTGATCCCGAATTGCTCACTCTCAAGGCGCTGCGGCTGATGCAACAGGCAGACGTGGTGCTTTACGACAGGCTGGTGTCCGACGGCGTGATGGAACTGGTGCGCCGCGATGCCGAGCGCATTTATGTGGGCAAGCGCCGCAGTGAGCACGCCATGGCCCAGGAAAATATCAACCAGTTGCTGGTTGATCTCGCCCAAGAGGGCAAGCGGGTATTGCGCCTGAAGGGCGGCGACCCCTTTATTTTTGGGCGCGGAGGCGAGGAGATAGAACTCCTGGCCCAGCATCAGATTCCCTTTCAGGTGGTGCCGGGTATCACCGCCGCCTCCGGCTGCGCGGCCTATGCCGGCATTCCACTGACTCACCGCGACTATGCGCAGTCGGTGCGTTTTGTCACCGGCCACCTCAAATCTGATGATCCCAATGTGCAGTGGCCCGAGCTTGCCGCGCCCGGTCAAACCCTGGTGTTTTATATGGGGCTGGTGGGCTTGCGCGATATTTGCGCCTCGCTGGTGGCCCACGGGCGGGCGCCGGATACGCCAGTGGCCTTGGTAGAAAAGGGTACCACCCAGGCCCAGCGGGTGCTGGTGGCCGACCTGCAAACCATTGCCGACAGGGTTGCCGCCGAGGAGGTTCATGCGCCTACGCTGGTGATCGTGGGTGAAGTGGTCAAATTGCATCAGAGCCTGAACTGGTTCCGGCCTGGAGCTGGCGACCAGGCCTAGGGCTGATGGCGGAACTCTCAACAGCGGAATTCTGGCGTTTGCGAACTTTTTTCAAGCAATCAGGCCAAAGCTGTCACATTTTTTGCTTCTTTTTTGGTTCAGCATCTTAAGTTCCCAAGCTTGGGGTCGATAGCCCAGGTAACTCAGCCGGTTTGCGAGGATTAAAAGCCTTGCCGCCGCCGGCAGCGGCAAGCAGGAGACACCCCATGGTCTACATTGGCCCCGTTAATACCCTGAGCCTCACCGCCAAAACCCGCGCGGTGAGTGGCTATTCCCCGGAACAGGATATGCCGGTGAGCAAACAAGTGGACAGCACCGTCAGAATCGCCCCGGAACACGACCGCCGCCGCCAGGATCGCCGCAAAGAGCAGCGCAACCCCATGCTCGAAACCCGCCAGGGCAAAGATCGGCGCCGCGCCGGTCAGCCAAGGGTTGATATTTCGGTGTGATTTCCAAGCGCTCGGCTATCTGCTGACGCCCCCTCTTTCCCCCTTTACCCGACCAATCCCAAGGTAAAAATGGTTTACCTGACGATATGGTCATGCTTACAATAAGGCCAGCTCGCAGGTCGCCACGTACATTAAGGCTCCGCGGGTTCCTCACCCAAGCCCCGGGCTTAGGTTTTATGTTCCATAACCTATTCAAATAACCTATAAGAGCCTCAAGATGTTGAATTTAAATCGTTTTTTAGTGCTA
>CBFGWO010000227.1:0-2000 GCA_965652595.1 uncultured Cellvibrio sp. | reverse complement strand
ATTGATGTGCTGCAAGGCGGAACCCAAACCAGTATTCAGGATTATCCGGGGCGCAGTGGCTATTGGCATGTGGGCGTGCCCCGCTCTGGCCCTTTTGATAATTATGCTTTTCGTTTGGGTAATGCGCTGCTAAACAATTCACCAACTGCCGCTGGCCTGGAAATTACGCTGCAAGGCCCGCTACTGAAATTCACTGCTGCAACACAAATTGTGCTCACGGGTGCCAGTATCCAGGCGCAACTGGACGGTGAAAAAGTTGCCATGAACTCCCTGGTCACTGTAGCCGCCGGACAAACCCTCAACCTGGGGCGCATTCTGGATCAGGGCGCACGCACTTATTTGTGTGTGGCCGGTGGTATTCAATGCCCGGATTATTTGGGCGCGAAAGCCACCTTCACCCTCGGTCAGTTTGGCGGCCACAATGGTCGCGCACTGCGTGCGGGCGACACACTGCAATTGGATACCGAGCGCTGCAACCCGGCGCTTCCTGCTGCGCAAATTCCTGCCGCACTTATACCGTCTATCAACAATTATTGGCAGCTGCGTGTTGTCTATGGCCCCCATGGCGCGCCGGATTCTTTTACCGACCAGGACATAGCGCAATTTTTCGCGCACGAATGGGAAGTGCACTACAACTCCAGCCGCACCGGCGTGCGCCTGATTGGTCCCAAGCCACAATGGGCGCGCAGCTCCGGCGGCGAAGCGGGCATGCACCCCTCCAATATTCACGACAATGCCTACGCGTTTGGCACCGTGGATTTCACCGGAGATATGCCGGTCATTCTCGGCCCCGATGGCCCCTCACTCGGTGGCTTTGTGTGCCCGGCAACCGTGATCACCGCCGACCTGTGGAAACTCGGCCAGGTGCGCGCGGGCGATAGAATTCGTTTTGTCGCTGTCAGCCTTGAGCAAGCGGTTGCTCTTGAAAAGCAACAACAGGATTCGCTGCAAACTTATCAACACCATAAATCCATTCAAGCGCCAGCGTTTAATGCACCAACCGCAGAGTGCATGCCCACAAAACAACTGGCATCACCCATAGTTGCGCGGCTTTCTGCAAATGAATATGGCGAAGATATCGCCTACCGCATCGCGGGCGATCACTTTTTGCTGGTGGAATATGGCCCGCTGGAACTGGATATACGCCTACGCTTTCGCGCCCACGCACTGATGCAATGGCTGGAAGCCAACAGCCTACCGGGCTTGCAAGAATTAACACCTGGGATACGTTCGCTGCAAATTCACTACGACAGTCAACAACTCTCACTCGAAAAATTACTGGTGCACCTGCAAACAGGCGAAAAAATTCTCAGCCAACAACTGGCCGAGTTAAGCCTGCCCTCGCGCAGGGTTTATTTACCGCTGAGCTGGGACGATATCGCCTGCCAACAGGCGATTCAAAAATATACCCAGTCGGTACGCCCCAACGCGCCCTGGTGCCCGAGCAACCTGGAATTTATTCGGCGCATCAACGGGCTGGATTCCATTGAGCAAGTGAAAGATATCGTCTTCGATGCAGCTTATCTGGTGATGGGCCTGGGCGACGTTTATTTGGGTGCGCCCGTGGCCACACCCATAGACCCGCGCCATCGTTTGGTGACCACCAAATACAACCCGGCACGTACCTGGACCGCCGAAAACTCTGTCGGCATCGGCGGCGCCTATATGTGCGTATACGGCATGGAAGGCCCCGGCGGCTATCAATTTGTGGGCCGTACCCTGCAAATGTGGAATCGCTATCGCCAAACCCAGGAATTCCAACAACCCTGGCTGCTGCGCTTTTTCGATCAGATTCGTTTTTATCCTGTAAGCCACGAAGAGCTGCAACAAATTCGCCGCGACTTTCCTCTGGGCCGCTATCCGCTACGCATTGAAGAAACTCAATTCAGCTTGCGGGATTACCAACAGTTTATTGAAGCCAACACCGAGGATATTGCGCGCTTTACGCAACAACGCGAACAGGCGTTCGATGAGGAGCTGGCGCGCTGGCACGCCGATGG
>CBFGWO010000226.1:0-2094 GCA_965652595.1 uncultured Cellvibrio sp. | reverse complement strand
TTTGGGGATTTGGTGGAGCCGGGGGGACTTGAACCCCCGTCCGCCAGCACTCCATCCTCGGCTCTACATGTTTAGAACCGCCTATTGATTTAGCGAATTACAGCCCAGCGGGCGGGACGTAAAACGCGATCCTGATAAGGTTTAGCTGATCCACCCCAGGCAGGCTTCACTGCGATCCAGTTCTGTATGACGGGCTTTAACGCGGTACTGGCACCTTGTTAGAGACCGTTAGCGGCGAACCGCTAAGTGGTGCTTTCAAAAGCTGCTTACGCAGCTAATTGGGCACCGTAGTTGTCATCATTGGCAACTGTAAGTTTGCAGCTTTGGATTTACGTGATTGGCTACCCTCACGACATGCACCTTGGACTTTGTCACCAGCGTCGAATCCAAATCGGCCCCGATGGCTTTACGCCGAACCTATGACCCCGGGCGAAGGCCAAGGTTCAAGCGAGGGCGCATTCTAGGGTGTTGGGCCGGGGATTGCCAGCCTTGATTCAGGCGCTTTTTCGCAGGGCGTCGCACATGGCGGCTACGTGGCGGTGATCTGTGCCGCAACAGCCGCCAATCAGCGAAAGCTTGCGCAATTTGCCCGGTGGGCAGGCGGCCATCGGTTTCGAGGGTGAACGACATGGCCAGGGGCATGCTGCGAATTTTTGCCGCCAGGGTGATGCCTATGGCCTCTTCGAGGTAATTGATGGTGTAGGCGCTCACCAGGTCGGCGGCGGTTGCGGCAAAGGTGGCGATTTGTTCGCCGTGGTAGTTGGCGGCTTCGCTAACGCTCATGCGCTGGTCTGGCCGGTATCCGTCGCCGCGTGGGCCAATAACACCGCCAATAACAATAGGGTCTATGGTTTGCGCCCATTGCTCGCGTAGCTCCACCAGCAGGGCGATGGCGGAGAGATTGCAGGCCTCCAGTTCCAGCGAGCTGTAACCCAAGTGTTGGCCCCAGTCTCGGCTCGCGCGCCAGGTTGGGGTTTCGAGGATCAAGCCCGCGCTGTTGCGCTTGGCGATCTCAGCAAAGCCCTGGTAGTAGCGTTTAAGTGCGGCCAGCCCCTCGGGTTGATGCAGCAGGGTGAAGTAGGCGAAGGCGGGGAGCTCCAGCCCTTCGTGATAGATCATGCAGGTTTCCAGCCCACCGTCGCACACCATCAGGTGTTGGTTCAGGTGGGGGAGATTGTGGCGGTAGAGAGATTTGTTGCTAGACATTGACGCTCCTTGAGTGAATATTGGCCCAGGGCCTTGGTGAACTCCTGCGAACCCGGATGGGCAGGACGAGCCTCCACTCTAGGTCAGTCGCGCCTTGAGCACTAAAGCCAATTCGGCAAGAAACCGGACATATCTGCCATGAGTGAAAAAATCGCACCATTGCGCATCGCTATTCTCGTTTTTCCCCATGTCACCGCCTCCACTGTCTATGGCATGTATGACCTCTTTATGGGCGTAGGCCGCGACTGGGGGTTTGTGACTCAGGGGGCGCCCGGCCCTTCGCTCATCGAGCCGGTGATTGTGATTGCGCGGGCCGGGGCGATTACCGCCGCCAACGGTATTGAGCTCAGTGGCTATTCGTCTGCGCTGGATTTTCCGGCGCCCCAGGTGGTGTGTGTGCCAGATCTGGCGATTGCGCCTGACGAGGGATTGCAGAATCGTTTTGATCCGGAGCTGGCCTACTTTTGTTCTTCTCGCGCACAGGCCGCAAAAAAATGACGCTGTGATTGGCGATTGCCAAGCATGGATTGCAGAGCACTATGCCTTGGCTTCGCCTGTGGCCTTGATGGTGGAGCGCAGCGGGTTAGCCGAGCGATCATTCAAGCGGCGTTTTCAGCAGGCAACGGGTATGTCGCCACTGGAATATGTGCACACCTTCAGGCTGGAAGAGGCCAAGCAAATGCTGGAGCGGAGTAGTGCGTCGATTGAGGCTATTGCCAGCGAGGTTGGCTACGAAGACGCGGGATTTTTTAATCGGCTCTTTCGTCGTCACGTGGGGCTTACACCTGCCGCTTATCGCAAACGTTTTGGCAGCCTGCGTCAGGCGCTGAGTAGCGGAGATTTTCAGCGGGTTGGCGCCTAGGTGTGAATAATGGCTTAAACACTCAG
>CBFGWO010000225.1:0-2182 GCA_965652595.1 uncultured Cellvibrio sp. | reverse complement strand
TGCGCACTTTCGAGATTCCCGAAGCCTCACGCACGGCGCGCGGTCGCCCACTGGTGAACCTGCTGCCCCTGGATGAAGGCGAGCGAATTACGGCCATGTTGCAGATTGACCTTGAATCTCTGCAACAAACTGCCGGTGACGATGATGACCTGGATGACGTTGAAGGTGCAGTCATCGACGGCGAAGTGATCGAGGCGGAAGAAGTTGAAGAGGTTGAAGGTGAAACAGCCGAGTTGGTTGCTGAGCCCACAGGCGCTTACATCTTTATGGCTACCGCCTTTGGCACTGTGAAGAAAACGCCGTTGGTGCAGTTTAGCCGCCCGCGCAGTTCTGGCCTTATTGCGCTCAAGTTGGAAGAGGGCGATACCCTGATCGCCGCTGCCATCACCGACGGCGCCAAAGAAGTGATGCTGTTCTCCAGCGCCGGTAAGGTACTGCGTTTTGCTGAGAGCAAAGTGCGCACCATGGGCCGTGGTGCCCGCGGTGTGCGCGGTATGCGCCTGGGCAAGGATCAGCAACTGATTTCCATGCTGATTCCCGAATCCGGTGCACAAATTCTCACCGCGTCTGAGCGCGGCTTCGGCAAGCGCACCGGCCTGGGCAAGTTCCCGCGTCGCGGTCGTGGCGGTCAGGGTGTTATCGCTATGGTCACCAGTGAGCGCAACGGCAAATTGGTCAGCGCTATCCAGGTGCAGGATGGCGAAGAGATTATGTTGATCTCCGATCAGGGCACCTTGGTGCGCACTCGGGTTGATGAAGTTTCCAGCTCTGGTCGCAACACTCAGGGGGTAACCCTGATCAAGCTGGCTAAAGATGAAAAGTTGGTCGGCCTTGAGCGTGTACAGGTGCTGGCAGATATAGATGTAAACGTCGAAGAGGCGGAAGACCTGCCGGAGAATCCGGACGTTGATGACGCGCCGAACAACGAGCCAAATGGCGAGCAAGACTAACCAATATCACCCGGAAACGGGTATTGATTTGCAGAAAAGATTGCTATGTCCAACGAACTGACTGAAGAGCAAAAACTCCTGGCCTTGCGCAATCGCATTGATGCGATTGACGATGAGATCGGGCGTTTGATCGCGGCGCGCGCCCAGTGCGCGCAAGAAGTAGCGGAAGTGAAAAAAGCCAGACTCTCAGCGGATGCGCAGATTCTTTTTTATCGTCCTGAGCGCGAAGCCCAGGTGCTGCGTCGCGCTATGGAGCGCAACGCCGGACCGCTCAGCGATGAAGAAATGGCGCGCTTGTTTCGCGAAATCATGTCCGCCTGCCTCGCGCTTGAGAATCCGGTGAAGGTTGCTTACCTCGGCCCGGAGGGCACATTTACCCAGCAGGCTACACTCAAACATTTTGGTCATTCTGCGGTAGCCCTGCCGTTCTCGGCGATTGACGAAGTTTTTCGCGAAGTGGAGGCGGGTGCTGTTAACTACGGCGTGGTGCCGGTCGAAAACTCTACCGAGGGTGTGGTCAACCACACCCTCGATAATTTTATGGGCTCCAACCTGAAAATTTGTGGCGAGGTGGAGCTGCGTATTCACCACAATCTGCTGGTGTCCGATGTGACCAGCGTTAATGCCATCAGTCGTATTTACTCCCACTCCCAATCCCTGGCTCAGTGCCGCAAGTGGTTGGACGCCCACTATCCCAAAGCCGAGCGCGTGGCGGTGGCGAGTAATGCTGAAGCCGCCAAGCGCTTGAAAGGTGAGTGGAACGCGGCGGCCATCGCGGGCAGCATGGCGGCGGAGCTTTATGGTTTAAAAATGCTCGCCGAAAAAATTGAAGACCAGCCAGACAATTCCACGCGTTTTTTAATTATCGGTACGCAAGCCGTACCGCCCAGTGGCGTCGACAAAACCTCAATCGTTGTGGCTATGCGCAATGAACCGGGTGCGCTGCACAACCTGCTCGAACCCTTTCATCGCCACAACATTGATTTGACTCGCGTGGAAACTCGCCCCTCGCGCACCGGTGCCTGGACTTACGTGTTCTTTATTGATTTTGCCGGTCACGCCCAGGACCCGGTGATCAGTCAGGTATTAAAAGAAGTGGCCTCCCGTGCAGCAGATCTCAAGCTGTTGGGCTCTTATCCAAAAGCTGTGCTCTGACGCCTTATGAATTCTTCATTTTTGATCAACAAGCTGGTAGTGATTGGCATAGGCCTGATCGGTGGCAGTCTCGCTAG
>CBFGWO010000224.1:0-2184 GCA_965652595.1 uncultured Cellvibrio sp. | reverse complement strand
GGCAAGACAACAGGTTTGGGATTTGGTGAACAGTACTTCCTGGAAAATAACACGACCATTGAGATTTCTTGTGCGGTTGCTGCGTTCGAGCCCACAATTAATGCGCAGAGCCATCAATGTTTTACGTCGCCCCTCGGCCTGGGGGCGATTAATAAAAATCCTGCGTCGCGGTGGGCTGAGCGCTATCGCCGAGCGTGCTAAGCAGGAGTTGCATCTCGCCTCGGCGGCATCGGTGCGCACAGAAAAAGATCCAATGGAGGCACAGCTCTTGTCGCAAGCAGCGGCAGAGTCCGAAGCGCCTTTGGAGCCCCTTGTTCTGAACACCAGCGATCAACCCAGGATTTCCATTTTAATACCCGTTTACGGCCAGCATCGAACCACTTACAACTGTCTTGCCAGCATCGCTGCCAATCCGCCCTCATTGCCCTACGAAATTATTGTTGCGGACGATGCCTCGCCGGAACCGGCGACTGAGGCTTTGTCGATAGTGAAAGGCATACGTATAGTGCGTCATCCGCAAAACTTGGGATTTTTAGGGAATGTCAATGCCGGTCTTGAATCTGTTCGTGGTGAATGGCTGATTCTGTTAAACAACGACACACTGGTTTGTCGCGGCGCCCTGGATGCACTTATCGATACCCTTAAGCACCATGAGTCCGTGGGTTTGGTGGGCGCGAAATTACTGAATCGCGACGGCAGCGTGCAGGAGGCTGGCGGCATTATCTGGCGCGACGCCAGCGGCTGGAACTGGGGGCGTAACCAACAGCGTGAAGATCCGCGCTTTAATTATGTGCGCGACGTTGATTATTGCTCCGGCGCCGTATTGGCAATGCGGCGTGAACTCTTTGTCGACATGGGTGGCTTTGACGCCCATTACGCACCTGCTTACTACGAAGATACAGATTTGGCATTTCGTATTCGCGAAAAAGGCTTGCGCGTCGTCTATCAGCCAGCTGCCGAAGTCTATCACCTCGAAGGTATAAGCCATGGCACTGATACTTCCTCGGGCGTCAAAGCCTACCAGCAGGTCAATGCGAAAAAATTTGCCGAGCGTTGGCAGTCAGTGCTCAACAATCATCGCGAAAATGCTGATTCTCCTGAGTTGGAAGCGCATCGCACGACTCGCGGCAACATTCTGGTGGTAGAAGCTTGCATGATTACCCCGGATCAGGATTCGGGCTCCATTCGCATGCTTAATCTACTGAAGCTGCTCAAGCGCGAGGGCTACCACGTAACTTTTGTTGCCGACAACTTGGAGTACCAGGCTCGCTATGTTGCCCAGTTGCAACAACTCGGTGTAGAGGTTTATTACAATGAGTGGACGGGTGGTTCGGTTAGCAAGCTGATCAGACGCCTGGGGCGAGATCTTGATTACATTATTTTTTGCCGCCATTACATCGCCAGTCAGTATGTACCTGATGTCAGGCAGTTGGCGCCAGGCGCGAAAATTATTTTTGATACGGTGGATCTGCATTTTGTCCGCGAAGAGCGAGAGGCCACACTGCACAACAATAACGCCATGCTTAAAGCAGCCAAAGCGACTCGCGAACAGGAGCTGGCGCTGATTCGCTCCTGTGATGTCACCCTGGTGGTCAGTGATTTTGAAAAGAAATTGCTCGCTGAGTTGGTGCCTGAGGCCAGGGTAGAAATTGTCTCAAATATTCACAGTCATACACCTGAACGGCCTGGTTACGCGGCGCGCGAAGGAATTTTATTTGTTGGCGGTTTTCGCCATCCCCCCAATATTGATGCCATCAATTGGTACGCGCGCGAGGTGCTGCCACACTTGCGCCATTTGTTGCCCGAGGTAGTAACCAAAGTGATTGGCAGCAATATGCCGGAATCTCTGCGAACCCTGGCAAGCGAACAATTGGATCTGCTGGGTTTTATCGAAAACATTGAGCCTTATTTGCATCAGGCGCGGGTTTCTATTGCTCCGCTGCGCTACGGCGCGGGCGTTAAGGGCAAGGTCAACGAAGCCATGAACTATGGCATTCCTGTGGTGGCGACCGCCTGCGCGGTGGAGGGTATGCATCTGCGTGCGGGCGAGGAAGTTCTGGTGGCTGAGGACGGGCGCGCCTTTGCTGAGGCCATTGCCAGGGTCTATCGCGATGAATCTTTATGGGCCAAATTGTCAGCCGCTGGTGTAGAGAACCTTGAGCGGCATTTTTCTCCGGAGGCGGC
>CBFGWO010000223.1:0-2272 GCA_965652595.1 uncultured Cellvibrio sp. | reverse complement strand
TGAGACAACGTTGTCATTGTCCGCTTAAAGAAAGGGTTTGTAAAGTGTGGATCAGCAATTCGGGGTTATTCCTCGATCCACTCCCAGCGCAGTGGCTGGCCGAAGTCATCGAGGATGACGCGCTTTTTGGGACGAGGTTTGTGGTTTTTGGCGAGCAGGGGCGGGCGACGGCGGGCCTCAATGGCGGCCACCACCTCAGGCAGCAGAGTGCGGTTTTCAGGAGACTGGCCATGAAAAATACTGACCGAGGGCGCGCGGTTGTCCTCGCGGCCGCTCATACCCTGTGGCACCTCATTGACGGCACCCCCATGGGCCAGATAGTCGCGCATCTGGCGATCCATTTCTTCGCGAATTTCGCGTTTGGTTTTGGTGGGTTTCATAGCTGGTTGAACAATCCGGTAAACGACGGAGGGGATTTTTGGCCCCGCGGGCCATCGGCCAGCATAACGCCAGCGGTTGGCCCGCGCAAACCCACGTCTCGCATCTGCGGGTTTGTTTGGGTAAACTGCGCGCCTTTCGTTTCTCGCGTTTCTCGCATTTCTACTCCCGCTTGGCGGCTACTGGGATTGGTAATCACGCCAGTTCGCGAGCTCCCCGAGTCTAAATCCAAGCCCAAACCTAAACCCAAGCCTCATGAACCAGCCCAGCCTGAAAATCACCGAGATCTTTTACTCCCTGCAAGGGGAGGCAAACACCGTGGGCTTGCCTACGGTGTTTGTCCGCCTGACCGGCTGCCCACTGCGCTGTGGCTACTGCGATTCCGAGTATGCCTTTTACGGTGGCGAGCGCTTGGCGCTGGACGAGATAATCGCGCGTGTCGACAGCCATGGCGCTCGTTATGTGTGTGTGACCGGCGGCGAGCCATTGGCCCAGCGCGAGTGCCTGGCACTGCTGCAGCGCCTGTGTGACAAGGGTTATCAGGTGTCCCTCGAAACCAGCGGCGCCCTGCCAGTAGATGAAGTTGACCCGCGTGTGGTCAAGGTGATGGATTTAAAAACCCCCGGTTCCGGCGAAGTGAGCCGCAACCGCTACGAAAACATCCCGCTGCTTTCGCCCCAGGATCAGGTGAAGTTTGTGATTTGCAGCCGCGAAGACTACGACTGGGCCAGATTCAAGCTGGACGAATACCAACTGCACACCCGCGTCAGCGACGTACTTTTTTCTCCCTCCCACGGCCAGGTGCAACCCCTGAGCCTGGCGGAGTGGATTCTCGCCGACAAGCTGCCGGTGCGTTTCCAATTGCAGCTGCACAAGCTGCTGTGGAACGACACGCCCGGCCACTGAGGATTTGACGATGACTGCCAAAAAAGCCGTGGTGCTGGTCTCCGGCGGCCTGGATTCCACCACTGTACTCGCCATCGCCCGTAATCAGGGCTACGACTGCTACACCCTCAGCTTTGACTACGGCCAACGCCACCGCGCCGAACTACTGGCGGCGGAACGTACCGCCCAGGCGCTGGGTAGCCGCGAGCACAAGGTAATCGGTTTGGACCTACGCAGCATCGGCGGCTCGGCCCTTACCGATGATTCGATTGCGGTTCCCGAAGAAGAAACATCGGGCATTCCCATCACTTATGTGCCAGCGCGCAATACGGTGTTTTTGTCGATTGCCCTGGGCTGGGCCGAGGTGTTGGGCGCGGATGATATTTTTATCGGTGTGAATGCGGTGGATTTTTCCGGTTACCCGGATTGCCGCCCAGAGTACATCGCCGCCTACGAGACCATGGCCAACCTGGCGACCCGCGCGGGGGTCGAGGGCCATAGCTTGCATATCCGCACGCCGCTGATTGATTTGACCAAGGCGGAAATTATTCGGCAGGGTATGGCGTTGGGTGTGGATTATGGGTTGACTGTGTCTTGTTATCAGGCGAACGAGCGGGGCGAGGCTTGCGGTAAGTGTGATAGTTGTCGGTTAAGACGCATGGGGTTTGAGCAGGCGGGGGTGGTGGATCCTACGCGGTATCAATAGAGTCGGTGCTTGTTTGCGAGACCGGTTCAGGGTGGCATGGGAGCCTTTGGCAATCGCATAGATACATCCATGTAGCTGCCTCGCGTCATCCATGACGCGAGGCTTGCCATAGGCTCCCACGCCACCCTGAGCCTCAGTGCCATCCTCGAAAAGGCCTGGTGATCCGACTAAATGCTTTGGTAAATCAGCGGAAAAAAATCGGTTTCGGCGCTTGTGTTTTTCAGTCAAATCATTATGATACGCGCCTCTTTACGGGTCGTTAGCTCAGTCGGTAGAGCAGTTGGCTTTTAACCAATTGGTCGC
>CBFGWO010000222.1:0-2330 GCA_965652595.1 uncultured Cellvibrio sp. | reverse complement strand
AACGCATAATAGTGCATCTGCTCTTCGTTGGTTTGGCGCAGTTGCGCGACGCGCTTACGTAGATTGTTCATACTGTCTCTCAGCTCACGCCCCACACGGGTATCATCGGGTAACGTCAAACAACCACTGACATCTTCATAAGCGAGAGTTTGTAAGAAGTTGACTATGCGCTCGTGGCTGCGAGTGATAAAGCTGAATAACACATAGATCTGCACCACCAATACCAAAAACACGCCGATTGCACTAACGGGTGCTGTCGCCCAATCAAGGCGCAATGCCAGCCAGAGTGTCAGTACCAGTAGCGCCAGCTGCGAGAGAATCTGCCAACGAAAATAGCTAGAGCTCATATTTTTCCATCCTGCGATAGAGGGCAGTGCGCGTTAGCCCAAGATCCCGCGCTGCTTGGGAGATATTGCCCTGATGTTTTTTCAACGCGGTACGAATCGCCTGCAACTCCAGTGCCTCCAAATTCAAGCTGGGCGCTTCAGTTGTCGCGCTTGCTGTAGGTGACTGCAAAGCAAAATCATCGAGGGTTAGATAGTTATTGGTCGAAAGCACCAGAGCACGCTCAATTGCATGACACAGGGCGCGAACGTTGCCAGGCCAAGAGTAGTTGCTCAAGGCACGCAGGGTATCTGCCTTGAGCAGCGGCTTGGGCCTCTGGTACTTCTGCGCAAAAACACCCAGGTAGTGATCAACTAACAAAGGAATATCTTCACGTCTATCACGCAACGGCGGAATGGTTAATTCAATGGTGTTTAACCGATAAAGCAGATCTTGTCGAAAGCGGGCTTCGTCTGCCAGTTGATTCCGAGACATATTCGTCGCAGCAATCACCCGCACATCCAAGGGCACAGGCCGCTCTTCGCCCAAAGGCACCAGTTGTCGTTCTTCTAATACGCGTAACAATTTCACCTGCAAATGCAGCGGTAAATTGCCAATTTCATCGAGAAAAACGCTGCCGCCATTGGCAGCGAGCAAGCGACCAACTCGCGCCTGCTGAGCGCCGGTAAAGGCGCCCTTTTTGTGGCCGAACAATTCCGCTTCAAACAGGGATTCCGGAATGGCGCCCATATCGATTGCCATAAAAACCTGCTGGCTTCGCGCCGAGTGCGCATGAATAGCACGCGCCAGCAATTCCTTGCCCGAACCGTTTTCACCCAGAATTAACACGCTGGCATCGCTGGCGGCGGCAAGCCTTGCGCGCTGCAATAGTTCGCGCATTACCGCTGACTCACCGATCAACGTCGAAGGCGGAGCCACAAGATTGGCGCGCAGCCGCTGATTTTCTGCCTGCAATTGGTTGTTGTCCTGCCGGGATTTAGCCAGCTGATAGGCAGAGTGCAAACTCGCCTGAAGTTTTTCATTGCTCCAGGGTTTGATCACAAAATCCGCCGCACCCGCCTTGAGTGCGCTCACCGCAAGATCCACTCCCGCATAGGCGGTCATCATCACCACGACCAGGTTCGGGTGATGCTGCTGTAACCATCCGAGCCAGTCCAGGCCAGCTTTACCCTGATTATCACCAAGGGTGAAATTCATATCCAACAGCACCAGGTCTGCCGGATCAGTGGCAAGAAATTGGGGGAGCTTTTGCGGATCGGACAGGCAGCTCACTCGCTGAAACTGGCGCCGCAGCAGCAATCGCGCGGCGAGTAATACATCCTGGTCGTCATCTACCAACACTAGATGACCTTGGGGGCTGGTCATTGGCTACTCCTTAAAAGGGCGTGGAGACGAGTCTAAGCCGTTCGATTTCGGACAACAAGTGTACGAAATCGAACACTCGGCAATCGACGATTGCCCTACTAACAAGGAAATTAGCCAATAAATCATTGGGTTACATCCCTGGCACAAAGCCTGCTCTATATGAGCCTATATTCGCCAACCAAGCGACCGGGATAACGATAAGTACGACAAGAAATGGGACAAGCACAGACAAAAATGGACAGACCCCTGCAAAAAAATTTCTGGCAACGTCACAAACGCTGGCTGATAAGCCTCATGGCGATCAGCCTGATCGGTGGCCTTTGGCTGCTTGCAACACCCAGCGACCAGCGCATCAGGCGCCTTGATATAGAGCAGCTTCAACTTGCGCAGGTAAAGGAAGGCATCTTCTCTGACATGATTCCACTGCGCGGCCAGGTGCGCCCCCTGCACACTTACTATTTAGATGCGATTGAAGGCGGGCGAGTAGAAGCGGTGCATGCGGAGGAAGGAAAAGCCTTACAAGCGGGCGATTTGATTGTGGAAATTTCCAACACCCGTTTGCAACTGGATTCCATTAGTCGCGAAGCTCAGGTCAGCGAACAAATCAATTTAATGCAAAC
>CBFGWO010000221.1:0-2358 GCA_965652595.1 uncultured Cellvibrio sp. | reverse complement strand
GGTAGCCGATTTTAAGCCGATGCTGCCACTCCACCAGGCTGGCGCGCACCACCAGCTCCTGCTCAAACCTGAGCGGCTGGATGTACTTTATTTGCATATCCACAATCGGAAAGGCGTAGCCGGAATCGGCCATGGCGAGGTAGTTGTAACCAATGCGGTCGAGCAGGTTGCAGCGGGCAACTTCGAGGTATTTGCAGTAGTGCCCGTGCCAAACGATGTTCATGGAATCCACATCGAAAAACGGGACTTTTAGGCGGGTATCAACACCGGGTGCGCTGGCAAGGGATGATCGGGGCACACAAACTCCTGCACTCAGGCGGGTGATTCCTGCTCCATCACCACTTGATAAACGGCCTCGACCACATCGCCGAGGGTTTTCACATCGCGAAAGCTCTCAACAGCCAGCTTTTTCACGGTAAAGGATTTGAGTTCGATAATCAGGTTAACGGCGTCGATGCTGTCGATATCCAGGTCTTCGCGCAAGCGAGCGTCGAGCGATATGGCTTCCGGGTCCACGTCAAATTGTTCGGTCAAAATCTCGCGGATTTTTTCCAGTATCTGTTCTTTGGTGTAAGTCATAAGCCGCTGCACGCACAAAAAATAACCGCAAATTAACAATAACCGCCGATTTGCTGGCGGCAAAGGCGCGCATTATACAGCCTCAAAAGTGTTTTGCAGCTCGCGTGTGAGTTGGCGCGCCTGCAAGCCGGGCGGCTGGCTAAAGTCCACCTGGGTGGCGGTATCCACCGGCGGCAGGCAGCGCATCACAAAATGGGGTTTGTCGGCAGGCAGGTAATACCAGGGATCGTGCTTGCGCAGCGCCGGGTTGGCCATGGCAATCAGCAACGGCTGTACCGGGCAGCGGGCAGCCAGGGCAATATTGGCCGCGCCGCGCTGGAATTTGAGTTGGCTGGGATCGTCGGTGCGGGTGCCCTCGGGGAAAATCATCAGGGTCTCGCCCGCCGCGATCAGTTCGGCAGCGCGGGCCACCAGATCCGGCCCAAACTGGTCGTTGGGCAGGTAACCCGCCAAAAACACCAGCACCCGCGTAAAGGGGTTGTGTGCTGTGGCCGCCTTAACCACAAAACAGGCGCGCGGCATCAGCGCCATCATAATCACCGCATCCAGCAGGCTGGGGTGGTTGGCAACAACCAACTGGCCGGGGCGGTTAAGGGGTGTAGGGTCCGGGAACTCAAACACCATCAGGCGCAGGCTGGCCAGCAGCTGCAAATAGAGGCGCGCCGCCAGGCTGATAGCGCCGCGCACATAGTGCAGGCGACGGGCGGCAGGTAAGAGCGCAAGGCTGGTCAGCAGCAGGCTGAGCAAAAGTGCGCCTAGGCCAAATACCACAAAGCCCAGGCCAATACGGGCAATGTACCAAGCCCGCCCGACCCGATTCATGGGCGGCGACGCCCGGCCTTGGCTTCGATCTCTACCAGCAGGTTATCCCGGCAGATATCGGCGTGAAGAAAGTTCATGGCCTCCAGCGGAAAGCGCTGGCTCAAAAAATCCCGCGCCGGGGCATAGTCGCTGGCGTGGCGCAGGTAAACGCGAATCGCCTCCAGCTGCTCGGCATCTGGCTCGATGCTATCCACCAGGTGTTGGATGTTTTCCAGGGTAATGCCAAGCTGCTGTTGCAGGTCACCCGCCGCCTTGGTGTCGTGGCCAAGGATGCTGGCAGTGCCCGACACAAACACCTGCCGCTCGCCATCCACCAGCAAACTGGTGGCCCGAGCAAACGAAGGGCTGGAAGGGCCGTACTGGCGCGGATATTGGTAGGCTGGCTGCTGGCGGGAATTTTCGTGGTGCTGCCCCGGCTGGCGGTGGGCCAGCAGGTAAATCACCGCGCCCTGGCTGTGGTGCCCCAGGGCCGAAGCCGCCGGGTACTGGCCCTGCGCCAGGTGCAGGCTATCAAAGGCATGCTGGCGGCCCACGCAAAACTTTTTGTATTCCTCTTTATCGCCTTCGCCGCGATTGATATCGGGAATATGGTTCCAAATGCGGAAGGGATGGGGGTGGCCCATGGACTGGCACAGGCGAAACAGATTCTGGTAAGCCTCACTGCTGGCGGCTTCGATATCCGCGCACTCGGCGGGCGTTATCCAGCTGGCCAAACACAGGATGTCGCCAATCTGGCTCCAGTGAATGCCACCCTCTATGCCCCGGCGCGCCACCTCGTTGCCGTAGCGAATCACCTCCCAGGGCTGGCCGGACAGGGAGCGCACACCAATAGGAATCACGCCGGGAGTCGCGGGGGCCGAGCAGTCATCACCAAAGGCCACAATCGCCAATACGCCCGCTGAAGAGAGCAGGGCACAGGGGTCAAGGCTGGTATAGGTTTGGGACAAGATGCTCAAC
>CBFGWO010000220.1:0-2421 GCA_965652595.1 uncultured Cellvibrio sp. | reverse complement strand
AATATCTCAATGACGTCTTCACGCACGCCCGAGATGGCACTGTACTCATGAAGCACGCCGTCGATTTCCACTTCGGTAATAGCGCAACCGGCCATCGACGAAAGCAAAATACGGCGTAGTGCATTACCCAGAGTGTGGCCAAAGCCACGCTCCAGAGGCTCCAATACCACGCGCGCGTGGGTTGGGCTATTTTCGGTTACGTCTATGTGACGCGGTGTTAGAAATTCGTTTACAGCTGTCTGCATAGCAACACCTCTAGGCGGTTATTCCCTTACTTGGAGTAAAGCTCGACGATGAGGTTTTCATTGATATCGGCGGGCAAATCACTGCGATCAGGAATGCGCTTGAATACGCCTTCTTTTTTCTCAGCATTCACATCCACCCACTCAACATTGCTACGCTGACCAGCGAGGTTAATCGCATTTTGGATACGCAGCTGCTTCTTGGCTTTCTCGCGCACGGCAACAACATCACCCTCGGCGACTTGAAAGGAAGCGATGTTGACTGTCTTGCCGTTTACGCAAATAGCCTTGTGCGCAACCAACTGACGAGCTTCGGCACGAGTTGAGCCAAAACCCATTCTGTAGACTACGTTATCCAAACGGCCTTCAAGGAGTTTGAGCAGGTTTTCACCTGTCGCGCCCTTGAGACGAGCGGCTTCTTTGTAATAACTGCGGAATTGCTTTTCCAGTATGCCGTAAATACGACGTACTTTTTGCTTCTCGCGCAGCTGAACACCATAGTCAGACAGACGGCCACGACGCTGGCCGTGTTGACCGGGTGCAGTTTCAATTTTGCACTTTGAGTCCAGCGCACGAGCACCACTCTTCAGAAAGAGGTCGGTGCCTTCACGACGGGACAGCTTACAGGTAGGTCCAATATAACGTGCCATTTCGAAAAATCCCCCTTACACGCGACGTTTCTTCGGCGGACGACAGCCGTTGTGCGGAATCGGTGTGACGTCAGTGATGTTGGTAATTTTGTACCCAACATTGTTCAGCGCGCGAACAGCAGATTCGCGGCCAGGGCCAGGCCCTTTCACTTCAACATCGAGGTTCTTCAGGCCGTACTCTTTGGCGGCCTCACCAGCACGCTCTGCAGCCACCTGGGCAGCAAAGGGAGTACTTTTACGCGAACCGCGGAAACCTGATCCACCTGAAGTGGCCCAAGTCAGGGTATTACCCTGGCGGTCGGTGATAGTAACAATGGTGTTGTTAAAAGACGCGTGGATATGGGCTACCCCATCGACCACTGTCTTTTTGACTTTCTTTTTCGTTGCGGTTTTATTACCTGGCTTAGCCATAGCAATCTCTTCCTAACCTGTGGTTACCGTAGTTGAATGACGAACGCGAGCCCAAATTACTTCTTGATAGGCTTACGAGGACCTTTGCGGGTACGCGCATTTGTTTTAGTGCGCTGTCCACGGAGCGGCAGGCCGCGACGGTGGCGCAAGCCACGGTAGCAACCCAGATCCATCAGGCGCTTGATATTCATCGATATAACACGACGCAAGTCACCTTCTACGGTGTGCTTGGCTACCTCGTTGCGGATAGAGTCCATCTGCTCTTCAGACAAAGTACCAATCTTGGTATCTTCAGCAACACCGGTGGCTGCGCAGATTTGCTTAGCGGTAGTACGGCCAATCCCATAGACATAAGTCAGCGAGATAACCGCGTGTTTGTTATCTGGTATGTTTACACCAGCAATACGGGCCATTCAAATTACTCCAGTAACACGTAAATTGCAGCGCTGACGACAATTACCACCATCCGGCGCCGGACTAAAAAGGCGCGCAAGGATAGCGGATAAATCACCAAAAAACAATAGCCTGACAATTTCTCGTCAGACGACAGTCAACGCCCCCTGGGTGGTTAAACGCATCCGGGGGTTCTTAAATAGAATGCAGGTAGGCCTCTCGACTCTACCTGCATCTACCCTAAAAACCCATCAGGTCTGACGATTAACCCTGACGCTGCTTGTGGCGCGGCTCTACGCTGCAGATTACCCGCAGAACACCGTTGCGACGCACCATTTTGCAATTGCGACAAATCTTTTTAACAGAAGCACGAACTTTCATGATCCAACCTCAATAAAACCGGATTAGCGCGCGTTGCCGCTGCCGAATCCCTTTAAGTTTGACTTCTTCATCAGCGACTCGTACTGATGAGACATCAGATGCGCCTGAACCTGGGACATAAAGTCCATCACTACCACCACCACGATCAGCAATGAGGTGCCCCCCAAATAAAAAGGCACTTTGCCGTTGGTGGCCAGTATCAGGAACTGGGGCATGAGACACACTGCGGTCATATAGATAGCGCCAACCAGGGTTAACCGAGTAAGAACGCTATCGATATACTTTGCCGACTGCTCACCTGGTCGAATACCAGGAATAAACGCACCGGACTTTTTCAAATTGTC
>CBFGWO010000219.1:0-2488 GCA_965652595.1 uncultured Cellvibrio sp. | reverse complement strand
TGCAAGTGAAAAGTCACTTCCTCCTGCATTAAAAACGCCTCTTCCACTTCGCGGTAAGCATCACTCAAATGCTCATCGCGCACTTTTTGCAGCCAAACCACATAGCCCTCATCAAGCAGGCCAGAACCGTGAATCGCCGTGGCGATATGAATCAGCACATTTTGCAGTGCGTGAAGCTTGCGATCGCCATGGTTGAAACCCACAGACGTCAGGCAGGATTTGAGCGAGGTAAACCAGCGTTTTAACAGCACGGTTTTGTTGAGTAGTGACTCCACAAATTCCGGCACCTGATTGCCATAAACCACATTGGCGACGGGTAACTCGCTGCGCCGCAATACCGTCACCAACACCTCGTAGTTGCGATAAAAATAGGCCTGGGTGTTCATCTGAATAACCGGAATCACATCGCGCCAGTTACGCCCCTGGGCTTTAAAGCGATTGTGATATACCGCGATCACGCTGTCGGCCAGCGCAATAATTTGGCCGTGCAGCGTGAGTTCACTTTCCACTTTACCACTAGGGTAACCCGTACCATCGCAGCGCTCATGGTGCTCCAGTACTGCCTGGCTGACCAGCGGTGGCAATCCATCAACGGCTTGCAGAATTTTTTGGCCAATCACCACGTGCGCCTGAATTTGCCGCCACTCTTCAGCGGAAAGTTCACCTTGCTTGTTAATAATCGTCGGGGAGATATGCAGCATACCAATGTCGTGAGACAGGCCCGCAAGGAACACGGCCGCCACTTCCTCTTTCGGCAAACGCATTTGCTTGGCAATGAGTAACGAAAGCCAGGCGCAATAGAGTGCGCGCTCAAACGTTTCCGGCATGCGCTCGGCAAGCACCGTGATTTTTTGACGCAGCAAGGGAAATTTTTGATAGTTAAGACACTGGCTTTCGAGCAGCAACGCCAAATCCTGGCAGTCGTGAATGCGCCTAAGGCCTTTATCGTTTTCCAGCAGGTGTTCAAAGCGCTGCAACAGCTCGTGGTTGTCGAGCTCCCGCGCAATGCTCACCGCGTCGGAGATAGGTTTGAGTAATTTGAAATTGACAATAGCGCGGGTAACGCTGGGGGTAATAGGTGTGCCCTTTTTTACCAGAAGCGCACCACTCGCGTTATAGATATCCTCGCTCGCCACTACCTGACGAGTATCGTTAACCCGTGCCAGATGCAAAGCGTAGGTGTCGACCGCGAGGGGATCGAAAGTGGACGAAGAAGACGGCGTTGCCTGTGCTGCCAGCGGTTTGAGAGGTGAACCCTGCGTCATATTGTCAGCTCCATGAATAAGACTTTGGAGCATTGAAGGCAGAGGCTCTGCAGTTATTCAATCACTCCGTGCCATAACCAAACAGTCAACAGGGATAACAGCAAGCTATAGCCAACCAGCGCCGAAGCCAGACGAGGCGCCAGGTTATGGCTCATGGCGAGCACAGCGGCAGAGATCATCGCTGGCATGGCAGCCTGGAGCACAATTACGCGGGGCACCAATCCCTGCAAACCTAATAACCACAACAACAAAAAAGCAATTGCCGGCGTAATAAATAGAATAAAAACCAGGCCCACGCCGAGGGGCATAAGATAGTGACGATCCAACCGAAGTTGCCATTGCAGGCCGACAGCCACCATAACTACTGGCACAAGTGTAGTAGAGATTCGCGACAATGCATGACTTAACCAATCGGGATAATCAAAAATCAGCGTGGCCAGCGCAATGCACAGCGCCATAAACGGCGGAAAACTGACAATGGCCTTAATGTTTTTTTTAAACGACGATTGAGCGCCAGAATATTGGGCAGCCACTATCACGCCGAGGGTGTTTAGGGCGAGAAAGGTTCCAAATTGGTCATAAAGGATGGCATAGGGCACGGCTTCCGGGCCTACCAAAGCCTCCAGCAGCGGAATACCGACAAAACCGGTATTACCCAGCGGAACGGTAAGCATCAGCACGCCAGTCACCGGCCTGGACCATTGAAAAGCCCGTGCCAGCAGCCACACGCCCAGAGCGCTCAGGGCCATTAATATCCAGGCAAAAACTATCGGTAATAGCGCCTCGGCATTGGGTTGCAGCTGCGGAATTTCGCTGAGAATCAGCGCCGGTAAGGCCACATAGATAACGTACAAGTTCAGCGAGGTGGCGGCGTTATCCGGCATGCGCCTGAGGTGCTGTAACAGCAGCCCCAAGCACAGGCAAAAAAGGATAACGGCAAGGTTAGCCATGGTGCGAGATTACTTTTTCTTTTTACTGGTGTTTTTACTGTTGTTCTTGCTGGCGTTTTCAGCCAATCGTTTGATGCGGGAATACTGGGCAGAGGTCATCTTCTTTTTGCGATCGGCATAGGGGTTGTCGCTGGTGCGGAACTCAATGCGAATGGGTGTACCGTGTAGATCCAATACGCGCCTGAAGGTCTTTTCCAAAAAGCGCACGTAATGGCCCGGCACATCTTCGGTTTGGTTACCGTGAATCACAATAATTGGCGGGTTGTGGCCACC
>CBFGWO010000218.1:0-2593 GCA_965652595.1 uncultured Cellvibrio sp. | reverse complement strand
AGATCGTCTTCACGACGCTGGGTGGTGAAGCGGCTCTGGCCGGGCTTGCGCCTGTCCAAATCCAACTGAATGTCTTCCTCGCTCAACGTCAGACCAGGAGGACAACCGTCGACTATGCAACCCAGAGCCAAGCCGTGGCTTTCGCCGAAGGTGGTGACAGTGAAGAGTTTTCCAAAGCTGTTGCCAGACATAATCTACTCGCGACCGGGAAAAGGTCGCGATTATACGCTATGCATGCCAAAGGCGCATAAACCTGAGCTAGAGATCCAGGTTGGCACCGCGCAGATCAGCCGCCGTCAACAGAAACACCCCGTGACCGCCCCGCTCCAACTCCAACCACACGAAGGGCATCTGAGGATAGGCCTCCGCCAGCGCCACCCAGGAGTTGCCCACTTCACCGATCAATACCCCATCCTCAGCCAGGTAGTCGGCGGCCTCGCGCAGCAGGCGGCGAGTGAAATCCAGGCCATCTTCACCCGAGCCCAAACCCAGCGCCGGTTCGGTGTGGTATTCGGCGGGCATGCTGGCCAGATCTTCGGCATCCACATAGGGCGGATTGGTGACTATCAGGTCGTAAACCCGCCCTGCAAGGCCAGCGAATAAATCCGATTCGACAGCCCTTACCCGCCCGCCTAACTGGTGCCGGGCAATATTCTCCCGCGCCACAGCCAGAGCCTCGGCAGAAATATCGCTCAGGTCGACTTCTGCGTCCGGGAAGGCGTAGGCCGTGGCTATGCCGATGCAACCGCTACCGGTGCAGAGATCGAGAATGCGCTGCGGCTCCTGCGGCAACCAGGGTTCAAAATGTTTTTCAATCAGCTCCGCGATGGGCGACCTGGGCACCAGTACGCGCGCATCCACGCTGAATGGCAGGCCCGCAAACCAGGTGCGCCCGGTGATGTAGGCCGCAGGGACACGCTCTTCCACCCGCCTTCGAATATAGGCCACCGCCAAATCCCGTTCGATGCGGGTGAGGCGCACATCCATCCACTCGTCGCCCAGGGGCGGCGGCAAGTGCAGCGCATGGGATACCAGAAACTCGGCTTCATCCCAGGGGTTGTCGGTGCCGTGACCAAAATAGAGGTCTGCTTCATTAAAGCGGCTTGCCCCCCAACGTATGAGGTCGCGGGGGCTGAGCAGATCGGCGGCAGGGTCGCCCTGCCAGATAGATGAATTCACAGTGGTGCCTTAGTCTTGAGAGAGAATCAGGGGAGCAAAACAACTTCAACCCGTGCGCTGAGATCACCGCGACCAGCGGGCGCCAGCCCACCCAGGCCGTGAACTGACAGGCGATCAGCTGCAATACCCGCTGCTTGCAAGGCTTGTTGCAACTGCTCAGCATAAACAAGCGAGGCTTTCTGCTGCGCAGCGAGACTCATAGCGTGGTAATCATGCCCCACCAGGGCGAGCTTCCATTCCGGCTTGCGCTGCAAAACACTAACCAGCGTTTGCAGGTGCGTCTCGGAGAGCTTTAATTGTGCAGCACCGCTGTCACTATCGACGATCACATCGGGGTAAAGGTAAAAGCCTCGGGACTCCAGTAGTCTGATCAGGGTATCGGGGGTTGCAGCAATAACACCCGCCGAATCCTTATCGGACTGCAGAATGTCGAGCTGCACATAAACTCGACGATTCCCACGCTGTACACTGTAAATCGTCACGTAATAAGTTGCGGCTGTTTCGCTGCTCACTTCATATACCGCAAACTGCTGAAACTGATCCAAGCCGTAAAGTTGCAATATTTTAAAGTGATTGTTCGCCCAGGCATTGCTCGTGCCACAGGCCCGTGCCCGACAGTAAAACAGCTCACGACGATTCAACTGTTGCAACTGTTGGCGATAAAAATCAAAGCCCGCTTCCGCTGAGTGGTTCGTCGGCAGCTCAAGTGTAAAACGCTGGAGTTGCCCACTGAGACGTCGCGACCGCTCCGGCAGCCAACTCCCTTCGGATTTTTTATAGATACCCAAGGCCAACACATAGTCGCTGGTTGTTTCACGCGAGCTGAACATCACTCGTGCTTCAGGGTAATGTTTGAAACTCAGCTCCGCCGTCGCCGTTTGGCAGGCTAACAGCAGCGCCCAACACATGAGCGCACACAGCGCTTTCGAAAACACGTTTATCATGCAACGCTGTCCTGAATTGGCGGATGAAAAAAACTGTTTAGCGCCTGCGCCACAGCAGGTGCCTCAGCTTCCATGTGCAAGTGATGGCCACCAGGCAAACTCAACACATCAAATCGAGAAAAAGCCGAAATGTCTCGCTGAAAATTTGCAAACCGTTTGGGAATGCCCTCTTGCGCCAAAATCAATTTCACCGGTGCAAGAATGCGTCCCGCAAAAGCGGCAACATGCTCGCGCGTCAGTTTGATTGCCGATGGAGCAAGCAGACGCGGATCTGTGCTCCAGTTATACCCTCCCTCAACCGGCTTCACACCCCGCTCCGTCAACATCTGGGCTGCAAGACTCGTTAACGGAAACACGCCTCTTTCGCGCGCCGATATTGCCGTTTGAATATCGGGATAAAGGGTCAGCTGCTTTTTGCGGATTGCCGCCAAGGCTTTGATTGATTGCGCCAGTTGCTCTGGCGCCTCTTC
>CBFGWO010000217.1:0-2615 GCA_965652595.1 uncultured Cellvibrio sp. | reverse complement strand
GAAAGCCCTGTAGAGGAAAGCCCTGTAAGGCAAATTACTCCAAAGCACACTACTCCAAAAAGAGTTCGGTGGTGTTGGCACGCCGATTTCGCGCTGGCAGCGACCGACTCACCCGCGCCACTACCTTTTCTGCGGTGGCTCTGTAAGTAGTGAGTTTGCCCCCCATCAGGGTGAGCAGCCTGGGCTGTTCTTCGTTATCCACCGCCAGCAACACCTCCCGCGACCGCGAAAAAGCCGCCTGCGAACTCTGGGGCAACACCCGCAAACCCGCAAAGCTTTTTACCTGGGCCTCGTCGATGGGCAAATGGGGAAAGTAGTGGCGCAAGCATGCCAGCAAATATTGCTTTTCGCTTTCCAGGCAATGGGCTGCCTCGGGTGGGCCGATATGGGGTGTTTCGGTGGTGCCAACCATTAACTGGCCACGCCAGGGCAAGACAAAAATCGCGCGCCTGTCGCTGGGAGATTCCAGGTAAAAATACTGTTGCAACAAAGGGGGCAACAGCAGGTGACTGCCCTGCACCAGCTCAACCTCCGGCAGAGTTTGCGCCGGTTGGATGCCAGTGTTTACCTGGCTCGCCCAGGGGCCAGCAGCATTAATCAGCACCTGGCAAGTCACCTCTCGCTGCTGGCCCAGCAGGTCGTACACCAGGCGGCAACCCTGGGCATTCACCTCTGCCTTCATAAAGCGCGCGGGGATCAGCAACTCGGCGCCCAGGCTTTGGGCAGAACGCAGCACGGCGGCGGTGAGCGCGGCATCATCGGTTTGCGCCTCGGCGTAGCGAAAAACCGCCTTAAGCCCCTGGGCTTGCAAACCCTCCAGCTGATCCCAGCGGGATCGCGGCAGGCTCGTAAAACGGTTGGCGGCGCCAAAACCCGCCAGCGCGGAATAAAGGCTCAGCCCCAGGCGAATTGTCAGCGGCGAGCGGCTGGAATGGTGATAAACGGGGATATGCAGAGGCTTAAGTTCCACCAGACTAGGGGCCAGCTTTAGCAGCAGCGCCCGCTCCTGCAAGCTTTCGCGCACCAGCCCAAACTGGGCGCTTTCGAGGTAGCGCAGCCCACCGTGAATCAATTTGGAGGACTTGCTAGAGGTGCCAGCCGCTATGGCCGTTTGCTCCAGCACCAGCACCGAATAACCCGCCGCTGCCGCTGCCTGGGCTACGCCCGCGCCCTGAATACCGGCGCCTATCACAACCAGATCGTAATGCATTATTCGCTTCCGTCTTCGCGTCCGTTAATGTCCTGCCCCAGTGCCTGGGTCATGGCCCTTTGCCAGGCGGCGAAGCGTTGCAACAGCGGCACCTGGCTTTGGGGGTTAAAGGTTTCTCCGGTGTCAGCCTGCCAGTTATCGGGCATGCCCGCCAGGGTCCAGGCCAGCCCTTGCAGTGTCGCATCCGGGTTGTGGCGACGGGTAACGGGCAAGCCAGTGATATTGGCCAACCGCTGGCACAGCCCTCCTGCCCGACTTAAGCCACCGCTCAAGTAAATACGCTTGAGCGGCACCTGGCTCTGCATCCGCGCCAGATTGACCGCGATCTGGAACACCAGGCTTTCGAGCCAGGCGAGAATTTTTTCGTCCGAATTCAAGTCGCCGCCAAAACGCGATGGAAAATCCGGCTGCCACCAGGGCGCAGACAGCCCGCCCTGACCGTTCAATAAAAAGCAGTGCTCCCCCGGCTCCAAAGTTAAGGCGGCATGAATGCGCTCCGGGGTAACTTCGCCGCCGGTTTCGGCTGCCAGCCAGGGCAAGGCAGCAGCCGCGCCGTTCACCGGCGCTTCCCAGGCGTAGGTTTGGCCAAGGGAATCGGGTTTATCCGGTGAGGGCAGCCACAGGGGGCTGACCAATAAACCTTCTGGCGCAATTAGGGTTTGGCTCAGGCACTGCACAAAAGCACCCGTGCCCATATTCACATAGGCCGCACTCGCATCCGGTCGGCCACCGGCAAAAAGTGAAGCACCCTGGTCGCGCTGGCTAATGGTTATAGGAACACTCACATCCCCAAACCGCAGATCACCAAAGCCGCTGTTATGCCAGCGGCACTCCGGCAGCCAGGCGGCATCAATACCAAAAGCGCTAAGCAGCTTCGCATCCCAAGTGTTGCCGTGCAGATTCCACAACAGCGTTCGCAGGGCATGGCCAGGATCAACCGAGGGTGCCGCGCCCGTCAGATGCTGGAACACAAAACTGGCAATAGGCCCCATGCAAAGCTGGCCCGCGCGACTCGCTGCCTGCACCTCGGGCAAATGATCCAGACACCAGCGCAGCTTACTGGCGCCGTAATGGGGAGAAAGCCGCAGGCCGGTGCGGGAAAGAACGTCGCTTTGAGTGAGTGATAAATCTTGCAGATATTGGCCAGCGCGCCTGTCCTGCCAGCTCAGAATCGGCGATAGCGGTTCGCCCGTTTGCCGGTTCCAGCAGAGCAAGGAGGAACCCTGGCCCGCAAACCCGGCCGCCACCAGCTCGGTCACTGCTGGACCAAGGCTGGCCTCCAGCTGCAACAGGCATTCGCGTAAACCTTGAAGAAGTTGTTGAGGGTCCTGCTCAACGCAGGGGGCGCCTGCGGCGTCGGTGTAGTGGCGGGTTTCGAGGGGAGAGGAAAAGCAAGCCAGTTGCA
>CBFGWO010000216.1:0-2641 GCA_965652595.1 uncultured Cellvibrio sp. | reverse complement strand
GGCGCAGGCAGGGGAAGAGCCCAAACCAAGGTGGTAGCAAAACCGGCAGTGGTGATTATTCAAAAGCCCAAAAGCCGCTCCACCAACCCATCGGCCTAAAACCACTATTTGAAGGAGAAACCCATGACCTGGGCACCCCATGTCACAGTCGCCACCATCGTCGAGCGAGATGGTCGCTACCTGATGGTTTACGAAGAAGCCGATGGCAAACAAGTGTATAACCAACCGGCTGGCCACCTGGACCCCAACGAAACCCTCACCCAGGCGGCCCTGCGCGAGACGCTGGAGGAAACCGGCTGGGAGGTGCGCTTGACCGCCTTGGTGGGAATCAACCTTTACGAGGCCCCGAGCAATGGCGTTACCTATTTGCGCACCAGCTTTGCCGCTGAGCCGGTCAGCCACGACCCCGAGCGCCCCCTGGACAAGGGCATTCTGGCGGCGGTCTGGCTCAGCTATGAAGAGCTACTTGAGAGACGCGACCAACTGCGCAGCCCCATGACACTCCAGATAATCGAGGATTACCGCGCGGGCAAGCGCTTTCCGCTCAAGGTGATTGGTTAGGGCTGGTTTGCCAGCCCCTCCCAAAACAGAGGCAGGTAGGCACGGATTTCCTCTCCCATGGCCATTTGCGGCAAGGAGTGCTTTACCTTTTCATCCACTGCTTTTTCGCGCTGGCGAATCAAGGATTTAGCCATTTCAAACGCGCCCTCAAAGGAGCTGGCCTTCGGCAGTGCATCGACAAAGTAGGCTCGGCCGAAGTAGGTCATGTCCGAGTCATCGCTGCAACCAAAGGAGCGGCGATCATGCCGGGCAGCGGTGAGCACCAGCGTATCAGGCCCTTCCAAATGGGGAATAAAACCGCCGGAATAGCAGGCAGAAACCATGATCACTTTTTTCGTGGCGGGCACTTGGCGAAGAATTTCCCCCAAGCGCTCGGCGGATAAATCAGGTAATTCCAGCCCCTCGAGCTCCAGGCTGAATTCATGTTCGCGTGAGCCGTGGCTAGTGAGGTACACAAAGAGTATGTCCTGCTCCGGATTCATCTTGGACGCCACCGCCTTCAGGCTCAACTCCAAACTGGTGGCCGTGGCCAGCGGCCAGGTATCCAGGGTTTGCAGGTGGTTAAGCAATAACAGAGAACGCCCCTCAGCGAGGAACTGGCGCTCCACCTGCGCTTTGATCACCTCCAATTCCTTGCGAAACACATCCTGGTGGCTGTAGCCGCCCACCCCCACAAAATAGAGGTTGATCGCATCCGGGTCGCTGGGCAATAGGCCTTGGGTTACCTGCTCAATCAGCGGCACCTGTTGATAGATAGCCGCTTCCAGGGCCTGAGCCTGGGCTGTTGCGCGAGCCTTCTCCGCCGGATCCTCCAACTGGCCCCAGGAATAGATGCCCTTTAAGGGCACCGCCGCATCTACCGGCGTAAACTCCCCTTCTCCATCGGCATAGCCGTATTTGAATTCGCCCTTGTGAACACCCTTTGGGGTCGTTAACACGCCCTGACCGTGGTACTGCCAATCGAGAAATTCCCCCTGATACGCCTCCTCGTCGCGTTTGAGCTCGCCCTTGCCAGTCAACTGACCTTCAACGAATTCGCCTGTGTAGTGTTCACCTTTGGCGGTGACGTATTCACCCTGACCGTGAAAGCGGCCCTCTGAAAACTCGCCTTGGTATCGACTGCCGTCTGTCAATGTCAGGGTGCCTTGGCCGTGCATCACGCCATCGCGCAATTCGCCTACGTAGTTGCCACCGTCCGGTAATTTAAGACTACTAACCTCTCCATCGGCGACCAGAACTCTTGGGGCACGCTCATGGATATAAATGACTGCCAGACTCAAGAGCACCACCAAAATCCAGGGATAAAGCACCTTGCTGTCCATTGATTACAACACCTTTATTGAGAATAACCGGTAAGACTGGCGATAGCCTCCAGCGCCTGTTGCGCCGTTTCACGCCCTTTAAGATTTTTAGCGACAGGAATTTTTTTACCTGCGTGGGTTTCCGCTTTGATATTGCACACCTGGCTATGCCCTTTGGTAGTTTGCTGCTCGTAACTGACATCGATTACCAAGCGCTTGATGTCGCTGCTGCCAACCTGATCGCGACCAATGGGCAGCCCGAGCCAATAGCGCTGACTCAGCAAACCCTCTCGATCCAGACGCACCCGCAAGCTGCCAAACAGGGCTTTGATGCTGAAGAAAAGAATCAGTGCTCCGATGGGGATAAAGCTCCAAACCAAAATGGCGGGCGCATCACCGGCAAAGTACATACCCACGCCCGCGCCGCCAAATACCAGCCCGAAGAGCACACCCCAGAGCGGGCCGGAAGGGTTGCGCAACATGGGGAAGAAAAGCTCGACACCACCGGGGATTTGCTGGATTTCCAACACTGACTCAATCAACGCCTCGCGCTGCTCCACCGCCTGGGGATGCTCAGTGGACAGTCGCAAGGGGCGGAACGACTTTTCACCTGTGGGGTAAACGGGAATCTCAAACTGTCGCCCCAAATCCACACCGGGCAGATCGGCATTGATGGATAGCCGCCAAAGGCGGTAATCATTGCTGTAGTCCTCCGATGCAGGCAGATTTGCAGGCACGTCAAAACAAAAGTTGAGTCGGGTACCACTCATTCCCGGCTC
>CBFGWO010000215.1:0-2652 GCA_965652595.1 uncultured Cellvibrio sp. | reverse complement strand
TGCCGACTCTTGCATCTGCCGGTACAGGGTTTGGCTGAGTTCACGCATCTTCTCTTCAAAGAGTACGCCATCGTCTTCAACTTCCGCGGCGCCCACGTAGCGGCCTGGGGTGAGTACGTAGTCGTTGGCTTTGATCTCTTCCAGGGTGGCGGATTTACAAAAGCCGGGAATATCGCGATAGCCGTCGTCTTCGCTTAGCGCGGGAGTTGTGCCGCCGAGCACTTCAATATCTCCGCGCCAGGTGTGGTTGTCGAAGCGCCACTCGTGGTAGGTGCGGCTAATTTTTTCGATATCCTCGGGCGTTAATTCTTTGTGAATTCGGCTGACCATGGTGCCCATATTGCGCGCGTCGATAAATAGGGTTTCACCACGGCGATCACGCAGTGGTTCGCGCTCATCGGTAAATTGCTGGGCTTTTTTGTTTTTGGTAATAAACCACAGGCACACAGGAATTTGCGTGGTGTAAAACAACTGGCCCGGCAGGGCGATCATGCAGTCGATATGGTCATTCTCGATCAGCTTTTGGCGAATCAGCCCTTCGCCGCTGGTGTTGGTGCTCATGGAGCCGTTGGCTAACACAAAACCGGCAATGCCGTTTTCGCTGAGTTTGCTCAGCATGTGCAGTATCCAGGCGTAGTTGGCGTTGCCGGTGGGGGGCACTTCGTAACCGGCCCAGCGCGGGTCGTCGGTGAGTTCGTTGGCGGCGCGCCACTCCTTCAGGTTAAAGGGCGGGTTGGCCATAATGAAGTCGGCTTTTAAATCCGGGTGCTGATCTTTAAAAAAAGTATCGGCGGGCACCTCGCCCAGGTTACCCGCAATGCCGCGAATGGCCAGGTTCATCTTGGCCAGTTTGTAAGTGGTGGCGGTTTGCTCCTGGCCGTAGATGGAGATGTCTTTTTTATTGCCCTGATGGCTTTCGATAAATTTAACCGACTGCACAAACATGCCGCCGGAGCCGCAGCAGGGGTCGTAGATTTTGCCCTGATAGGGTTCGATCATTTCGGCAATCAGGTTGACCACGCACTTGGGGGTATAGAACTCGCCGCCGCCCTTGCCTTCGGTGGCGGCAAAGTTGCCGAGGAAGTATTCATACACCCGGCCGACGATATCCATTTCGCTGGCGGCGCCATCCTGTTCTTTTACCACCGTGTCGATATTGTTGATGGAGTCGATGAGCGCGGCCAGCTTGCTGGTGTCCAGCCCCAGGCGCGAGAAGTAGTTGTCCGGCAGCGCGCCGCGCAAGGAGGGATTGTTTTTCTCTACCGTGTGCAGGGCGGTGTCGATCTTGACCGCAATGTCGCCCTGCTTGGCGTGCTTTTGAATAAACGACCAGCGCGACTCTTCCGGCAGGTAAAACACGTTTTTCATGGTGTAAAAATCCACCATATCCACATAATCGCCCTGCCCTTCGGCGATCAACTCCTGCTTGCGCACCTCGAAGGTGTCGCTGACAAACTTGAGGAAGATCAAGCTCAGCACTACGTGCTTGTATTCCGAGGATTCCACGCTGCCGCGCAGCTTGTCGGCGGTATCCCACAGAGTTTGTTCAAAGCTTTTGCTGGCTTTGGGGTTTTTGGGGGCTTTAGTAGCTTTAGCGGATGAAGCTGGGCTGCTTTCCATAAACGACCTTATTAGACGGAGCGATTTCAGGGAGTTAGGGACTATAGCGAGCAGAGCCGAAAACACAAGCTTGCAGGTGCTACCCCCCGCTTAATGCCTGAAAGATAAACAGAGTGTCGCCCTCCTGCACCCGGTCAGTCAGTGCCTTGCGGTCGATCACGAGGGTGTTGTTGATGCAGAGTTTTACGTGGCGGCGCAAAGCGCCCTGCTCATCGAGTATGTAGTCGATAAAACCGGGGGCTTGGTCGTTGATAGCGCGCAGCACCTCGGCCACTGAGCCCGAAGGCACAGTGAGCTGCTTGTTCTCCAGTTGCGGAAAAAAACGGTAGAGGTGCGAGGTCATTTCTACTTTAGGCATGGGCACTAACCAAAACGCACGGAGTAAACCGGCGGGAAGTTGTTGCCCAGGCATTGCCAACTTTCGCCGCGATCTTGCGACAGGTAAACATTGCCGGTGGTGCTGCCAAAGCAGACGCAATCACCCGCTGCATCCAGCGCGTGGCGAAAGACGATGTCGTGGGCATGTTCCTGAGGCAGACCTTGGCGCAACGCCTGCCAGCTTTGGCCGCCGTCGCTGGTGCGGGCCACAAACAGGCCGCCGCCAATCGCCATGCGCTCCGAATCCGCCCGCGCCGGTACTACCCAGGCGGTGCGGCCATCCTTTTTATCTGCCGCTATCGGAAAGCCAAAGTGCACGCCCATGTCCGGCAGGCTGACTCTTTTCCAAGTTTGAGCGCCGTCTTCGCTGTAAAACACGCCGCAGTGGTTTTGCTGCCAGAGGTGGTTGGGCTGTGCAGGGCAATGAGTGACAAAGTGGGGGTCGTGGCCCCAGTCGGCTTCGGGGTTGGGCAGGTAGTCCATTAGCATGCCGCGATTGCGCCCGGCCCAGGTTTGGCCGCCGTCAGTGCTTTCCAATACCCCGGCGGAGGACACGGCTACATAGAGGTGATTTGAATCGCGCGGGTCGACGATGATGGAGTGAATGCCGGGTTCGAACACACCGTAGTCGATACTGGCCGGGGTGCCGCCCCA
>CBFGWO010000214.1:0-2798 GCA_965652595.1 uncultured Cellvibrio sp. | reverse complement strand
CGGCCAGCGGATAATAACAGCGTTATGTACCACGAATTTTTTGGGCTAAAAGAACCTGCCTTTTCCATCGCGGTAAACCCGCGCTACCTCTATATGAGCGACCAGCATCGCGAGGCGCTGGCGCATCTGCTCTATGGCATTCGCGTGGGCGGTTTTGTATTGCTGACCGGCGAGGTGGGCACGGGCAAAACCACCATTGTGCGCTGCCTGCTGGAGCAGCTGCCCGAAAACACCGACATCGCCATAGTGCTCAACCCCATGGCCAGCGCCTCGGAGCTGCTCTGCACCATTTGCGACGAACTGGGGGTGCGCTACCTGGTGGATCAGATCACCATCAAGGAGCTGGTGGATTCGCTCTACGCCTATTTGCTCGAAAGCCACACTCGCGGGCGCAAAACAGTGCTGTTGATCGACGAGGCCCAGTTGCTTAAACCCAACGTGCTGGAGCAAATTCGCCTGCTTACCAACCTGGAAACCACCACCGAAAAACTGCTGCAAATTATTTTGGTGGGCCAGCCGGAGCTCAAAAAATTGCTGGAGCGCCCCTCGCTGCGCCAACTCTCCCAGCGCATCACTGCGCGCTTTCATCTACAGGCGCTGACCCTGCCCGAAACCCGCGCCTACGTTAGCCACCGATTGGATGTAGCGGGGCTGCGCGGCCCCAACCCCTTTAGCCCCGCCATACTGGAGCGGGTTCACCAGTTCAGTGGTGGTGTTCCCCGCTTGATCAACGTGCTCTGCGAGCGAATGCTGCTCGGCGCCTATGCCAAACAGCAGGCCCAGGTAGATGAAGAAATTTTTCGACTGTCGGCGCAGGAGGTTTCGGGTCAGGAGATGCCGCCACCCAGGCCCTGGTATCGCAGTGCCGGTTTCTCCAGGGGGCTAGCGGGGCTAAGTTTGGTGTTATTGGTGGTAGCTGCGTTTTGGGTGGGGCGTAGCCTTGAGTCTGTCAGCGACCCATCGGCGTCGGGGCTTGCACAGGAGTCGTCCGTATCCAGTGATTCCTCCGTTGATGTATCTTTGCAGGCGCCGAATTTGGTGGAGTCTTCACCAGAGGTTTCCCTCGATATGGCGTCAGAGGAGGAAGCTGCTGAAGCGGAGAGCGCTTCCTCTGCCGCAGAAACTGACACGGTTGAGCCTGCACCGGACTTTTGGGTGAGGGATTTGGCGCTGGCTCAGCAAACACTCTGGGAGCAATTGCAGATCAGTGACCCAGGCCCCCTCTGCGCCCAAACCGGGCCTTTTGCCTGCGAGCGCCAGCAGCTGACCTCCTGGAACGATCTGCGTGAAATCAATCGCCCCATGGTGCTTACCCTGTTAACAGCGGACAAGAAGCTGGCCTACACCACCCTGGTGGGTCTTACCGAAGACTCAGCGTTGGTGCGTGTCGACAATCGCTATCAATTGGTGGATTGGGCGCACCTGGCTGGATTGTGGCAGGGGCAAGTGTATTACCTGTGGCGGCGCCCGCCCGCCTACGAACGCCCTCTAAGCGGCGGTGAGCGGGGCCGTTTTCCCGCTTGGCTGGCGCAGCAGTTTGCCCAACTCGACCAGCAGCCCAAGCCCCTCAGTCACGACACCTATAGTCCGGTACTCAAACGCCGGGTTCAGCTTTTCCAGGCCGAGCAACAACTCGACCCGGACGGCATTGTGGGCACCCAAACCCTGCGTCGACTCAACGAACGCCTGGGGTTGGATGAATTGCTACTGACGGACGAGGCGGCGTTTTCCGTTTGGCTCGACAGGGGAGAGTGAGATGTCGTTGATTCTTGATGCGCTGAATCGGGCCGAGCGCGAGCGCCAAAAAAGCCAACCCCTGCCGGATATTCACACCCGCCATCCGCTGCCGCCCATACCGCCCGAACCTGCCGCCCAAAAGTCATCCTGGTTCGGTGTTGCAATCTTGTTGGTGGTGATATTGCTGGCAGCGGCGGCCAGTGCTTTCTGGTGGATGCGCGAGCACCCAGAACCCGCTCTTGTTCAACCAGCCGCATCCATCCCACCTGCGGCGGCGGAAATTGGGCAGGAGCCTTCAGCGCATAAAGAGCCTTCAGCCAATAAAGCGCCTTCAGCGCATAAAGAGCCTTCAGCCAATAAAGCGCCTTCAGCCAATAAAGAGCCTTCAGCGGATAGGGAGCCCTCAGCGAATCAAGAGCCCTCAGCGAACAAAGAGCCCTCAGCGAACAAAGAGCCTTCAGCGATTAAGGCGCCCTCAGCTCACCAACAATCTGTGGCAAGTTCAGCACCGCCTGCCAGATCCATCAGTGAGCACAAGGCGGATCTCGCAGCGCTCTACGCAGAGGCTAATCAACAGCCTGAGCCTGCGGGCACCCCGGACTCGGAATCGCAGCGGCTGCCACAAGAGCCGGCACAACAATTGCCTCCACCCCAGCCTCTCGCCGAGCCCGCAGCGGCACAAAACTATGCCAGTCTTATCGAGCTGCCGGATGTGGGCGACCTGCCCTGGAGCCTGCGCCAGGAAATCCCCTCCATCAACTATTCGAGTCACAACTTTACCGACACGGGTGCGGCCAGCGTTGTAATCAACGGCCAGGCTTACCGCGCAGGCCAGACCCTGGCCAGCGAGCTGAGGCTTGAAGCGATTTATGTTGATGGCGTGATCATTCGTTTTCGCCAAACCCGCTTTAAACTCCGGGCCCTCAACAGCTGGATCAATATGTGAGCCGCGCACTTTTCGACAGCCATTGCCACTTTGACTTTCCGGAGTTTGATGCGGACAGGGAACAGATATGGGCGGGCTGTCGAATGCTGGGTATCGAGCAGTTAATGATTCCCGG
>CBFGWO010000213.1:0-2926 GCA_965652595.1 uncultured Cellvibrio sp. | reverse complement strand
ACATAACATTTAAATCGTAGCCTCGAAGGCCGTTTCCCCGGCGAAAATATCTCCGCTCGGCATTATCGCAAAGCTAAGCCGAAAGCCCAGTACCGTCAAGCGCTTAGCGCTTTTACGTCATCCTTCGTCGCCAGATAATTCAATCGTCCCGCCTCATATCACGATTCCTCCGCTATTGAGTAACTACATGATATTTCACTGCTTTTATCCCGGATCATGCCTTCTCCAAAAATATGAGTCTCGAAGACTGTTTTTCCGGTACTTCTGCCCACCTTCCAGGCATCGAAATTTATGCGCCAATCCGCCTAAACTTTAGCCAAACATTGCCGCTATAGACTGCATAGCCCTGTCAGGAGTCTCAGCATGATTATCAAGCAGGCCAATATCGCCATGGCGGCGCGGCACGAATATAAAGAGCAGCACCAAGTTACCGAGCGGATGGAGTTTTGGTTGGGCGAACGCAATACCGGTGCTGCCGCCGAGCCAACAGCGGAGCCGGTTTGGCGGGAGCAGGTGAGTATTTCCCGTGAGGGGCTGGCGCTTGGCGGCAGTCTTTTGCGTTTGCACGCCAGCCAGGCGCAGCTGGATACCAGCCTGGATGCCAAATCCCGCGTAAACCTGATGGTGCTTATGGCGTTTTATGAGGCCATTACCGGTCGCCGTATGCAAGTAAGTACACCGGGGGAATTGCCCACGGGCGCTACGGCGACGGGTGTGGATATCCAGGTTGAGCCGCCCACGGCAGCCGCGGCGGCGCAACCCGCGTCCCCCGGTTTCGGGTTGATCTATGAGCGCCACGAGCGCTACCGCGAAACCGAGAAAATGACTTTTATGGCCAGCGGCGTGATTGAAACGGCGGATGGTCGTCGCATCGATATCAGCGCCAGCCTGCGCATGAGCCGCGAGTATTACGAGGAGTCCAGCCTGGTGGTGCGCGCGGGCAATGCGGTAACCATTGATCCGCTGGTGATTAATTTTGATGGCCAGGGCGCGCAGCTCTCGCAAACCCGCTTTGCGTTTGACATAGATAGTAACGGCGAACCCGATCAAATCGCCATGCTGCGCCCCGGCAGCGGCTATCTGGTGTTGGATCGCAACGGCGATGGGGTAGTGAACGATGGCAGCGAGTTGTTCGGCCCCGCAACCGGCCAGGGTTTTGCCGAGCTGGCGCGCTACGATGAAGATGGCAATCGCTTTATCGACGCGGGCGATAGCATCTATAACCAGCTGCGTATTTGGGTGATGAATGAAGATGGCAGCAGCCAGCTGTTCGCGCTGGGCGATAAAGATATAGGCGCGATTTTTTTGGGCCATGTGTCCACGCCCTTCCAATTAAAAGACACTAACAATCAGTCCCTTGGCGAGGTGGTGCGTTCGAGCATTTACCTGACCGAGCAGGGCAATGTGGGTATGGTGCAGGAGATTCATTTGGCGGTGTAACGCCCGGCCCTTGGTTTTTACCGGCGTACACCCAATAATCCCCCCTCGAAATTTCTGTTGTCGAGGTGCTGCCCATGTCTTCTCCCGTTCCGAACGCCATTCCCGGTGTTAAACACATTATTGCTGTTGCCTCGGGCAAGGGTGGGGTGGGCAAGTCCACTACTGCCGTCAACCTGGCTTTGGCCCTGGCCAAAGAGGGTGCCCGCGTGGGGATTCTGGACGCGGATATCTACGGCCCCAGCCAGCATGTGATGTTGGGTATTGGCGAGCGCCGCCCGCAGGTGGTGGTAGACGCCGAGGGCAACCAGTGGATGAAGCCCATCATCGCCCATGGTTTGCAGTCCATTTCCATGGGTTATTTGATTACCGAACAAACCCCCGCTATTTGGCGCGGCCCTATGGCCAGTGGCGCCCTGCAACAATTACTGACCCGCACTGCCTGGCAGGATTTGGATTATCTGGTGATTGATATGCCGCCCGGCACAGGTGATATCCAGCTAACTCTGGCGCAAAAGGCGTCGGTAACCGGTGCGGTGATTGTGACTACCCCGCAGGACATTGCGCTGCTGGATGCCATCAAGGGCATAGAGATGTTCCGCAAAGTGAGCGTGCCCGTATTGGGCATTGTGGAAAACATGGCGATGCACACCTGCTCCAACTGCGGCCATACCGAACATATTTTTGGCGAAGGTGGCGGCGCGCGGATTGCGCAGGATTATCAAACCCAGGTGCTGGGCTCTTTGCCGTTGGAAATCAGCATTCGCCAAAACACTGATGGCGGCACCCCTTCTGTGGTGGCCGATCCTGAGTCGGCTGTTAGCCAAGCTTATCGCGCTATCGCACGTAAATTGGTGGCGAGTGTGCAGCAGCTGGCGGCAGCGGGCGGGCAGGGGCCGCAGATTGAGGTGGTGGATGATTGATGGTCTTAATCGGAGAATGCCATCCCTGGCGCCTTCCTCCCGGTAACCGGCCTTGGTTAACTGGCTCCTAATGATTCGCCATAGATTTACCCTCCGCTTTGAACACTTGAATATCCACCCGCCGGTCGTAGGCGTAGGTTTCCAGATGGCCGCGAATGGCCTGCGAAAAGGCCGAGCCGTGGGCGCTGATGCTGATGCGGCCCGCGTTAACCCCCAGCTCTTGCAGCGCTCGCTTGGTGTTGAGGGCGCGCTGGTAAGACAGCAGGTCGTTGTAGTCGTCGGTGCCGCGTGGGTCGGCGTGGCCAGTCAGGTGTATCTCGGTATCCGGGTTGCCCACTAAAAAGCTGGCCAGGTTGGCGAGTTGCCGCCGGGCGGCGGGGGTTAGGCCATCGTCGCCGGTCATAAACTGCACCAGCAGGCGCACACAGTAGGCGGGTTCCTTGTGCTGGGGTGCGAGTGTGGCAGGGGTGGCTTGTGGCGCGGGTTCAAGTAGTGTGGCTTCAAGTGCGAGTGCGGTGTTCATCCTGCGATCCTCCGGTGATGGGCTTCGATGCTGTTAGTTAACC
>CBFGWO010000212.1:0-2994 GCA_965652595.1 uncultured Cellvibrio sp. | reverse complement strand
CGTCTGCCATAACCCAGGCACTGTTGTGCGGTTCAAAACCAATTTTTGGATAGTAATCGACAGCTTGGGGGGCAGACAGCAGTATCAGCTTGCAGCCAGGTTTGAGCGCGCCAAAGGTATGGCGAATCAACTCCTTGCCAATCCCTTGAGACTGCACTTTTTCGGATACCGCCAAATCCGATAAGTAGCAACAAAAATAAAAGTCAGTTACCGAACGCGCGACACCCACCAGGTCATCGCCAATCCACGCGGAAACCAACAGATTGGAATGCCGCAACATGCCGTCGATACAATCCTTGTCATCCAACGGGCGCCGCACACCCAAGGATGTTTGCTGAAGCAAACCGGAAAAGTGCTCATAGGTGAGCGGACGGTTTACGAAATATTCAACAGCCATTCTCTATGCCTCACTCGCGCGAGCTGTATTGCAACTCCAGCACAGCTCAAAGGAGGCATCGTTTTCTTCACCGCAATGCGCACAAATCCATGCTGGCTGGGGAGTTGACGCCAGCGCGCTGTCTAACAATGCTTTGGCTGTTTCATAGTCTGCATCATCAACTACCCAAAGCTCCATCCAGGCGTCGAAGGGTGATAGTTCACCCATCGCGCCGGATGCATACTCATTATTTAGCATTGTCCGAATACCGCCAGCCTCGACGATATTCTTGGCATGACTCACTAAAAACCTGTTTTCGCTTGTGAACAAGAGTTTCATAGTGCGCCTGGACAATTAACGCTGCGTTGCATCCCACACACGCCCGGAGGCTGTGCCGTCATTGCGTGGATGGAATACTTCGACCGCCATCACCTGGTAGGTTGGGTCATCACTGGCGTCGAAGTTGTTCATGTTGGGAATAATCCAGCCGGTATCGGCCCAGGCCTTAACGTGGTCAGCGAAAATAATTTCGTTGTCTTCACCCAATGGCCGCTGTTCAGATGGCTTGCTCCAGTACTGATAGAAAGTGGAGGTATTGTTTATGGAGGGCTTTTGCTCGCGCACTGAGCGGTAAGTGGAATACTCAATGCCATTGCTGACAAAGGTTTTGCCATAAACACCGTCTTGACTGGGATCATAAGTCCAGCGCTGCAAAATGTAATATTCCACCAAGTGCGCCGGGTCGGTTTTTGGCATGTCCTTGTCATAACCCCATCCGTAGAGAGTGATGTAGCTCGCGCCGCTATCCTCGTTAAAGCGATAGCCGATCACGCGGTTCACATCACCATAGTGCCATCCCGGCCCGCCAACATAGTTATAGGCGCCGCCCTGCCAGTTCACGGTGAAATTACCCTCGGCATCCATATTCAAGGACGCTGCACCATCGTCTTTCCAGTGGGTAAAGAAAAAATCACCAATATGCCCGGTAGCATGATGTTGAGTAATCAACGCCGTTTCAGGAAACCGCTGGGTGTAGGCCTTAAATTTTTCAATACCGGCTGGTACAACAGCTTGTGCATTGCCAGCGGTTGCCTCGGGGGCTTTTTGATCCGAAGCGCAACCAGCCAGGCCGCATATAACCAGAAATACGCCAACACAATTTTTCATAACATTTACCTTTTTTCGGAGTGCAGATTCAAGCTCGCGTTAAATTACCAGATAGATCAGGGCTTTGACACAACAAAGTCCATCAACGCCCGATCGTGATGGTTAACAATTTTTGGTGTTGCATCAAAAATCATGGTCTCACCGTTAGCACGCGAATAGGGCTTCCATGTAGGCAGAACATCAGCGTTGGGATTGCCAGTGCGTGCAAAATTAATCCAGGCAGAACTCATCTGTTCGGCGAGGATAGAGGATTCCTCGGTAGTGCCCGTCCAATGCTTGCCCAACTCAAGATTTTTAAATGCCAACGGAATATCCAATCCGTGAAATGAACCTTTGGCCCCATCATCCACCGGGCTTTTCCAGGTCAGCATATAAGCATAGACCGGCGCTTTGGAGGCTGCTGACCAGGCATCAGCCACTTTAATCGTGGTTGGACGAAAAACCGTATCAAGCGACAACAGATCCTGGGGTGTGTAACCCGGATAGGCCTGGGCGTAGAGCTGAATATATTTATCGGTGTGCTCACCATAAACAGGGGCTAGCCGAGTTTTTGCGTCTTCCAGGGTAAGATCTTTTTCGCCGTAAGCTGTTCTTACCAATTCGTTAAGTGTGGTACCGATCAGTAACGGTATATTTTTTGAAAATTCAGCAAAGCCTGGGGTAAACGGCTGCTGAACCAGATTAACGCCATCGGGCACAGGCACAAACCCGGTAACCCTCAGCGAGCCAGGTGTTCTCACGCCCACCGTTTTGGCCAGCGCTTTGTCACCCGCAACAACCAACTCCTTGTAGGGCATGGTAAGCAGTTTGGTCAGATCGCCCACTTCTTCCATCAGAGCCTCACCAATCGCGGTGGACTGCTCTTTGGTCATAATGTTAACCAGGGTGCCGCTCTGAATAATCGCTTTGTGGAACAACCCCTGGGCCGCTGGCATTGCCATCAAGGTGCCGACTTTTCCACCACCACCAGATTCACCAAGAATGGTCACATTATTTGGATCGCCACCAAAATTCTGAATATTTTTATTCACCCACTGAAGCGCAGCCACCGCGTCCAGCATGCCCACATTGGCGGAATCCGCGTACTTTTTATCGACCGAAGACAGATCCAGGAAGCCCAGAATATTCAAACGATGATTCACCGACACCAACACCACATCGCCTTTTTGCGCGAGCATCTTGCCATCGGTAATCGGATCATCGCTGGCGCCAACACTAAAGCCGCCGCCATGCAACCAAAACATCACCGGCCGCTTTTTGCCGTCATTAATCCCTTGAGTCCACACATTCACGGTGAACAACTTATGCTCGTCCATCGCCTCTTCGGGCGACCAGCTATTAACCTGCATGGCAATAGGGCCAAAGCGCGTGGCTTCGCGCACGCCTTCCCAAGCATCGGGCGCTTGCGGCGGCATAAACCGCTCGGCCTTGGCGTAAGGGATTCCCTTGAA
>CBFGWO010000211.1:0-3138 GCA_965652595.1 uncultured Cellvibrio sp. | reverse complement strand
TCAGCTGGGAGAGCGCAACACTGGCAGTGTTGAGGTCAGCGGTTCGATCCCGCTAAGCTCCACCAAATAAAACGAAAAACCCCGCCTATCGCAAGATAGGCGGGGTTTTTCGTTTTGGGCTGTTGATTAACTGCGGGGTTGTTCTTTAGCCCGGTTCACAAAACGGCAGGACAGCCGTTTTGCACAGCGAAGCTGCCCGCAGGGCGAGGCACAGGGATGTGCCGAGTGCATCCCGCTTAGCAGCTTGAGTTTTTAGAGACAGATCCTAAACGACAACCATTCACTTGAGCATCTGGCCGAAGTATGTCTCGGCCCTACGAACAATACTTTAGATCAATTTTTTACTGCCACCCGCCAGAGGTTTGGTCAAATTGCGGATAATTTTCTTAGGGAAATTATCCGGCTCTAGCGTGAGAGAAAAGCGACGCAGCATGAATTGCTGTGTTGCTTTATCTCCCACAGTTAATACATGCCCCCGTAGGAAGGCATGACAATTAAGATCGCAACTACCGCAACACCCTCCCCAAAAACCCAATCATGTCATCCAGCGTCCCAGTCGCCTGATCCTTAAAGCAACCACCCGTGTAATCGTTACACCCGGAATCCAAATACCCGTGGCCCTTGCCGTCATAAATTTTAAATTCAGCCTTATGACCAGCCGCCGTCACCTTCTCCACATAATCTTTGGCACTTTCCGGCGTCGTCAGCCTATCTTCGCTACCCACCAACACAAACTGCGGCGGAAGCTTGTATTTTTTGGCCTGCGGCAGGTAATTCAGTGGCGACATGGCCTCGTAAAAATCGGGCCGGGTTTCCACGCTGACATCAGCCCCAAAAATACCGCGAGGTGTGGCATTGCCCCACTGCCAGAAGGGATTGCTGGCGGTTTCGAAGCCACCTCTCGCCGCTGAAATCACATCAAAGGCGGCGTAGCTCAGAATGGCCGCTTGTACACGGGCACCATCGCGTTTGGCGACTTTTTCGGCGGTCTTTTTCGCGGGCAGGTAAGTAGGGTTGAAACCGAGGCTGTCACCGGCAAAGCCATCTGATTCCAACTGGCGCCCCGCCAAAACCACCATGGCCGCCAGGTGCCCGCCGGCACTGTCGCCCGTCACGGCAATTTTTTTGGGGTCGCCGCCGTAGCGCTTGATGTTGTCCTTCACCCAAAGCACAGCACCCAAGGCATCTTCGACAATCTCATTCATGGTGGTGGTATTGTTCACGTCCCCCAGCAGGCGGTAGTTCATGTTCACCACCACCAACTCGCCATTGGCCGCCATGTACCTGGACATGTCATCCATGATCTTGTTGCTGTTCACCAACCAGCCGCCGCCGTGGTAAATAATCAGCACCGGGTAGCGCTTTTTGCCGGTGTCCGGCACGTAGATATCAGCGGTTAACGAAAAGCCCTTGGGCTCAGCCCACTGAATGTCCTTGAAGGCTTTAATGGGTTGCTCCGCCAAGGCCAGCGAACCCTGGGCTGCCGCAACCAGGCCGAACACACAAACCAGTATAAATCGGCTGAAAACTGCGTATCGTCTATTCATAACATCTCCAGATAGCGTATTTGTTATTTGTCGGACAATTTATCCGTCCGCAGAGTATTTCAGAAACACCGGCGCCAGGTACAGGTGATTTACCCCTCTTAACCTGCCAACTGTCCCGCAGCCAACCCTGCAATAGCCGCCGCGCATTTGTTAAGATGCCCGCCTATTTCAAGACCAACAGGACACCCCCATGCTGATCGAAGCCCCCATCTCCCTTGGCGAACTGATCGACAAGATCACCATTCTCGAAATCAAGGCGGTGAATATCACCGACCCGGCCAAGCTCAAGAACGTTACCCACGAGCTGGAGGTGCTTAACACCAAGGTCAACCAATTGCTGGATGCGGCCGGGCAGGCCAAGCTGGCGCCGCTGAAAACCGCTCTTAAGGACATCAACCAATCCCTGTGGGTGATCGAAGACGACATCCGCGATTGCGAATATGCCAAAGATTTTGGCCCCACCTTTATCGAGTTGGCGCGTGCGGTTTACGTGACCAACGACAAGCGTGCAACAGTAAAAAAAGACATCAACCTGGCCTTTGGCTCAGAGCTGGTGGAAGAGAAGTCTTACAAGGACTATCAGTAGCTTGTTGATGACAGTCGCTTCTTGATGAAAATCCTGCTGATCAAGATGTCGTCCATGGGCGACATCTTTCATACCTTCCCGGCGATCACCGACCTCAAGCAGGCCTATCCCGACGCCCTGATCGACTGGGTGGTAGAGGAGGGCTTTGCGGAGATTGCCGCCTGGCACCCGGCCATCAACCGGGTGATTCCCATCGGCCTGCGCCGCTGGCTTAAGGCTAAAGACAAACCCTCCTGGAATGAATTTAACTATTGGCGCCAGGGCCTGCGCACCGAGGCCTACGATCTGGTGATCGATGCCCAGGGGCTGGTGAAAAGTGCGTTTATTGCCCGCTGCGCGCGCTGCAAAAAGATTGAGGGTTTTAGCAAGCGCTCTGCGCGGGAACCCCTGGCCGCCCTGCTCTACCAGCGTCGTCATATCATTGGTAAAAACCAGCATGCGGTGGAGCGCACTCGCCAGCTTTTTAGCCAGATACTCGGCTACAAGCTGCAAGCGCGCCTCAACTTTGGTATCAACCAAAATTTCAGCCATATCCCTAAAAACCCGCGCAAGCTGGTATTTGTGATTGGCACCACCTGGGTTACCAAACTCTGGGCCAGTAGCCACTGGCAGGCGCTCGCCCAAAAGGCCGTGGACGAAGGGTTCAGCCTGGAAATTATCTGGGGCAGCGAGAGTGAGCGGGTGATGGCGGATGAAATTATCGCTGCCTGCCCTCAGGCAACCCGCCCCCAGCAGCGTCTCTCGATCACCACTATCGCCGAAATGCTGGTGGCCGCCGCCGGAGTCGTTGGCCTGGACACCGGCTTTTCCCACTTGGCGGGGGCGCTGGAAACTCCTACGATCGCACTTTACGGCGCCACTTCCCCCACCAAGGTGGGGCTTATTGGCCCCCACACCGTCAACCTGCACCTGGATCAACCCCTGGACTGCATGCCCTGCCACAAGCGCCAGTGCAAATGGTTGCCGGAAAACTCCACCGATATTCCTGCGTGCATGACCGGTATT
>CBFGWO010000210.1:0-3207 GCA_965652595.1 uncultured Cellvibrio sp. | reverse complement strand
AGTGCGCCAGCGCGACCCGCAAAGGGAAATCGCCTGTAACGAAATTTTTGAGTGAGTTTAGTGTGACCTTAGCTGCGACTTCTCCCGCCGTCAGCCAGACGCAGGTGCGTAAACCTGTCTATCTGGACTATGCCGCCACTACCCCGGTTGACCCGCGTGTAGCCGAGGCCATGGCCGCTTGCCTGACGCTCGACGGAACCTTCGCCAACCCCGCCTCCCGCTCCCACCTTTATGGCTGGCAAGCCGAGGAGGCCGTGGAAGAAGCCCGCGGACGTGTGGCAGCGCTGATCAGCGCCGACCCGCGCGAAATCGTCTGGACCAGTGGCGCCACCGAAGCCAATAACCTGGCGCTCAAAGGTGCTGCCGCCGCCTACCGCGCGCGCCACCCCGAAGGCGGCCACCTGATTACCTCCGCCATAGAACACAAGGCCGTGCTCGACCCGGCCCAGTGGCTGGAAGAGCAGGGCTTCGCCGTCACCCGCCTGGCACCAACTGCCGGTGGCCAAATCGACCCAGAACAACTGCGCCAGGCCCTGCGCCCCGATACTTTTCTTGTAAGCCTCATGTGGGTGAACAACGAACTGGGCACATTCAACGACATAGCCGCTCTCGGCGCCCTCTGTCGCGCCCAGGGCTGCCTCTTCCACGTAGATGCCGCCCAGGCCGCAGGCAAGCTCGCGATAGACCTAAGCGAAAAACCCATCGACCTGCTGTCGCTATCGGCGCACAAGTTTTACGGCCCCAAGGGCATAGGCGCGCTCTTTGTCCGCCGCGCCCCCGGCGTAGAGCTACAACCCCAGATCCACGGCGGCGGCCACGAACGCGGCCTCCGCTCCGGCACCCTCGCCACTCATCAGTGCGTAGGCATGGGCCTGGCCGCAGAGTTAGCTCAGCAACATCTCGACGAAGAAGGCAGCCGCCTAAGCGCACTGCGCGAGCGCTTGTGGCAGGGCCTAAAAGATTTACCGGGTGTCCAATTAAACGGCCACCCCGATGAGCGGGTGCCAGGCATTTTGAATCTGGCCTTTGCCGGTTGTGACGGCGAGATGCTGTTGCTCTCCTTGCGCGACCTGGCGGTATCGAGCGGCTCAGCCTGCAATTCAGCCAGCCTGTCGCCGAGTTACGTATTAAAAGCCATTGGCCTGAGCGACGACCTGGCCCAGGCGTCTTTGCGCTTTAGTTTGGGGCGGTTTACAACCGACGCCGACATAGATTTTGCAATTGAGCATGTTCGGCAGGTGGTGTTGAAGCTTTTGGGATGAGGCTAGGTGGTTTCGCTTCGTAAGAAGGAAGGCGAGAGAGGGTTTCAGAAGTACACCCACCCTCTCCCGCAGGTGCGAATTTTTAGCTGTGATGCTCTGTTCCTTTTTAAAAGGCGGGTGCGATTTAAAGCAGATTGTTGCGATTGGAGTTTTGGAAAGCACTCCGATTTATCAAGTTGGCAAATTGTGAGTTTGGGGGAGGGGTATGTGTGGTTCGAAACCCTCACTTCAGGGATGAAGTGAGGGAGCTACACGGACGTATTCATGCGTTTTCGAGCCACACATACCCCTCCCCCAAACGGATTCGAAGTGCTGCTTTAAAAAAACAACCAGGCAACTACCGTGTTTAGCAGTAAGAACCACCAAACGTGGTTCGCAAGTCCGGAACGCCGGGCGAGGTGAGAAGATGAGTGAACAAGTTGCAGGCTTGATCAAGAAAGAATATGCCGCAGGTTTTCATACCGCTATTGAAGCAGAAACCCTGCCGCCGGGATTAAACGAAGATGTTATTCGATTTATCTCAGGCAAAAAAAATGAACCCGACTGGCTGCTCGATTGGCGGCTCAAAGCCTATCGCGCCTGGCTTGAGATGACCGAGCCGGAGTGGGCACATGTTAAATATGATGATATCGACTTTCAGACGGTGTCTTACTACTCCGCACCCAAAAGTATGGCCGACAAACCCAAAAGCCTCGACGAGGTGGATCCGGAATTGTTGCGCACCTACGAAAAACTCGGCATTCCCTTGCACGAGCAGGCGGCCTTGGCCGGTGTGGCCATGGACGTGGTGTTCGACTCGGTATCGGTGGTCACGACCTTCCGCGAAAAGCTCGCCGAGGCTGGCGTGCTTTTTTGCTCCATCAGCGAAGCGGTACACAAATATCCCGAGCTGATCAAAAAATACCTGGGCACGGTGGTGCCGCAAAAAGACAACTACTATGCCGCGCTCAACTCGGCGGTGTTTTCCGATGGCTCATTTGTGTATATCCCCAAGGGTGTGCGCTGCCCTATGGAGCTGTCGACTTATTTTCGTATCAACGAACAAAACACCGGCCAGTTTGAGCGCACCCTGATTGTTGCCGACGAAGGTTCCCACGTCAGTTACCTTGAAGGTTGTACTGCCCCCCAGCGCGACGAAAATCAGTTGCACGCGGCGGTAGTGGAATTGATCGCGCTCGACAATGCCGAGATTAAATATTCCACGGTGCAAAACTGGTACCCCGGCAACGAAGAAGGCAAGGGTGGTATTTACAACTTTGTGACCAAGCGCGGTGTGTGCCACACCAACGCCAAAATTTCCTGGACCCAGGTAGAAACCGGTTCGGCGGTCACCTGGAAATACCCCAGCTGCATTTTGCGCGGCGATAACAGCGTGGGCGAGTTTTATTCGGTGGCGCTGACCAACAATTATCAGCAGGCTGATACCGGCACCAAGATGATTCATATTGGTAAAAACACCCGCTCGACCATTATTTCTAAAGGCATCTCCGCCGGTCGCAGCTCCAACGCCTATCGCGGCCTGGTGCGCATGAACCCCGGCGCCGAAGGCGCGCGTAATTACACCCAGTGTGATTCGCTGTTGATTGGCGATAAATGCGGCGCCCACACTTTTCCGTATATCGAAAGCAAAAACCCGACGGCGGTCATTGAGCACGAAGCTACTACCTCCAAGGTGAGTGAGGATCAGTTGTTTTTGTGCAAGCAGCGCGGCTTGGATGCCGAGAAGGCGGTGTCGATGATCGTGAATGGTTTTTGCCGCGAGGTGTTTAAGGAATTGCCGATGGAGTTTGCGGTAGAGGCAGGTAAGTTGTTGGAAGTTAGCCTTGAAGGGTCGGTGGGGTAATTTCGGTGTCTTGTGGAGAGGCCGCCGGATGTGGGTAGAGGTGTGGTAGACACGCCGCGAGTACATCCCTGTAGGCTAATAGTCGGCTCCTGCCTCCTATTG
>CBFGWO010000209.1:0-3339 GCA_965652595.1 uncultured Cellvibrio sp. | reverse complement strand
CAGGCCCGAATTGCTGTTTATCGCTTCAAGTATTAACTTGGCCATGCCCAGCAAAAAGCCAATCAGTAAGCCATAAAAAGCCCCCTGGGATGTGGTGCGGCGCCAAAATAAGCCAAGTAAGAATACGCAGGTAATAGGCGGTGCCAAATAACCCTGCACACTTTGCAGATAAATATAAATGCCGCCGCCGGCCATTTTATGCATGATAGGAATCCAGATAAGCCCTGCAATCACCACCACAAAAGTGGCTAAACGCCCTACGTTTACCAAATGGATTTCGCTTTTACCTGGGCGCAATTTTTCGTAGATATCGACGGTGAACAAGGTGGCGCAAGAATTGAAAAGCGATGCCAATGAGCTCATTAATGCGGAAAGCAAACCCGCCACCACCAGGCCGCGCAGCCCTTCAGGCAGTAAATTGGTCACCATGGTGGCGAATACCTGGTCGCCATCAATGCCGCCAGTGGTTTTGGATGGAATAATCATCAAGCCTTTTTGATGCAGAGCCCAGCCGATTAAACCTGGGACAAGGAAAATAAACACAGGCCATACTTTCAAAAAACCACCGAACAAAGCACCACGGCGTGCCTGCTTGAGATTTTCCGCCGCGAGTGTGCGCTGCACAATGTATTGGTCGGTACACCAGTACCAGATACCAATGACCGGAGACGCGATCATGACTCCCAACCAAGGGAAGTCTGGATCAGACAGAGGGCGCCACAAGGCAAAATTATCCGCATTAGCGGCGGCGAGCGTTTTTAGTTCACCCCAACCGCCCAGCTGAGACAAGCCGAAATAAGTAATCAGTGCCGAACCCAGCAAGAGCACAGCCGCCTGTGCTACCTCGGTATACATCACCGCACGTAAGCCACCCAGGATGGTGTAAATGCCGGTAAGAATGACTGTAGAAACGGCACCGACCCAAAAGGCGTTATCGGGCGATCCAAAGGTATCGGGCAGCAAGGTTTTAAAGACCAACGCACCGGCGTAAACCGTCACCGACACCTTGGTAAGGACATAGGCTAGCAAGCTGACCACCGACAACACCCACCGGGTTCGGCTATCAAATCGACGCTCGAGGAATTCCGGCATGGTGAAAACGCCGGACTTGTAATAAAAGGGCACGAATACCCAGGCCAGCAGCACCATAATCCAGGCGTGTAACTCCCAGTGCGCCGTGGCAAAACCCACCACGGCGCCCGAGCCGGCCAAGCCTACGATGTGCTCAGAGCCAATATTGGACGCAAACAGCGAAGCACCTACGACATACCAAGCCGCGTGTCGGCCAGCAAGAAAATAATCCGCCTTTGTTTTTTGTTTCTGGGAAGACCAGTAAACAATAGCGACCAGGCCCGCAAAATAAACCGCGACCACCATCCAATCAATAAAAGACATGCTTCCCATAAGGCGCTCCTAATTTCGTTATATTTTTTCACCTTTGGTGAGGTGGTTATTCTTCTTTATTCGGCGGTGGATCAATACGTTCAATATTACCCAGCACCAAGGCGCGCCCGGCAAATAGGCCGCCTGCCGTTTCCAGGGCAAAGCGTTCGGCATCACCTCCCGCGCCTTGGCTTGGGCCAGCAAAGGCACGATCAACAGGTCTTCAAACAGCAAAATGGACACCATGCGTTGCCCCCTCGGCTCGGCAATGTCGCCGCGTTCCGAGAGCACTTGCATCACTATGGCTGTGGAGGTGAGCACAAAACCGGCTGCGCTCACAAATGCCACTTGCCACGGAAAACCAAAGCCAATGCCGACAAAGGTGAGCAAGATGGCGCAAACCACCACCTGTAGGCTGCCCAGCCCAAAGATCTGCCCGCGCAGGTCCCACAGGTGCGAGGGCTTCATCTCCAGGCCAATCACAAAAAGAAACATCACCACGCCCAATTCGGCAACGTGAATGATGGTGTGAGGATCGTTGATGAATTGCAGCCCGAAGGGACCGATCAGCAGCCCCGCCGCCAGGTACCCCAGCACCCAACAAAGTCACTATGCCTAACAACTGCCCTGCATTACCTTCGGCGACCATGAAAAATCCTCATCTTGCTAAATTCGCGCGTTAATCCAGGTGGTTAAAGTATCGAAAACGCCGGGCGCCATGCGCCTTTTTTCAGGCAACTCGGATAGAGAATGGCCCGCACTTGGAAAAATTCTAACAGTAAAATCCTTGTGCTTGGCTTCGGTAAGTACTCGCGTCATATTCGCGCCTGCTCGAATGGCAGGTGTTACGGTATCCAGCTCTCCGAACAAACCCAGCACAGGACAGGTCACTTTTGCCAATGCATCTTGCGGGTTGAATGTCAGAACCTGGTTCCAATCCCAGCGCAGTTGCTCCAAGGATTGATATTCTCCACGGGATTGAAAGAACGAAAAGCCATCCTTTTTTATCAGCGCTGCTTCCTGCTTTTTGAATTCCTCCCAGCCTTTTCCGGTTCTGGCCACTTGCAGCCACAAATCAACAAAGTCCAGTTGCCGTTGTATAACATCCTCTGGTGTTTTGGTATCGCGCAGTATTGCCTCAACCTGGTAATTCAAAGTCTCCCACAAGGGCTCCATAAAGCCTGAAGAATTAATCGCAAAGGCCACATCGTTTGATTTTGATGCAACATAGGTTGCCAGCATGCCGCCCTCACTTGAACCCCACAGTCCAATTCTTTTGGGGTCGATATCCGGGTGTTGCTGTAAAACATGTAGAGCTGCCAGTGCATCATTGGCCAGATCATCCGGGTAGCGCGCTGGCTTCATCACAGTCCCCGTTGAGGCATCCATGCGTAAACCTGTGGACTCGCCGGTGCCCCGTTTGTCAAAAATCAGCACCGCCAAGCCCAGCGACGAAAAGAAATGGGGGTAGGGGCCAAAGCTGTAGCGAGTGAGAGGGCCGGAGCCGTGCAATAGGACGATGGCAGGGTGAGGCCCTTTTGAGTTCGGGAGAATCAGTGTGCCAGAAAGCTTTGCATTCGCCTGCTCAAAAAATACTTGCCTCCGGCGCAAGGGAACCCGCGTTGCATCGGATTCTGTTCCGTCTGTGTGGTGAAGCTTCAGCCCGGTAACCACGCCCTGGTCGTCTTTTACCAATCGAACTTTCAGCTCTACGGGACTTTGGGTGTTAAACCCTGGCCCCATCACAAATTCCGCTTCACTTTCGTTAACGGGAAACAAGCGCCGCACAACACCTGATGCATAGTCTGAAATAAGCACTGCCTTTTCGCCGCTATCCATAATAAAACGGTCAATGCCCATAAGATTGCCGTTGACTCGATAATTGCCAAAATAGCTAACATCTGCGCTGGTTGCTGTGCTGGTGGATTCAGCAGAGAAGGCAAAGCTTGAGGCGAG
>CBFGWO010000208.1:0-3438 GCA_965652595.1 uncultured Cellvibrio sp. | reverse complement strand
GTGGTGGGCGACAGCAATTGTGCCCAGCCGTCACGGGATATGGATCACAAGTTGTCCTGATATTGCGTTATTCGAGTGAGCCAAGCCGGAAGACTTTCGGCTTGGCTCGGCGCCAAATATGTGCAAATAAAAAAATACATGCACCAACAGCAAATGCCCCTACGCACCAACAACAAACAAAAGCCTGCCCTCCTTTCAAAAACCTCCCTAAAAACGCACCTGATCGCAGCAAATTTAGCCAATCCAAATTTGGCATAGCTTTCGCAACGCGGGATTGTCCACCCTGAAATAGGGACTCTCCGAAACTTTGGCGAAAACTCACGCGCAGGCCACTCATCCATGTTCAAATTTGATTTCGGCAAATATCGCGGCATTATTATTTCGGTTGCGCTCTTTTTATTGTTGGACGCATCCGTCTTACTTCTTAACTTTTATATTTCCTTTGAAATCGCCGACGACGCAGTGGACGTCAACCTGGCCGGGCGGCAGCGCATGCTCTCTCAGCGCATGGCCAAATCGCTGTTTGTCTTGGACAGTGCGCAGGATGAACCCGCCGTCTTTAACGCCGCCCTTGATGAACTCACCCTGAGCCAGTCGCTCTTTGACGAAACCCTGACGGGCTTTCTTCACGGAGGCCTTGTGCGCGACGCTTCACAAGCACAAGTCACTTTGAATCGGGTGGTTGATACTCGCGGGCAAGCGGCCCTGCAGCAAGCCGAGACTCTCTGGCTGCCCTATAAAGACGCTATAGATCAGTTACTCAGTGACGCCCAAGCCAAGAGAAGCCTTGAAGCATCCCTTGCCGCTGCCACGCAAATGGCGCGAACCCACAACCTGGAATTACTCAAGCTGATGAATGATTTGACCATCTCGCTAGAACAGGTTGCCACTTCCAAAGCCACGCGGCTGCGCTGGATTCAAACCGTAGGCATTAGCCTGGCCATCATTAACTTCCTGTTTATTTTGTTGCACTTTGTTCGCCAATTGCGCGATAGCGATGCCGTTCTTGAAAGTGCGCGGCGCGAAACAACGGAGATTCTCGATACGGTTAACGAAGGTTTGTTTCTGGTAGATCGACATCTAATCATCGGCGAGCAACATTCCGCTAAGCTGCGTGAGGTACTTGGCGATCACACTTTTGGTGGAACCTCCTTTCAAACCCTGCTTACTTCTATTGTAAGCGCAAAGGATGCCGAAACGGCGCGCAACTTTATCGAGTTATTGTTTGACTCACGCATTAAGGAAAAACTCATTGGCGACCTCAACCCCCTGAACCAGATTCAGGTCAACATTGCTCAGGAAAGCGGCGGCTTTTTAACCAAGCACCTGAAATTTGATTTTGCACGCGCTTATCAGCAAGACGAGATTTCCCATGTGCTGGTGACGGTAGTTGATATCAGTGAACAGATAAAACTTGAAAAGGCGCTGGCAGAGAGCCGCAAGCACAATGAATCCCAGCTGGAAATGCTGACTGGCTTGCTGCACACACACCCAAGCTTGTTAAAAGAATTTCTCGACAATAGCTACCAGTGCTTTAACAGGATCAATCGTATTCTCGGCACTCCTGCCAAAAGCTCGACCACAATGCGCGAAAAAATCACCGATATATTTCGCGAAATTCACAACTTTAAAGGCGAAGCCGCATCACTCAAACTGGCGTATTTTGAAAACGCTGCCCACGCCTTTGAAGATCAACTAGCACAGCTCCGCAGCAAAGCAGATTTGGTTGGCAATGATTACCTGCCGCTCACGGTACAACTTGAACAGCTGATCAGCTACACCCAACAAGTGGAATTGCTGGTGAAAAAACTTGGCCAATTCGGCAAGGTGACTCAAAACCTTCCTGCAAACGCTGACGCACAACGCATTGTGGGTACACGCCGCCAGGATGGCTGGGACCATTTGCATGAATTTGTCGAACACCTCGCCTTGCGCAACGGCAAACTGGTTAGGCTGGTAAGCAGCGGACTCCACGAAATTGCCATGTCACCTGAAACCCAGCAACAGCTCAAAGACATCTGTGTGCAGATGCTACGCAATGCCGTAGTGCATGGTATCGAGTCACCTTATGACCGGGAACTGTGTGAAAAGCCCGCCGAAGGCCGCATAGACCTGCGCCTGGCCAAGCTATCTGCCAACGAAATGGAGTTAAGCGTCATGGATGATGGTCGCGGGTTAGATTACGCCGCCATTCGCCAACACGCATTGGACTCCGGCAAATGGTCCGAAGCCGAGATTGAATCCTGGGGTAACAAACAGCTGCTGCGCCTGATTTTTAACGAAGGCTTTACCACTGCCACCTCCGTCACACCGGATGCTGGCCGGGGAGTGGGTATGGATTTGGTCATGAACCATGTGTTGAATAATCGCGGCAAGATTAGCGTTTCCAGCCAACGCGGGCGCCACTGCCGTTTCGTTATTACTCTGCCACTCGCAACGGCCACCAATGAAATTGCCGCATAAACCCGCCAAAGAGCACGAGTTATGAAATCACTGATGATCGTGGACGATTCCAATATCATCCGCCGAAAAATCGAACGCTGTCACGACTCTGAGAAATTCAACGTTGTTGCATCGGCCGCCAACGGCGCTCAGGCCTTGTCGTTGTTCAAACAGTTTCACCCGCAACTGGTCACCATGGATCTCACCATGCCGGAAATGGATGGTGTTTCCTGTATCCAACAACTCATGGCCCAGGATCCGGAACTGCGCATCCTGGTAATTTCCGCGCTCTCGGACAAAGCCACGGGTATAGAAGCGCTCAAGCGAGGCGCACGCGGCTTTTTGTGCAAACCTTTCAGCGACCAGCAACTGCTGGACGCCCTCAACGAGCTGATCGAGGATTAGATGCTGGAACAAACACTGCAAGTTTTTATCGACGGGGTTGTCAGATTTTTTTATCACACCAATGACAAGGAAGTGAAAGTGGGCACACCTTATCTGGTCGAAAACAACAAACCCGCCGCCTACGACGTTACCGGGATTATCGGTATCTCTGGGCCCTATCGCGGCTGTGTTTACTTTACGGCGCCGCGCATACTACTCAAGCATCTGCTGCTCAGCATCGGCGAAACAGACACGGGTAACGCCAACCTTTTTGATCTGGTGGGTGAGGTGGCCAACATTATCTCTGGCAACGCCCGCAGCGTATTTGGCCATGAATTCATGATCTCCGTACCTGCCATGATCGAAGGCGCACCTGGAGCCATTCATTTGCCGTCCCAACTACGATCCTACGTGATACCGGTTTATTGGAAGTCCTACCACGCGGCTGTGGTTATTTGTTTGCAAGAGGCGCATTAAACCCGGCTGTTGCACCAAAAAAATGCTACCTGGGCCTTGTTTTGGGGTACAAAGCCTACCCCTGTCACCAAAACCAGCTTTGGCGGGCTTTTTGCTTTGTTTCTCCTGAACTTAGGGGAGACAGCCATGCAATAC
>CBFGWO010000207.1:0-3677 GCA_965652595.1 uncultured Cellvibrio sp. | reverse complement strand
CAGATCAAAAAAGAACAGGCGCCTGCCGAGGGTGTACACCAACTGCTGCTGATCATCAGACCAGATAATGGCACCGGGCAACTGGGTCAGTAGCTCACTTATTAGTGTCTTCGGCACCTCAACACCGCTCAGTTGCAGTTGCCATTGCCCCCCGCGTTGCAGCAGCTGCGCCAACTGGCCATCGGCGTTGAGCGCAGCGGAAAATACCTGCTCGGCATCATCCCTCAGGGGTTGAATCCCGCCGTCCAGCGCCAGCCATTCCAGCCCGCTGCGGGGTCGCTCGTCGGTGAGGTAGAGCGCCTGGCCGTCGGGGCGGTATCTGGGCCTGGACAAGCGCCGCTCGCGCCCCTGTTGCAAGGCAATTTCCTTTTGCTGGCCGTCCCAATAGAGCGCAAACAGCTGCTGCCGCGCTTCGGTGAATAGCAGCACACCACTGCCGTCCGGAATCCAGCTGATGTCCACCGGGGTTTGCTCAAATTGCCAGCTGGCACGGCTAACCGACTGCTCATCCAACAAATCCACCCGGACCCGCTGCCCCTGCTGGCTGGCGAGGGCCGTGCGCCCTTCACGCAAGGCGCTAAAGAGGGGGCGGCCCAACCCCTTGGGCGAGTCCACACTGCTCAGCGCCTGCTCGGCGAATACATAGCGATAGCGCTCCTGACTGGTGCCCGGCCCCTGGGTGGCCACAAACTCCAGGGTTTCTTCGTTCCACCAACTCACGCTATGAATTTGGCCCATCCATTGGCTAAGCAAGTACTTTTCCACCAGCCGGTTGTTGTCCAGATCCAGCGAAAACACATGAAAGGTGTAGAGAAAATTGGCCGATTCATAAAAGCCCGGCGTCGGCGGCAAGGCCTCGTGGCGCCAAAGCTCAATGGCCACCAGTTGCTTGCCCGATGGCGACCAGGCCAGCGCCACCCAGGAGCCCTGGCTGCTGGCAATTTGCCAATCCTCATTACGCGAATTGCGGATCATCAATTGGCTCTCTAGCGACCAGGCGTCGCTCACCTGCAAATAATCCCGCACATAAGCCAGGTAGCGGCCACCGGGATGAGGCTCCGCATCCCGCTCGTGGGCGGGGGAGCTGACCATCTGCGCGAGGGAATCAAAACGGGTCGCGTGGGCTTTGGGGGGATGCAAAGGCGCTTCACTCTCGGGCGCGACCCAGAACAACACCGCTAAAGCCACCAGCGCCAAGGCCAGTGCAGCCGCCAATAACCAACGGCGCCCATTGCCTGGGCGCGTTTTCGCCGAGGCATTACCCTCCTCTGCCGCTAATGGGTCAGGGGCCAGCCACTGGGGAACCAGCAACAATTGATAACCGCGCTTGGAGTAGTGGGCAATGATTTCCTTATCGCCCAAGAGTTCGGACAGGGCCTTGCGCAGGGAATTGATGCTTTTTTGCACAGACCCCTGGGTCACTATGCGCCCCTTCCACAGCTCATTCATCAGTTCTTCGCTGCTGACCACCCGCTCTTGATGGGCGGCCAGGTATTGCAGCACCTCCATCACCTTGGGCTGCACACTCAGCTGCCTTTCGCCCAGCCATAGACAATTGCGCGCCGGTTCAACCCGCAGTTCACCCAATAAAAATTGTTGATCGTTCGTTATTTTTTCCACGTTCGCTTACCCTTGGCTTCTGATCAGCTGACGTGAGGCCGACCAGGTGCTCTACGATGAAGGTGATGAACATTGTGCGCGATGGCGATTGTTACAGACAAGTCACAGCCACTTTCAGATATTTTTTATCTATCTGATTTTTAAGGGGTTTTAATTGGTAAGCGAAAGGTAAGTAAAGCGTGATGCGGCGGTCAGCACTTTTTCAGGCCGCTCGCCTATAGTCCAATCACGAGTTCCAGAGCCCAAGCACAAGGTCGGGAGCGACGAACTCAGGTCAAGGTCATTCTTCATTATCAAGATCAAGCGAGGTTTACCATGAAACACACTTCTTCTATTTCCCGTCTGGGCGCGGCCCTGCTGTTTTCTCTGGTTGCCGCAAGCGCCAGCGCTCAAAAACCCCAGGTATACGTCAACCAAAACCTCGGCTTTAACGTCGAGGGGTTTAATTACGCCCAAAGCAATTTTCCCTGCGAGATTGATAAGGTACTGGTGGAAAGCCTGGTTGCGCAGGGCAATAGCCAGGGCTTGAATATGGAAGCGGTAGGAACCGCCGATAAGATTCGCAACGGCGTTATTCCGGTGCTGGCGATTGATGTGGAGCAGCTGGTGCTGGGTGAGAAATACAAGTTTGGCACTCGCTCAAAATCCAACCTACCCATGGTCAAGGTGACCGCAGCACTGATCACCTCACCCGAGGATTTTGTCAGCGCCAAACACTCCTGCGCCATAGCGACACTGAACGAGTTCACGCCCTCATCCAATGTACTGGATATGGGCACCACAGCCACCGTCTGCGCCGCTACCCGCAAGTGCCTGAACGACCTGAGCAAGGATATTGTTCAGTGGATTGAGCCTCAATTGAAATAATTGTCACTCGCCCAACAAAAAGCCAACCGAAAACCTTCGGTTGGCTTTTTGTTGGGCGGCAAAACATCACCGAGGAAATACATGGAATTCACCTTCCCCCGCATTGGCCTGATCCACTCCTGCTTTAAGGAAAAGTTCGGCATACCTCGCCAGCCGGGGCTGGCACCCTTGGCGCGGGGCCGCCTGGAGTTACTGCCACCCTACAACGACCCCCAGGCACTGGTCGGTTTGGAAAACACCAGCCACCTCTGGGTGCAGTTTGTGTTTCACGCCAATCGCCGGGAGGACTGGAAGCCGCGCGTCAAGGCGCCGCGATTGGGCGGCAATAAAACGCTGGGGGTTTTCGCGACTCGCTCGCCGGTGCGGCCTGCGCCTATTGGTTTGTCCGTGGTTAAACTGGAAGGAATCACTCAGGAAGGTGAGCGACTTTTTTTGGAATTGAGTGGCGTGGATATGCTGGACGGCACACCCGTGTTGGACATCAAACCCTATGTGCCCTACGTAGATGCGGTACCCGATGCGATTAATCGTTTCGCGGATGAGCCACCCGCTCACCTTGCGGTGACATTTAGTGAAACCGCCGAGGGACAGCTGGCAGCGCGCAACCAGTCACACTTGCGCGAACTGATTGTGCAACTACTGCAACAGGACCCGCGCCCCAGCTACCAAACCCCGGAACCCGAACGCACCTACGGCATGCAGTTGGGCGACGACAATCTGCGCTGGCACTACCGCCCTCTGGCAGAGGGCGGTTGGTGCATTCAGGTGATGGAGTTGCTACCTCTTTCAGAGCGTTAAAGTTCTCGATACTCAAACCAATCAAAGTCCGCTGGCAAACGAGTGCCCGCGATATCCTGGCAAGCCATGCCCACAAAATTGCCGGTAAAGCCGCAAGGCACCGCCTGTTCGTCGCACAAAATAGAGGCGTCATATTCCCAGCCCGCCGCCGTCCAGTGTTCACCATCAGGCGAATAAAAAAAGCGAATGCGATCATCGCGAATGCTGAGTTTTAAATAAATATTCTCCCAGCCATCCAGCGGGTATTCCTTCTCAATTAAATAACTCACCTGGCCTTTTTCGCAGCGCATCAATCCCAGGCATTTTTCAGCATGGGGCGCGCGCGACACAAACAAATAATAAAAAGCATCGGTGTTGTAAAAAGCCACCAGGCCCGCCATTTGCTGGAAGTG
>CBFGWO010000206.1:0-3711 GCA_965652595.1 uncultured Cellvibrio sp. | reverse complement strand
ATCCTGTGCGCGACAATACTGAATAGCCTCGCGCATCAAGCGCTGGCCTATGCCCTGGCCGCGCCAAGGCTTCAGCAGTGCGACCCTGCCTATGTGGAACACCGCTTGGCCTTGAACTTCAGACACTAAAAGGCGCGCACAACCTATCGCTTGGTTTGCCTCCATCACCAGAAAGTGGGTTGCCTGCTCATCCAAACCATCCCACTCATCTTTGGCGGATACACCTTGCTCCTGCATAAAAACCTGTGCGCGAATCTCTGTGAGTTCTGCACTGTGGGCATGCCAATGGGTGGGAATAATTTGGATGCTCATGGATTACTCGTCTATCAAGAGTGTTTCCTGATTAATTAACTGCGATACGGCTGCCACATCAAAGGGTTCTTGCACAAAGGGTTTGAGTTGCACCCAGCTGATTTCGGTTTCGGTACACACCAGCTCGGCCAATGCGCGCGAGCAATTTATCGCCTCACCATCGGCAAACAGGAAGGTGCCATTGGTGTCGCTGTGAAAGGCGAGACGTGCTGCGGGATGGCGCCATAACAGTTGGCCATCGGCAAGTGCAGCCTGCCAATCATCGGCATCGATTTCCAGAGGTTCCTCGTCAGTATGCTCCAGATATTTGCGCTCGGTCATGTATTTGCCAAACCAATAGGCAATAGTTTCCGGTGTTAAATGTTGCTGAATAATTTGCTGGAGTTGCGCAATCGCATCGGGTTTGATTTCACCTGGGTTGGCTTGCAGGGTTACATTCGGATCGCTGTAGCGCAGGTCGTCGGTGATGTTGAGCGCAACTTCCTGGCCAATTTCCGAGAGAATATCCGCATGGCTGGGGGCGCGAAAACCCATCGAGTAGGTCATGCAATCATCGCCGACAGCCGTTCCCCAGTGTGCAATACCGGGGGGGATATACAACATATCGCCGGGCTCCAAAACCCACTCGTCACTGGTGTGGAATTCACTCAGGATTTTCAAGGGAGTGCCCGCCACACGCGGCGAGTGGTTATCGCACATCTGGCCGATTTTCCATTGGCGTTTACCCAGGCCTTGCAGCAGAAACACGTCGTAGTAATCAAAGTGGGGACCAACGCCGCCTTGGTCGGGCGCGTAGCTGACCATCACATCGTCCAGGCGCCAACTGGGAATAAAGCGGAAGTAATCCAAGAGTTGATTGACCTCGGGCACCCATTGATCCACGGCTTGCACCAGCAGTGTCCAGCGCTTTTCTGGGAGCTTGGTAAACGTCTCTTCATCAAAGGGGCCGTTACGCAGCTCCCAGGCCGTTGTGCCATTTTCCAGTACCAGTCGCGATTCCACGTCTTCTTCCAACGCCAGCCCCGCGAGTTCATCCGGTGTGATGGGTGATTTAAATTCGGGAAACGCTTGGCGAATCAACAACGGTTTTTTTTGCCAGTAATCGCGCAGGAATTCTTCAATGGGCATATCGCCGAGGTGGGTGAGAGGACTAATCACGGTGTTGTTCCAATGTGTATTAAAAACAAAAGGGCTCTTGCGAGCCCTTTATTTCATCATTCGTTAAATGGCCTTGGCTTGATCTATCGCATTGCCTATATAGCTGGCGGGCGTCATTTCACGCAGCAGCTGTTTGGCTTCTTCGGGAATATCCAGGGTCTCCACGAATTGCGTCATCAACTCTTTGGTGATCGCCTGGCCACGGGTTAACGCTTTTAATTTTTCGTAGGGTTCTTCCACGTTGTAGCGACGCATCACGGTTTGGATGGGTTCGGCCAGAACCTCCCAGGCATTATCCAAATCTTCGGCCAAGCGCGCGCGGTTGATTTCCAGCTTGCCCATGCCTTTAAGGGTAGATGCGTAGGCGATCATGCTGTAGCCAAAACCCACACCCATATTGCGCAGGACGGTGGAGTCGGTGAGGTCGCGTTGCCAACGCGAAATGGGCAGTTTTTGTGCCAGGTGCGTAAAGACCGCGTTGGCGATACCCAGATTGCCTTCGGAGTTTTCAAAGTCGATGGGGTTAACCTTGTGCGGCATGGTGGAAGAACCCACTTCACCCGCAATGGTTTTTTGCTTGAAATAACCGAGTGAAATATAGCCCCAGATATCACGATCAAAGTCGATCAGAATAGTGTTAAAGCGCGCGATAGCATCGAACAATTCGGCGATGTAATCGTGGGGTTCGATTTGGGTGGTGTAGGGGTTCCAGGTCAGGTCCAGGCTTTCAACAAATTGCTGCGCGTTAGCTTGCCAGTCAATTTGCGGATAGGCGGAGAAGTGGGCATTGTAGTTGCCTACGGCGCCATTGATTTTGCCGAGCAGCTCCACGGCTTTTACCGCGTTGATTTGGCGGCGCAGGCGCGCGGCCACGTTGGCCATTTCTTTACCCACCGTGGTGGGTGATGCAGTTTGGCCATGGGTGCGTGAGAGCATGGGCACATCGGCGTAGTCATGGGCGAGCTTGACTAAGCCGTCCACAATCGCTTGTGCATCGCTTAAAAAAACCTTGCGACCTTCGCGTAGCATCAATGCGTGGGAGAGGTTGTTGATGTCTTCCGAGGTGCAGGCGAAGTGTACAAATTCGAGTACCGCTTCCAGCTCGCTGTTACCGGCGAATTGCTTTTTCAGAAAGTATTCCACGGCTTTGACATCGTGGTTGGTGGTGCGCTCGATATCCTTGATTTGCTGGGCCTGGCTTTCGCTGAAGTTGGCAACCAGGTTATCCAGAAAACTGTTGGTGGCGGGGCTAAAGGCGGGCACTTCGGTGATTTGCGGGTGGCGGCCCAGTTGTTGCAGCCAGCGCACCTCCACCTCTACCCGAAAACGGATTAAGCCGAATTCGCTGAAAATTTTGCGCAGGGCGGTGGTTTTGCTGCCGTAGCGGCCATCGACCGGGGAGATGGCGTTAAGGGGGGAGAGGGTGTCGAAGCTGTCGCTCATGGTCAAATTCTCTTGCTGGCTTGCAGGTGTAATAAAGGCGGGCGTTAAAAAGGTCGCCATCATACCCAAAAGTCGGTGCTTTTTCAGGCATTTTCCGGCGTTGTCGCGGCTTACTCAAAGCTGGCGCAACAGCAACTCCACCTGTTCGGCGATGCGTTTGCGATGCAGCAGCAACTGCCAACGATTGCCGCCCAACTGACGCCAGAGGGTTGCAGAGCGAATCGCCGCCAACAGCAGTGCCCGAACCTGATGGGCAATGCGCTGTTGTTGCAGGTAGTTGTAGTCGCCAGTCACCTGAATACGAAAGCGAAAAGTGCTAATGGTTTCAGTGTAGAGGCCGCCGAGGTTGGCGATTACGTTATCGTGGGTGGTAGAGAAATGCTGGGCTTGTTGTTTGGCCTGCTGTAGTCGGCTGCCTATAACACCGAGCATATCCCGTCGTTTACTGAGTTTTTTTTGCAGGTGGAGCACACCCAACCCGTAGCGCAGGGCATCTCCGTGGCGCTTTTGGGCCTGAGAACCATCGCGCAGCAGTTCACTCAGGAGCCGCAAACCAAAGTCCAGGCCTTTAACAGAGCCCCCGTAAACTGCCAGCGTATTGGCAGGGTCCAGCTCAAACAAGCTTTCGATACTGCATTGGTAGGCGTCGGTGGGGAGGTAGCCGGTTTTGGCCAGTTGTTCCACCAGGCCCGCGGCCTGGAAGAGGCCGGCCAGGGCGAGGGTCAGGTCTTGCCAATTTTTACTCACGGGATGGATGTACCTCTTTACTTCAAAAAAGAACTTACTTCAAAAAAGAAC
>CBFGWO010000205.1:0-3888 GCA_965652595.1 uncultured Cellvibrio sp. | reverse complement strand
TCTGTTTCAAGTCAGGGATCCTCGAGCAGCTCACTGGTGTCTTCGTCTTCGTTGTCGAGTGTTGTTTCGTCCAGCGTTAGATCTTCGAGTTCCCGGTCATCAAGCTCCAGGTTCTCTAGCTCCAGGTCCTCCAGTTCCTCAAGCTCCAGGTCATCCAGCTCCAGGTCCTCAAGCTCTTTAAATTCCAGTTCGTTCAGCAGTCAATCTGCCGGAGCAATTAATTATCCTGGCGCCGCGCTTTACCAAGCGTTTAACCAATTCGCCAATCAACAATTTGGCGCCCAGCGAGACGCGCTGGTGTACGACACCTTTGGCCAGCAACTGCAATCGCCCAGCAACTATTGGGAATATGTTTCAGAGGCTTCCGCGAGTATTGGCTTTCGCACTAATCTGCCTGCCGAATCCTATATTCAATACGGCCCTACAGAGGCTTATGGCCAGCAAACCTCGCTCACCGACAGGCGTTACGCCGTGCATCTGCACCGGCTTACCGGCCTGACTCCTGGCACCCGCTACCAGTATCGCGTGGTGATTGAAGATGAACGCGGCAATCGTGTTTTTGGCCCCAACCGCTCATTCACATCCCAGGAAATGCCAACCGCCATTCGGATACCCGAGGACATGCCGGGCAACGCGCCCTATAGCCTGAATACCCAAGGCGCCACCTATTTGGTGACCCAGGATTTGGTGGTTAACGGCAAGGCCTTTGATCTTACCGCCGACAATGTCACCCTGGATTTGGGCGGGCGCACCATTGTGTACAACAATCGCGCGCAAAGTATTTCCGGCGGCTGGACGGATTATCTGGACAACGCCGCCTTCGGCATAAAAGCCATGGGCTATCCCGATAATGTGCGCATCCTAAACGGCACTATTCGCCAGGGTGCGGGCAACAACGCCGGGCACAGAGATGAGGCCATAGGGTTTAATCCCATTTACGCGCGCGTTGGCAACAACTTTGAATTGGCGGGTGTGGAAATGGATTACGGCGGCCCCCAACTGATCGGCCTTTACCTGCATTGGGGGCCGGGCGATGCGCGCATTCATCACAATGTGTTTTTGGACAGGGGCGATGTGATTCTCAATCGTCATGGCGCTGGTTCGCGCTCAATGATTTATGCGGCGGGCAGTACAGGCAGCGGCCAGATTTACGACAACCTGATCAAGCGCACGCGACAAATGGGTTTGCACGGCAACCAGGTATACAACAACGAAATCTACATCGACAGCTACACCACCAACTCCTTTGGTATTTCGCGCGGCGACAACGCGCTCTATCGCAACAATCGTATTTTTGGCACTGGCTATCACGTGGTGGGTATTGGTTGGGGCAAGGGCAATACTTACCGCAACAACTTTGTTCACCTGGTAGGCCAGGGGCCGGATTTTCGCGATACCGAATACGGCAATCAGGAATCACTTAACGGTTTTCGCTTAACGCAATACGCCGGCTCTACCGCCGACTACTCCGATAATCTTTATGAACTCAACACCATTTTGATCAAAGGCGGTGCTTGCAATGGTTCCAGCTGCACCGAAGCGCGGGGCATTCAGCATTCGGCGGATGCCAGCATTCGCAACAACGTGATTCGCGATAACGTCATCAAAGTCGATATGGCAAGCAGTATTCGTCAGGCGGCGGCGGTAGTTACCCAAGGCTTGCGCGATCGCTGTGGCACGGAGGAACCGATACTGTGGGAAGGCAATACGCTGATTTCCAACATCGCCAATGTGCGCATGGGCGATTACTACGCCGCTGGCTGCAATCATCGCTTCCACCAAAACCATTTGGTGCGTATTGGCAGTCGCAGTGACTACTACACCTTTGTGTTTGATACGGGCTGGGCGCTCAAAGATCACCATATGGTGGATGCGAGTTTTGCGGGCGGCGCCAGTCTGAACTCAGTGCGTTTTTTAAATGCCGGGCAGGATTTTCATGTGGGTTGGACGCTGCAAGTACAAGTGCGCTCGTCGGGTCAAGCGGTGGCGGGTGCGAGTGTTGCCCTGTTTGATATCAACGACCAACAAATCGCCCAGGGCACCACCGATGCCAGCGGTCGCTTTAGCGCGGTGGTCACACAGTTGATTCGCCGTCAGGGCGGTGACGAGCAAAAAACACCAACGCGTGTGGTTGCCAGTTTTGGCGGCGCGAGTGTGGAGCAAAGCCTCGCGGTTACCGAAACGACAAGCCTGATTCTTGAGCTTTAGATTTTTTGAACTTTAGGTTTTGTGCTCGGCCGTCACCGGCCGCGCACAAGCTGCCACCACCAGTAATCCAAAAGCAATCAACGCAAAAGACACAGATAAGCTGCTCGCCTCGGCCACAAAACCAATCACCGCTGGCCCGGCGAGCAAGCCCGCATAACCCAGGGTAGCCACAGCCGCAACGGCCAGGCTCACGGGCATGGCACTCTGGTTTCCCGCTGCCGTAAACAACACAGGCACAATATTCGAGGCACCCAAACCAATCAGCACAAAACCGGCGAAGGCGGCGGCCGGTGCAGGCAGAAGTATCACCATTAAATAACCGGCCGCTGCACAAACACCGCCGAGAAAAATCACCCGTGTACCGCCCAGCGCCTGCACAATGCGATCACCGGTCAAGCGCGCAATGGTCATGGACACCGAAAAGCCCGCGTAACCCAAACCTGCGTGCACTGGGTCAATACCGCGCAGGCTGGTAAGAAACACCGCGCTCCAATCCAGCACTACACCCTCGGCTAAAAACATCACGAAACAAAGCGCGCCTATCAGCATCACCTTGCCATGGGGCATCACAAACAGCGGATCGCGACTGGTACTGCCGTAGGGCAAGAGTTGGCCAACACAGGCAAGCAAGACCAAAAAAATAATCCCCACCATCACGATGACAGCCGCGAGCGGTGACAAGCCGAACCACAGTAATACACTCACACCCGCAGCACCGAGAATGCCGCCCAAACTGTAAAAACCATGAAAGCCCGACATCATCGAACGGCCACTGGCTTTTTCCACCATCACTGCCTGGATATTCATGGCCACATCCATCATCCCCAGCGAGGCGCCAAACACCAGCAGGCTAAACGCCATTAAGGCGACGCTGGGTGAGCTGATCCAACCAATCAGGCTTGCCATCATCACTAAAGTCGCCGCCGTGATCACCCGCCGACAACCGAGACGCCCGGTTAACAAACCGGCCATCGGCATAGCAGCCAGCGAACCAGCCCCCAAACACAACAGCAGCAGCCCAAGCGCGCCTTCGTTAACCGCCAGGCGCTCTTTCGCATAGGGCACCAGGGGCGCCCAGCTGGACATTCCCAAGCCGGAAATCAAAAACGCTGCGCGAGTGGACATTTGCTGGGCAAAGCCCAGGGGCGCAAGGCCAAGGGGAAGGGCGGTGGACATGGGGAACTACCGGAGGTTGGATCAGACTGAAAATGGTGTAGAAACGGCGGGCAATATAGCACCGGGTGAGAAATGTGAGGCAGGAGTTAACACTTCATTACCCCACATTTCTTGAACGGATAGCAGAAGCTTGAAGCTGGATAAGAGTAGTGTTAGTGCTTAATCGTCCGAGGAATCATTTTGTAGCAAAAAATCATCGTTGATCTCAAACTGGGGAAGCTCTGTAGATACTTCGTAGGACGATTCCATAACGGGGCCGTCCATACTGATGTCGATGTGTTTGCCCCAGGGAAACTTTTCCTCGGTACTTGCTTCTTGTCCAGTCGGGTTTTGGTTTTTTCCCAACATGTCGTCTGATTCAGGTGTATTTTTCATTGAAAAACTCCTCAACGTTTTGCATGGTCATCAGATATATATTAAACGTTCGATGCTTGCAAATAAGAAGTATAGGTTAGGGCTTTGTTGAATCTACGCGCCTTTGCACCAATCAGCCGGAATGGCTGC
>CBFGWO010000204.1:0-3891 GCA_965652595.1 uncultured Cellvibrio sp. | reverse complement strand
TCAGGTTGTCGAGTTTTTCGCGGGTGGCCAGCGAAATGGCACCCAGGCTTTCCGGCTCATCACACTCGCCGTCGCCCAAAAATGCCCAGACTTTGCGATCACTCGCGGGAATCAAACCGCGCGCTTCCATATAGCGAATAAAACGCGCTTGATAAATGGATTTGATCGGGCCCAAGCCCATGGATACGGTGGGGAACTGCCAGTAGTCGGGCATTAGCCAAGGGTGCGGATACGAAGAAAGACCCTTGCCGTCCACTTCGCGACGGAAATTGTCGAGGTGGGTTTCGTCCAGACGGCCCTCAACAAATGAACGGGCGTACATGCCGGGAGAAACGTGGCCCTGGAAGTAAATCAGGTCGCCGGGCAGATCGCCGTCGTTGCCGCGGAAGAAATGATTGAAGCCCACGTCATAGAGAGTGGCGGATGACGCAAAAGAAGCGATATGGCCGCCGAGACCATCGTCATTGTCGTTGGCTTTCATCACCATGGCCATGGCGTTCCAGCGCACGATAGAGCGAATTTTGCGCTCCATATATCTGTCGCCAGGGAAAGGCACTTCTTTTTCAGCGGGAATAGTATTGCGATAGGGAGTAACGATAGAAGACGGCTGTTCTATACCCTTGTTAACTGCCGATTCTGACAGTGTTTTAAGCAGGTATGCTGCGCGTTCTTTGCCACCGTGGCGCACTACAGATTCCAGGGCATCCAGCCACTCTTTCGTTTCGATGGCGTCGATATCTTCTAGCATTCAAATCTCCTCAACTATGCGCCCTGGGGCACATATAAACCTGGTGATTGTAATCAGTATTGGAAGTTGTAACAGGGCCGAATCGCAGCGTGTAGTGTCACAGAAGTTATTGATTTCTGTAGAGTTATTGGTGCTGCCGCGCCTGCCGGGGAGCGCAAAAATCCACGAATTCTTACATATGTGGCCGTTTTTTACCAGCCCTTGACATGCGCCGAACCCGTGCACAAGGCGCGGCAAACCTCGGTGAAAAGCGAGCGATATTTGCGCAATTTACGCTCACAAAAGGTGCGCGCACCAAATGCTATCCCGTCTTCGCACAGGACTGGTGCGCTAGTGATAGGGCAAGGGTATCTGGCGCGCGCGATAGACCTGTGGATCATCCAGTGATTGGAACTGCTCCCCCACTGTTGTTTTGTCAGAGGTCAACCACAGGCGACGACGCTCATCCAGCATCACCGCGTTGAAATAGGCTTTTAAGGATTCTTCAGTGATCGCTGACATCGCCTGGGCAAGTTGTCGACGACGACTGAATTGGGTATCGCCAGTTAACAGGCTATCGCGGTAGCGACTGGCTTGATCCTCCAGGGATCTCGCAGGCTCTTCCAGTTCACGCATCAGGGCAGTGCGATTCTCAACCAGCTTATCAGCCAGGCTCTCCTGTTGATCTTGCATAAACTGCGCGATTTCTTTCATCAGGCTGGCTTCATCTGTCGTCGGTGACTGCACCACAAAAGCAATGCCCTCAAGCTGGCGCAACGCCAGGGGCAAGGCACCGACCACATAGCCCAACTGCTTTTCGGTGCGTAACTGGTCAAAAAAGCGGGGTTGCAAAATCTGCCGCAACAACCGCATATGGGCCGCATCCGATGGGCTATCGCCCAGCGCTTGCAAGTAAAGGACGGCAATCTGATCGTGGTGATCCAGCGACAGGGAATAGTGCCAAGGTTTGTCTGACGGGGTCATGCGAAAAACCCGCGCTTCCGGAAAGGCGCGACCAGTACGCAACCCCAATAACTGATGCTCCGCCAGCGCCGCCAGTTTGATGGCCTCCTGCTGATAAAGATTTCCGTAAAACACCGCTTCCAGCTCGGCATCGCGCAGTATCTTGGCGGCAAATTGTTGGAACTCACTAAAGCCCTCCCCCTCCAGCGCCTGACCCAGTGCGCGTGGGCTCCAGTAAGGGTCCATATGCAGTGCCGGGATCTCCGGCAAGAGCACCCTATAAGGCGAATCCTTCTGCTGGTTGCGCCACTCGCGCACCAGTTCGGCTTTGAGAAGTTCGAAGCGCTCCGGCGCGAAGCGCGCACGGCGCACATGGTCCGCAATGGTATTTAACAGCAATCCCTGACGACTGCTGTAACCGCTGATCTCGATTTCCAGTCCCCGTGGATTGGCACGCAGTGAATAATTCAACCCCGCCAGTCGCGCCGGATAGGCATATTCACTCAACTGATCCTGCACCAGCGCGGCAAACAAATGGGCCCGCGCAGCTCCTTCCACACCCTGCGCCACCTGCGGCAACTTGAGCCGTAAAAAGAGCTGCGCACGCGGCTGCTCAAAAACTTGATCCTGCTTGAACCAGGCCTTGGCGCGATGGTGTGCAACCACCAACTGAGGCGCATGTTGATTGTTGTTCTCAGGCAGATCTCTCGGGGTCGGCAACAGGGGTTGGCTTTTCACACCCAGTCGGGAGGGAATAAACAAATTAGGTTCAGGCAAATTTAATCGCTTGCGAATCGCCGGTTTGATCTCGGCATCAGGCAGCGCCCAGGGTGCAACCGCATAGGGCGTTTGGTAGTAGTAAGAACGCCGCTCCACCTCAACATCCGGCGACATAAAAGAAACCAACACCCGGTCGCTACGCAAAAAACCCAAGGTTTCTTTAATCAGCTTTTCGTCATAGGCGCGAAACAGAAAGCCGCCTTGTAACACATCGGCGGGTGAATAAGTGTGCATGGCAAGCGCCAGGCTGCGCACGGTTTCCAATGGTGGTGTTTTCTGCAAAAAACGGAAATTAATCTCGCCCATTTGTTGCAATTCACGATAGCGCCATTCACGCAAACCTCGCGCTTCTATCTGGCGCAACATATGAAACACCAGAATAGGAATTTGCTCGCGCGCGCGCGCGCCTTTTTCGGTAAGTTCGAGGTTGATATAAAACAGGCCGTCGTGGCGACTCCTGAGCCCAGTGCCCGCATGAAGGGATTCCACCCACCCCAATTCTTTCAGCAGCGCAAATAAACTACCCTCCCCTTCGTGTGCCAGGAGATGCGCAATAAAGTCAAAGGGCTTGTAGGGGTAATAGGTATCCTCGTTGGGAATAGGAAACATAAAACTCAGTTGACGCAATTCCTTTTCCGGGCGGATGCTGACCATGGCAGGTAGAAAGTCGTCTTCAAACAGGGGCGGATAGCTTGGGGGAAGCGCCGCCTCCTGGCTGCGAATGGCGGCGAAGCGGGGTAACACCAGCGCCTGAAGCTCATCCAGTGACTGGCGTCCCAGCACCACCAGCGACATCAACTCTGGCGTGTAGTGAGTGCGATAAAAAGCCCATAGGTCTTCGCGAATGGGAAAGTCTTCCCGGTCGGCCAGGCTGTCGAGATTCCCAACGGTAAAGCCCGCGCTTGGGTGAGCGGGATTTAAGAGTTCACGATAAACGTCCAGGCTGCGTCGGCTATCATCCACCAGGCCGTTGCTGAATTCGGAGTGAACAGCCCGGCGCTCGCGTTCGACATAGTCCGCATCCATCAGCGGCGCAATAAAAAACTGCGCAAAACGATCCAGCGCCGGTTCCAGTTGATCCGGGTCTATATCAAAAAAATAATTGGTGTGCTCTGCCGCTGTGTAGGCGTTATAGCGACCCGAGTGCTGGCTGATAAACGCCTGGAATTCACCTGCTTCCGGGTATTTTGCGGTGCCCAGAAACAACATGTGTTCAAGGAAATGCGCAAGCCCAGGTCGCTCCGGTGGATTCTGGTTTGAGCCTATGTGCACATCCAGGGCCGCCGCCGATTTTTCCGCTTCCGGATCAGACACCAGCAACAAGCGCAACTTGTTGGGTAACACCAGATAGCGGTATTGGCGCGAATCGCCCTCGCTGGCTACCAGGGGATAGGTAACGAAATTAATAGTTTCAGTGATGG
>CBFGWO010000203.1:0-3904 GCA_965652595.1 uncultured Cellvibrio sp. | reverse complement strand
TTTTGCCGTTAACACCAGCTCGCTGATATCGGCGATCTTGCCACCGTCACCGGGGCGCAAAGTCTCCCCTTCAACGTCCAACTCGCCTTCGATCAAGTGCACATAGTATTTGCGCGCTTTATTGGCGGCGAGTTGCGCTTGGGCACCTGGCTCCAATATCAGCTGATACAGCCGCGCATCCTGTTTGATCACCAGGCTACCTTGGGCGCCGTCGGGGCTCACCACCAAGGTCAAGCCGGGCTTGCGGCCAAAATCCTTTTGCTGGTAGCCGGGCTGCTGGCCGTAAACGTTCGGCTGAATCCAGATTTGCAAAAAGTGCAGCGGTTGGGTACTCGAGGGATTGAACTCGCTGTGGCGAATGCCACTGCCCGCGCTCATTAACTGGAATTCGCCTGGGGGCAGGGTGGCGATGTTGCCCTCGCTGTCTTGGTGGGCAATTTCGCCGTCGAGCACATAGCTGATGATTTCCATATCGCTGTGGCCGTGGGTGGAGAAACCCGCCTCGGGCACTACCCGGTCGTCGTTGATAACGCGCAGCGCCGAAAAGCCCATGTGCGCCGGGTCGTAATAGGAGCCAAAGGAAAAGCTGTGATGGCTGTCGAGCCAACCGAAGTTGGCGTGGCCCCGTTCATGGCTGTGACGAATGCTGATCATAACTACCTCCACTTGTGCGCGGCGGGCACTATTGCTCGCCGGTTTGCGGCTTTGGCGCAGAACATCCTGGATGAGAGCGCCTCGGTTGCAGATCACTTTAGGCGTGATGATGGTGCGAATACAGAGGGGGCGTTTGATCGGTTAGTTCGAATTTTCTGATGCTGGATGTTGATGGGTTCGCTCGTAGGCGCGGCGCTCGTTTTTGTCGTTCCAGGGCTGACCGATCCAGCGACGCATCAAGCCATCCACAGTGCGCACATAAAAAATGTTGTACATGAGTTTGGCGAAATGCCTGGGGTTGCGCGGCAAGGCACGTAGCGACAACGAAAAACACACTTCGTCGTAAATCACGTAATGCCAAAAACCGGGCGGAATATAAAGCACGTCGCCGTGGCGCAACTCAGCTAACTGGCCTTCAACCTTGCGCAAAGCGGGAAAGCGCTCGTAATCGGGCTGATCTACATCGACATCAAACAAACTGCTGAAGGAGTAGGGGACGTGATACAGGTTTTTACTTTGATCCGGGCCAAATAAATACACGCGCTTTTTGCCACCGAAATGACACAAGAGTAAATCGGCGTAGTCGATATCAAAATGCATTTGCACCTTGGCACCCTTGCCACCAAAAAACATCACTGGCAATCGTTTAAAAAGCTTGAGTCCCATATCCGGAAACGAAAAGTCCTGCATGAGCTGCGGGGCTTGTTCGAGGATGTTGTAAAAGAACATGCGCAGCTTGTTTTCGCCCTGCTGAAGGGCGGCAATAAATTCCCGAAAGGTCATTTCGGCTACATGAGCGTGCTGGTGGCGGTGGCCTTTGGCAGGCTCGCCACCACCGTACAAGGGAACCACCTTGTCACCCACGACGCTGCAAAGATAGTCGAGCGTCCACTTGTCTCTTGCCGGCCAATCCTTGGATAAATTTTCAAGGATGACCGGCTTGTTTTGCGACTTATAGTTGTTAAGAAATTCTTCTTTGGTTAGCGATTCCTCGCGTTTGACCATGTCCAAGCGCATTTACATGTACCCAGGTAGCTGATGCACTAAAGGTTGATTATTCCACTGTAACACTCTTCGCCAGATTGCGAGGTTGATCCACATCAGTCCCTTTAATGATCGCCACATAGTAGCTCAAAAGCTGCAAGGGCAAGGTATAAAGAATGGGCGCCAGCCAGGGTTTGGTGTGGGGCACATTGATCACCCGCATGGTGTCGTCGGACTCAAAGTGGGCTTCGGCATCGGCAAACACATACAGAATACCGCCACGGGCGCGCACTTCTTCGACGTTGGATTTGAGTTTTTCCAGCAGGTCGTTGTTGGGTGCCACCACAATGATGGGCATGTCGGCGTCGATCAGTGCCAGAGGGCCATGCTTGAGTTCACCGGCAGCGTAGGCTTCGGCGTGGATGTAAGAAATTTCCTTGAGCTTGAGCGCACCTTCCATCGCAATCGGGTATTGGTCGCCGCGACCCAAAAAGAGCGCGTGATGTTTATCCGCAAACTCTTCGGCGAGAGCTTCAATCTGACCGGCCAGGCCCAGAGTCGCTTCAAGTTTGGCGGGCAGGTTGCGCAGGGCGGTGGTCATCCCGCGCTGCTCGTCTTCACTTAGGCCGTTGTATTTGCCGATAGCCAGCACCAACATCGCCAGGCCCACCAGCTGGGTGGTAAAGGCTTTGGTGGAAGCCACGCCAATTTCGGCTCCGGCGCGGGTCATAAACGCCAGGTCGGATTCGCGCACCAGCGAGGAACCGGCCACGTTGCAAATGGCGAGGCTGCCCAAATAGCCCAGCTCCTTGGCCAGGCGCAGGGCCGCCAGGGTGTCGGCGGTTTCGCCCGACTGGCTGATAGTGACAATCAAGCTATTGGGCTGGACAAAGGATTTGCGGTAGCGGAATTCGCTGGCGATTTCGACGTTGCAGGAAATGCCCGCCAGGGATTCCAGCCAGTAGCGCGCCACCATGCCTGAGTGATAGCTGGTGCCACAGGCGACTATCTGAACGTGTTTGACCTTTTTGAAAAGTTCGGCAGCACCGTTGCCAAAGGTTTCGTCAAGTACGCTGGCCGCACCCAAACGACCTTCGAGGGTGTTAAGCACCGCCTGGGGCTGTTCGTAGATTTCCTTGAGCATAAAGTGGCGGTACTGGCCCTTGTCGCCCGCGTCGTAGCTGGCAGTAGATTCGTGAGCCTGGCGCTCAACGGCTCTACCCTCTTTATCTAAGATGCGCACGCTGGTGCGCGTGATTTCGGCCACGTCGCCTTCTTCCAAAAAGATGAAACGGCGAGTAACTGGCAGCAGGGCCAGCTGATCCGAGGCGATAAAGTTCTCGCCTATACCCAAGCCAATCACCAGCGGGCTGCCAGAACGGGCCACCACAAGTCGGCTGGGGTCGCGTCTGTCCATCAGCACTGTGCCATAAGCCCCCTCCAATTGAGGCACCGCTTTTTGTACCGCATCCAGTAAAGAGCCTGAAGTTTTAAGCTCCCTGTGGACGATGTGAGCGATCACTTCGGTGTCTGTGTCCGAGCTGAACACATAGCCCTGGGCCTGGAGTTCGCGGCGCAGGGGCGCGTGGTTTTCGATAATGCCGTTGTGCACCACAGCGATATGGTTTTCGGACACATGCGGGTGAGCGTTGCGCTCGCTGGGTTCACCGTGGGTGGCCCAACGGGTGTGGGCTATACCGGTGCCGCCGAGCAATGGCTCAGCCGCCACCGCATCCGCCAGCTCGCGCACCTTGCCCAGACGGCGCAGCCGTTGTAGCTCGCCCTGCCCATTAACCACCGCGACACCGGCGGAGTCATAACCGCGATACTCGAGGCGCCGCAGGCCCTCGACCAGAATATCTACCACGTCCCTTTGCGCCACCGCGCCGACGATTCCACACATGATTTAGCTCCTTTCGTTGAGTTTGTTGGCGGGCGCGCAGATAACCTTTACGCCCGCTTGTTCGATAGTTTGCCGATCACCGGCGCTGATGCCGCTGTCGGTCACCAACACACTGATGGCCGACCAGGGCAGTTCGAGGTTGTGGATCTTGCGGCCGATTTTGTCGGATTCCGCCATGACGATTACTTCACGCGACACTTCAGCCATCACCCGGCTGAGGCTGAATAACTCGTTAAAAGTCGTGGTGCCACGGGCCAAGTCCAGGCCATCCGCACCAATAAAAAACTGGTCGAAGTTGTAGGCGCGCAGCATCTGCTCCGCCAGTTGGCCTTGAAAGCCCTCGGATTTTGGGTCCCAGGTGCC
>CBFGWO010000202.1:0-3905 GCA_965652595.1 uncultured Cellvibrio sp. | reverse complement strand
GCGCTGATCGCAACGCACATACTTGATGACCCTCTCGCTCCCGGTAGCCTGCTCCAACACCAGGTCGACCCGGGTGTTGCTGCTTTCACTGAGCACCATCACCAGGCTGTAACCGGGAATGTCGGGTGGGTGGGAGGAGGTCATACCCAAGCAAGTATCCAGAATAATCTATTAATCAATCGACGCCAGATCGGGATGCCCGCACCAGGATCAGGAAAACCAGCGAGAGCACCATCAAGCTAAAAGCCAACACCCAAGGCCAACCCCAGTGAAAATAAAACCACCCGGTTGTACCTGCGGTCAGTGTCATCACAGCATAGGTGGTAAATTCATTGGCCGCCTGCAAGCGTCCCCGCAAACCTTCATCCTCCACCAGAGACAAAAGCGTACTGCCACCCATGTACATCAAGTTCCAACCCACGCCCACGCCCAAGAGCGCAATATGGAAAAGCCAGAGGGCTTCACCGGTCAGGGCCAGCGCACAGGCTAACGCCAATAAGACACAGCCCACCAGGGCAACTGGCCTGGCACCATAGCGCGCAATGGCTTTGCCCGTGACCAGAGAAGGGGCAAACATACCCAGCAGATGCCATTGGATAACGCTGGCCGCGTCCGCGGGGTTATAGCCGCAATGACTCATGGCCAAGGGGCTGGCCAGCATGACAAACATCATCACCGCATAGCCCCCGGCGCAGAGCATCACCGCCGGCAAAAACACCGGGTGCCGCAAACGTTCGAAAAACGAAACCTCTACTTCGGCACCGAGCAGTTGCCTACGCGGCGGGGTCTTAAGAAACCCAAGCAAGAAAACTGCCACCAGGGTTAGGCCACAGGCCAGCAAATAAGCGCCCAGATAGCTGCCCACACCAACTTGATCAGCCGTCAGGGCGAGGCCCCGGCTGCCCAGCCAGGGGCCAAACAAGGCCGCCAGTATGCCGCCGCTCAACACCCAGGCAATGGCCTGGCCCTTGTGAGCAGCATCAACGCTGTCAGCAGCCGCAAAGCGATAGTAAAGGGCTGAAGCTTGATAAACGCCCGCCAACACGCAACCCAGACAAAAAAGCAGAAAGGAATCCAACCAAAGCGCCCAGGCGCACACCAAGCCCCCGGCCAGCCCCAGGGCGGCACCCAGCATAAACGCGCGGCGATAGCCAAGGCGCACAAACACCCTAGGCAAAACCAGTGTCAGCAGCGCCGTTGTCGCGGTAGCAAACAGAAAGGGAAAGGTGGACATCGCCGGGGTGGGCGCCAATTTGGCACCCACCAGTCCACTGAACGACAAACCCACGGCGACTGACGCCATCAATAAGAACTGTGCAAAACCTAACAGGAACGCGGTGGAGTACATAGAATCCTTGCTCAACGAAAAACCAGCGGCAGGCGACAATCGCCGGAAAATTGCCCTGCGTCAAGCGACACGCGATCCAATGCAGTAGACTCGGGTTCAAACATTCGCTGCGAACTCGTTTTAGTGAGCCTAAGGAGCACCCCATGAAAGTGGCCGTTTTCAGCACCAAAGCCTACGACCGGGAATACCTCGAAGCCGCCAATCGCGGGCGCCATCAACTGGTGTTTATCGAAGCGCCGCTCAACGCCCAAACCGCACTACTCGCCCAGGGCGCCGAGGCCGTGTGTTGCTTTGTCAACGATCATCTGGACGAGGCCAGCCTGACCCAATTGCAACAGCAGGGGGTACGCCTGGTTGCACTGCGCTGTGCTGGCTTTAACCAGGTGGATCTCGCTTCCGCCAAACGATTGGGCATTACCATCGCGCGAGTGCCCGAATACTCCCCTCATGCGGTTGCCGAGCATGCCCTGGGATTAATTTTGATGCTCAACCGCAACCTGCACCGCGCCCACCATCGCGTGCGCGAAAATGATTATTCGCTTAACGGCTTATTAGGTTTTGATTTGGTCAACAAGTGTGTGGCGGTGATAGGCACTGGAAAAATCGGTCAGGTGTTCGCGCAAATTATGCTCGGCATTGGCTGTCGGGTTATTGCCTTTGACCCCCAGCCCAACGCGGAATTGATTGCACGCGGCGTGCAATTCGTGTCGCTGGATGAGCTATGGCAACAAGCGGATATTATTTCGCTGCACTGCCCACTCAACACCGCCACCCACCACATGATCAATGCCGAAGCCATCGGCAAAATGAAAAACGGCGTGATGCTGATTAACACCGGGCGCGGCGGCTTGATTGACACCAAAGCCGTTATCGCCGGACTCAAAACGCGCAAGATTGGCTATTTGGGATTGGACGTGTACGAGGAGGAAGGGGATTTATTTTTTGAAGACTATTCCAACCAGTTATTGCAAGACGATGTGTTTGCGCGGCTGCTGACTTTTCCCAACGTGGTGATTACCGGGCATCAGGCGTTTTTTACCAAGGAGGCGTTAACCGCCATTGGCGAGGTGACCCTCGCCAATATCAGTTATTTTGAGGTGGGTGAGATGGAGCGGGTTTTTTTAGTGGTGTAGACACACCGAAAAGACTCAATACACACCCAACCTGCAAGACATTGGGGCTTTACACTGAATTGCTTACAGGCTCTTTTATAGTCTTGTATGCTCTGACTATTGATTTAGCTTTGAGCCTATCGGTTTTTTGTTAATTTAAGCCTATAGAGAGTAGATTTTAGAAAAATAATCAAACTGCAAAGCGCCGTAAAATATACAGCCAGCATACTCAGTCGGCCTTCAATCCGGCTGACTTCTAACAATAATAAGCCTTTCAGATCGCCATTGAAATAATAAACTTCTCTAAACACACTAAGAAAAAAAACGGCAATTAAAGCAAACAACAGCGTTAGCTGAAATTTTCCAGTACACTTTTCCCCTGGAATAAAAAACACTATTACCAACATTAGCAGTGCAAGAATTATAATTCTCATTCATTCACCCCACAATCATCCTCATTACCACAATCGTACAGCGTATACACAAACCCTACAGGCCCGGTCATGACTTGAGCCGCTTTCTTAACAGCCGCTACAACAACTCTTTTGCCAGTACGTTTCGCAGCTTCTTTAGCCACCTCAGCTTCAACTTTAGTCTGGAACTCGCCCAATAACACACATCCAGCAAATTCAACTAAAGTATCTAGGCTTTCTTCGCGTCGATCCTTAGGTGAGTAATAAGCCTCACACTTAAATACTTTTGGAAACTGAGCTCTGAAACCTTCAGCTGGAACTGCTCTTTGGCCAGGTGGACATAGGGGTGCCAACCCCTCCGGGTCCACATAACGTAGCGGATTACCTTCCACATAGACATAAGTATTTATTCCGCCTTCTAACCCAATCGGATCACTCTGAATATACCTACCTATCGAGGGATCATAATCCCTAAAGTAGTTGTAATACAGCCCCGTCTCCTCGTCGAAGTACTGCCCCGGAAAGCGGCTGTAAAGCTCAATACTGTTGCTCTGGTTAGCCGCCAACTTCCCAAACGGCTGATAATCCCCCATCCACACCACCTGCTGGTTCTGGTCGGTAGCCACCTGCGGCGTACCCAGGTGGTCGTTGTGAATGTAGTGAATTTGGCCGTTGGTGATAAACGCAATGGCCTGGCCGTCTAGGTAAACATATTCACGCAGGGTGGCGTTACTTTCGTTGGTGACGGCGATCAGCAGGCCGTTTTCGTCGTAGTGGTAAATCTCCTTGGTGTTGTTGGGCAGGGTTTTGATAATTCGCTGGCCGAGCGGGTTGTAGGTGTAGCTGGCGGCAGGGGCGGAATTGACGTTGGCGCCGCTCATGCGGTTGGCGTGGTTGTAGTTGTACGCCTGTTCGCTGCCATCGTCCGCTGTGCCCGCAATGCGATTGCCTGCGGCATCGTAGGTGAATTCACGAATACCGCTGGGTTGACTGTCGGTGGTGCGGTCGATGGCCAGCAGCCGGTGGCTGTTG
>CBFGWO010000201.1:0-3920 GCA_965652595.1 uncultured Cellvibrio sp. | reverse complement strand
CGCGCAACAAATAACACTTTGTACCGCGACAGGGCGGCCGACTTTGTATTGGCCTATTTGAAAAAATTGCAGCAAGCCAACGGATTGTTTTTACACGGCCCCGAAGCGGAAATTTATTGGGGCAGGGGCAATGGCTGGGTCGCTGTTGCCCTCGCTGAAGTACTCGCGGGCTTGCCCACTGATGATCCGCGTCAGCCAGAAATTCACCAGGCCTACACACAGATGATGCAAACGCTGCTCAGGTTGCAAAGCGACAACGGCATGTGGCGGCAAATCCTCGACAATCCTTACGCCTGGGCTGAAAGTTCTGGCAGCGCCATGTTCGCCTACGCCATGGCACTGGGGTTACGCCAGGGTTTTCTGAAAGGCGATGAATACCAGGTCGCCGTCGATAAAGCCTGGCTGGCGCTAAGGGCGCATCTGGACCCATCGGGTAACTTGCGCGAAGTCGGTGTTGGCACAGGTCAAAGTCAGGATCCGCATTACTATCTCGATAGAGACAGAGTGAAAGGCGATTTTCATGGGCAGGCGCCCATGCTGTGGCTGGTGCGGGAGCGGATGTTGGCGAGCAAACATCCTTAAAGCTTACCCACCAATTATCACCCACTATTGATTCACTGTTTTCTCCCGCACTTCGTAATAAGTGTGCTCGGATATCTTGTGATAAGCGCGAGCATCTTCCAAAAATTCGCGGTAGGAATCGTAGACTTTTTTAAAGGCAGGATCCTGCGCTGATTGCTCGGCGTAGAGTTGCATCGAAATTTCGTACAAATGCTGTAACACTTCGTCGGGCAGCTTCCGCAGTTCCACACCGCGCTCTTCGGTCAACTCTTGCAATGCGGCATTGTTGCGCGCCGTGTAGCGATCGAGCATATCCTGGTTTGCCGCCCGCGCCGCCACCGTGACTATGGCTTGCAAGTCCGCTGGTAGTGATTCAAACGCTTGTTTGTTCACGATCAGTTCCAGGGTCGATCCAGGTTCCTGCCAACCGGGATAATAGTAGTAGCGCGCAATCTGGTGAAAGCCAAACGCCAGATCATTTTCCGGGCCCACCCATTCTGCTGCATCTATCACCCCGGTTTGCAGCGCGGTGTAGAGCTCACCACCGGGAATATTTACCGAGGTGCCGCCCGCACGATTAAACACATCGCCCGCCATACCTGGGATACGCATTTTCAAGCCGCGCAAATCGGCAATGGTATTGATTTCGCGATTAAACCAACCGGCCATTTGAATGCCGGTATTGCCGCCGGCAAAGGGAATCAAATTAAACGGCTCATAGACTTCGCGCCATAGTTCTATACCACCGCCGTGATGGAGCCAGCCGTTCATTTCCTGCGCGTTCATGCCAAAGGGAATAGTGGTAAAAAATTGCGCGGCGGGCACCTTGCCACGCCAGTAGTAGGCCCCGCCGTGGCCCATCTCCACACTGCCGGCCGACACTGCATCGAACACGCCCATAGCGGGCACAATTTCGTTGGCGCCATAAACGTGCACCTGCAAACGACCACCACTCATCTCCTTCACATAGTCGGCAAAGGTTTCGGCGGTGGTGCCCAGGCCGGGGAAATTTTTCGGCCAGGTGGTGACCATTCGCCAGCGGTAAATTTGCTGTGCACCCTCTGCCTGGCTATTAAAAACAGCAGCGGCAGGCTGACGGGATTTTTCCATCACCAGCAGCGTAAATACCAGCGCGAGCGCGGCGACCAGCAGGAGAATAACAAGCGGGGTCCATTGGATAGTTTTAGTCTTCATGATGTTATCTTTATTTGATGTTATTGAACTTAGATTGCCTCAAGTCGCGCGTACTGGGCCACCAGCCGCTTGCTACCCGCCTGGGCAAAGTTGACCTGGATCACCGCGTTGGGGCCTGAGCCTTCGAACTTGAGAATCACGCCCTCGCCAAAAATGCCGTGACGCACGCGCTGGCCGAGGCGAAAGCCTGTGTCATCGCCTTTGTCGCTCAAGTTTGGGCGACTGGTGTTCTGATAACTCACCGGACGGGTAACAGCGGTTTTCAGACGCACTTCCTGAATACAGTCGTTGGGGATTTCTTTTACAAAGCGCGATACCGCGTTGTAGCTTTCACTGCCGTACAAGCGGCGAGTTTCGGCGTAAGTGATAAATAATTTTTCCATGGCGCGGGTGATGCCCACGTAACACAGGCGCCGCTCTTCTTCGAGGCGGTCGGGATCATCCGCCGACATCTTGTGGGGGAATAAACCCTCTTCCACACCCGCCATAAACACCAGCGGAAACTCCAGCCCCTTGGCCGAGTGCAGCGTCATCATTTGTACCGCATCTTCAAATTCGTCGGCCTGTCTTTCGCCTGCGTCCAATGCGGCGGTATCGAGAAATTGTTGCAGCGGTGTGAGGCTTTCATCGTCTTCCTCGGCATCAAAGGCGCGACAGGCGTTCACCAGTTCTTGCAAGTTTTCGCCGCGCGCCTGGCCCTTCTCGCCTTTTTCGCTCTGATGAAAATCCAGCAGGCCTGTATCCTCAATCACCAACCGCGCTATGTCGCCAAGATCCAAAGTACCGCCGTGCAAATCTATTTCATTGGCGCTGGCGGTGAGCTTTTCAATCAGCTGAATAAAACCCTGCACGGCGTTGCCTGCGCGCGCGGCAAATACGCGATTGGCCAGCATCTGCTGGCTGGCCTGCCAGAGTGAGTAGCCCTGTTCGCGCGCGCATTGGCGAATATCTTCAAGCGTTTTTCCGCCCACGCCGCGCGTAGGTGTGTTGATCACCCGCTCAAAGGCGGTGTCGTCCTGGGGGTTGGCGATCAGACGCATATAGGCGAGGGCGTTTTTAATTTCCAGCCGGTCGTAAAAGCGCTGGCCACCGTAAATACGATAGGCAATACCTTCACGCAGCAGCGCCTCTTCGAGCACCCGCGACTGGGCGTTGGAGCGATAAAGAATGGCGCAGGACTTTTTGCTGTTGCCATCACGCACCCAGGCCTGGATGCGCTCCACAATAAACCGCGCCTCGTCCTGTTCGTTGTAACCGGCGTAAAGCGAAATCGGCTCGCCGGTTTCGCCTTGGGTCCACAGCTCTTTACCCAGGCGACCGAAGTTATTGGCGATAACGCCATTGGCCGCTTTGAGAATAGTGGAGGTGGAGCGGTAGTTTTGCTCCAGTCGAATGGTATGGGTATTTGCAAAATCTTCAGTGAAGCGCTGAATGTTTTCAATTTTTGCGCCGCGCCAACCGTAGATAGATTGATCGTCATCGCCCACGGCGGTCACGCAGGCGCTCTTGCCCGCCAACAAGCGCAGCCAAGCGTATTGCACGCTGTTGGTATCCTGAAATTCGTCCACCAGAATAAAACCAAAACGCTGGCGGTAGTGATCGAGCAGGGCGGCTTTGTCGCGCAGTAATTCATGGGCGCGCAGCAGCAGCTCGGCAAAATCCACCATGCCACCGCGCCGACAGTCCTCTTCGTAGGCGCGGTAAATTTGCAACATGGTTTTGATAAACAGATCACCGTGATCGTCGATATGTTGGGGCCGCAGGCCTTCGTCTTTTTGGCCGTTGATATACCACTGGGCCTGCTTGGGGGGCCACTTGTCTTCATCGAGGTTAAGCGCCTGGTAAACCCGCTTGATCAGGCGCAGCTGGTCGTCGCTGTCGAGAATCAAAAAATTTTGCGGCAGGCCTGCATCCTGCCAGTGAGCCTTGAGCAAGCGATGGGCCAGGCCGTGAAAAGTGCCTACCCACATGCTGCGGGTGTTGATGGGATGATGCAGCTCGCCAAACAGCTCATCGAGGCGCCCGCGCATTTCGCGCGCAGCCTTGTTGGTAAAGGTCACCGCCATAATCGAATAGGGCGAGGCACGCTCCACCTGGATCAGCCAGGCGATACGGTGCACCAACACCCTGGTCTTACCGGAACCGGCTCCCGCCAGTATCAGCTG
>CBFGWO010000200.1:0-3923 GCA_965652595.1 uncultured Cellvibrio sp. | reverse complement strand
TGGGTTTGTAGTCACCCCTTGCAATCGCGAGCGCCCGCGCACGGATTTTTTCTTGTGACATAATGCCGATCAAAATAGATTTCATGGCTTCTTTAATCTCGATTTTGATCCAGTAGTCATCGCCTTGGTCGAACAGCGAGCCATGCAGATCTAACAATGTCTCGATCCCTGAGTTGTCTTTCATGGTTCAATATATCATCCGTTGATATGTATGGTTGTCAGTCCGGCAGCATCCCTGTTTGCCGTCAACTGCGAATGCTGCTTATCAACAAAACCCACCATTCACACTAATCACCTGCCGGGTGATATAGCCCGCCGCATCCGACATCAAAAAGCCCACAGTGGCCGCCACTTCCTCTGGCTGACCGAAGCGCTGCATGGGGATCATCTTTAACGCCTCTTCCGCAAACACGCCTTCGATCATGTCGGTTTCGATCACGCCCGGCGCTACGCAGTTGACGGTGATTTTGCGTTTGGCGAGTTCAATGGCCAGCGCTTTGGTCGCGCCGATGATGCCCGCTTTTGCCGCGCTGTAATTTACTTGCCCGCGATTGCCTACCAAACCTGATACCGATGAAAGCGTCACAATACGGCCGCCCTGGCGCAGGCGAATCATTGGCATCACCAACGGATTGAGCACGTTATAAAACGCATCGAGATTGGTGTGAATTACGCTGTCCCACTCTTCACCGCTGAGGGCCGGGAAGGCGTTGTCGGCGGCTATGCCTGCATTGCACACCACGCCGTAGTAGGCACCATTGGTCTCGATATCGGCGAGCAATGTGTCGCTGACTTGCTGACGGTCGCGTACATCAAATTGCATCAGATTGGCCTGGCCGCCCTGGGCGCGAATGGTTTCCGCCACGCCCTCTGCTTCATTTGCGCCGCTGCGGTAATGCACCGTAATCGCAAAACCCTGCTGCGCCAGATGCAGCGCACAGGCTTTGCCGATACCCCGGCTGGCGCCGGTAACCAGAACACGTTTTTGGCTCATGGGGATGTCTCCTTGAAAAGGTGGCGGCTGGCGAGCAACAACGCACCCAGCAGGTTACAGCTACTGCCGATTAATACAGTCAGGCCAAAGCCGCTAACGGCGGGCAGGCTGCTGGCGCTGAGCAGGCCAAAGGCCAGCAGGCTGGTGGCGGTGGAAAGGGTAATGGCGGCCAGGCTGGCGCGGGCTTCGTGAGCCATTTCGGTTACGAAGATGACGTAATCCATGCCCAGCCCCAACACTAAGAACAGCGCCATGACATGAAACAGGGTGAGACTGTGCCCCAGGGCCGAGAGCAGCAACAGGGTGCAACCCAGGGAACCCAGGGGCACCAGCATCAGCCGTATTACCTGGCCCAACTGGCGAAAGCGTGCCAGTAGCAACCCAGCCACCAGTACTAACGCCAGGGCCAGAAGCCAGAGGGCCGAGCGGCGCAGCTCGCCCAGAGCAGTGCGGTTCTCATCTACCAGGCTGATAAACCTCACGCCGGGTAAAGGCTCAACCAGCGCTGCTAGCTCGCGGGTGTCTGTGCCCCTGGGAATCAATAAAAAGCTGCTGATTTTGCCGTTTTGGGTTTGCCAAAAGGGCGGTAGAGCCGAGGCTTTCTGTAAATCTTCAGGCTCTGGTGCAAAAAAAGCCGTGGGCGATAGCCAGGGGTCAGTCACTTGCCGATAGTCCTCGGCCAGCTGGTTAATGGCCTCGGGGGTAAAACCCTGGCTCTGCATAAACTTCAGGGCCAGTCCCTCGGGGCCGTAGAGCCGCTGGTTAAGTGCGTAGGCGCGGGCGGCGTCGCCGGGGGAGGGGAAGAATAGCTGCACACCCAGCAGCGGTTGCTTCTCGGCGGTGGGCACCAGTTCGCCCAGCCGCTGAATTTGTGCGTAGATCACGCTGGGGCGATCAGCCTCCAGCCGCAAAAAGCTGCCCGGCTCCTGGCGGTTAAGCAGCGGGTTAAGCAACTGTTCTTCGGCAAGGCGCTGGGGCGAGGGCGAAAAAAAGGCGCGCGGGCTGTCGTCTGCCGGTATTTCAAAGCCGCCAGCAGCGGCGAGTAACAGTGCCACCAGTGCCAGTGCTGCCAGCCATGTTCCGCCGCTTAGGCGACCACTGGCCGCCATGACTGCGCCCAAGCCCTTGTCCAGCCAACCGTCTTTGAGTTTAAGGCCCGAAGCCAGCCAAGGGCCAACCGCCACCACCAATAACCAGGCAAACACCAGCCCCACCCCGGAAAATACTGCTACCTGACGCAGGGCATCCAGGCCCGACCAGGCCAGGGCGCTGTAGCCAATCAGGCTGGTGATCAGGCTAAGCGCCAGGGCGCGGTAGAGGGCTTGATGATCCCGCTCCTGACGGGCGCGGAAGTAAAACAGGTGCAGTGAATAGTCCACCACCACCCCAATCAGGCTGGCGCCAAACACAATGGTCAGGATATGGATGCCGCCAAACAGCGCCTGACAAACCAGCAATGCAAAGAGACTGCCCCCGGCAATGGAGAGGGCGGGCAACAGCAAAGCTTGGGGGCGGCGAAACACCAGCAGCAAAATCAGGGTGATACCCAGCAGCGAACCGTAGCTGATCAGGCTGATATCGCGCTTGGCGCTGCTGGCGGCGTCGGCGGCAAAAAAGAACACGCCGGAATGCAGAAAGCGGCTGCCGGGGTAGTCGGCTGTCAGCTCGGCTTCGAGGTTTTGCAGCGCCAGCAGCAGCTCGCCCTGACGGCCCATATCCAAGGCGCCGGGGGCCAGGGTCAGGTTGTGTACTGCGTAATACCAAGGCTGATCAGCAAAATCAGGGTGATCAAGCTCGATAGCTTCACCGGATTCAGCATCCGCCAGCGCGCCCAGTGCCTGCCAGGCGTAGTCATTAGCCAGGCCAAAAGGGTCCCGCTCCAGCGGCAGTAGGCGCGGGTTGCCGCCACTGGAATAGAGTCGGCTGCGGGCCAAGGCCAATAGCGCTTCGTCATCCAGGGTTTCCAGCCAGGCTTGGCCCTGGGGTGTCAGCAGGCCAAAAGGCTGTTGGGCCAGGTAATCCAGGTAGCTTTGCAGAACTTCGGTGGGGTCCTGGGCTTGCCAGAGTTGGGGGGATTCCGCCAGGTGTAACGCCAGCTCGGTGCTGGCCTCGTCGAGGGTGTCCGCGTCCGGGTGCAGCAGTACCAAGCTGATCTGGCGGCTACCGGTTTCGGCCAGTTGATCCAGGGTTTGGGTGATAAACGGGTCATCGCTCAGGGCGGGGGAGAGGCTTTTCAGGTCGGTTTCGATCACCAGCCCCCGGTTGAGTGTCAGCCAGCCACAGGCCAGGCCGATCAGCCCCAGTAGCAATAGCAGGCGGCGGGCGAGGCGAGGGTAGTCGGTGATCAGCGCCATAGGTTTGCCACTCAGGGCAGCAAGCCCTGGCAGGCGGTTGCCAGGTCAGGCAAGGCTTGGGTGCAGACCTCGGCACTCAGCTGCGGCAGGCTTTGCTGGGCCAGAATATGGATATGGGTGGCTTCCTCAGCGCTGTGAGTCATAAGGATTTCCACCTGCTGCTCATTAGGCACCACCTGAATACTCTGCACAAAACGCTTCATGCGCGCCGCCTTGGGCACCAACGTCAACCGCTCTGTGTCGCCCCCGGTGATATGAAAGTGCCGCTCCAGGTAAGCCAGGTCGCCGCCAATCAGGCGGTTAAGCAGGTTGCCCAGCTGCTTGTGCACCGGGCCATCCAGCCCTTGCCGTTGCCCCTCGGCATCCAGCCCCCAGGGCTTGGCTTTGAGCGGGTAAACCAGGGTTTCACGCAGCGGATTATCGCTGTGCCAAATCAGCCCGGCCTTGCACGAAAAAGCAAAGCGCCCCTCGCTGGTCAGCGGTTGGGCCAGGGCGGGCAGGTGTTTTTGCTGGGTAAATTGGCCGTGGTGGTGGCAGTCCTGGGGTAAAAAGCGCTGCAAATCGGCGCTGCCCGC
>CBFGWO010000199.1:0-3955 GCA_965652595.1 uncultured Cellvibrio sp. | reverse complement strand
CCGCATCGCCCAACACCTTGATGGGGTAGTTTTCGCAGGGGAACTCGATTTTGGGGGCTTCATTTTGGGCGACTTGGTTCGCCGGCGTTGGAGCGTCAGTCATGGAGGCTTACCGCAGATGTATCGGGGCGGCGGATTATAACAGAGTCGACAAAAGGAAAAGGGCGCCAGACGGGCGGCTATCCAGCGCCGGGGCAATCGGGTATTCTGCGGCCGCTAATGTGCTAAACCAGCCGACCGGCGCGACCGGCGGCCCAGAGATCATGGAAGCCCCGGTTTGATACTTGATACCCGCCTGTCCCTCGAAACCCCCGAAGGTGCTGTACTCCCCCTCGCCCCCGCCGGCATAGGCGTGCGCATCATGGCGTTTATGATCGATTTTTTGATCAAAACCGTCGTCACTATGATCATCTACGTGGTACTCGCCTTTCTTGGGCGCATGGGTATTGGCCTGGCGCTAATACTGGCGTTTTTGCTGGAGTGGTTTTACTCGGTGTATTTCGAGGTCTGGCATCAGGGGCGCACGCCGGGCAAAAAAAACTTTCGTATTCGTGTGGTCAACGACGATGGCTCACCGGTGACCTTTGGCCCCTCGCTATTGCGCAACCTATTGCGCGTGGTGGATTTCCTGCCGCTGGCTTATGTCGCTGGCTGTATCGCCAGCATCAGCAACCGTCAATTCAAGCGTTTGGGCGATCTGGTTGCAGGAACCCTGGTGGTTTACGACGCCGAACCCATGACCCAACCGGATTTTGATATTAAGGGGCGAATGCCCGTACCCGCCGACTTTACCACCGACGAACAGCGCGCCCTGTTGGCCTTTGCCGAGCGCAGCAAGCGCCTCTCGCCTGAGCGGCAGAGCGAGTTGGCTGCGATTCTCCAACCTCTGCTCGGCACCAAGGAGCCGGTGATTGCAATCAAACAGATGGCCAACAGCATGGTGGGCCGCTGATGAAACAGGGCCAATTTGAGCAGCTTTATCAAGAGCAATGGATCAGGGCCGAGCAGCTGATCCATCAACTGGAAGATCCCAAACTGGAGCGGGTTGAATCCAAAGAACTGGCCGAGTTTGCCCGGCTTTACCGCCGCCTTTGCCACTATCACGCCCTGGCGCGGGAACGCCACTACAGCTCTTATCTGGTGGATCGCCTGGGCGACCTGGTGATTCGCGGTCACCAACAGCTGTATCGCCGCAAGCAGCCACTGCTGCACGCCTTCCTTAAATTTATTACCACCGACTTTCCGCGCCTGGTGCGTCGCGAACAGGGCTATGTGTGGGTCGCAACTGCGCTGCTCTATCTGCCGGGCCTGGCACTCTTTTTCGCAACGCTTTGGCAGCCAGACCTGGTGTACACCATGATGTCGCCCGAACAGGTAACCAGCTTCGAGGGCATGTACGACCCGGAAAACAAGGTCGTAGGCGAAGCCAGGGAAGCCACCACCAACTGGCAAATGTTTGGCTTCTATATCAGCAACAACATAGGCGTGTCTTTTCGTACCTTTGCCACCGGCCTGGTGTGGGGCCTGGGGAGCATTTTCTTTTTGGTGTACAACGGCCTGGTGTTTGGCGCCGTGGCCGGGCATTTGGTGAACCTGGGCTATAACGACACTTTTTTTACCTTTGTGGTTGGCCACGGCAGTTTTGAACTCACCGCCATTGCGATTGCCGGTGCTGCGGGGCTGAAACTGGGCTATCACCTGCTCAGGCCGGGCAACCACACTCGCCTGGAAGCGCTCAAGCGCGCAGGTAAGGTGGCGATTCAGCTGATGTATGGCGTGATTGTGATGCTGGTGATCGCCGCCTTTATCGAGGCCTTTTGGTCGTCGAGCAATGTGTTACCGGCGGCGCAAAAATACCTTGCCGGTGCCATCCTCTGGGCGGTGGTCATCGCCTATCTCACTCTGGGCGGCAGGCGTTTCCGTGAACCTTGATCAAGTCAGCATCGAGATTCGCCCCCGCAGCCCCTGGGAAGCAGTAGACCTGGGCCTGTTGATGGCCCGTCGCTGGTGGTGGCCGCTGGCCAAACTGTGGCTGATTCTCACCCTGCCCCTGTACCTGCTGCTGAGCCTGCTGCCCACCGACTGGCTGTGGCTCTGTGTGTTTATCGTTTGGTGGCTCAAGCCGCTGTTTGAGCGCCCGCTGCTCTACCTGCTGAGCCACGCCGTTTTTGGTCACCTGCCTGACACCCGCAGCGCCCTGCGCGCCTTCCTCGGCTTGGCAGGTCGCCAGTGGTTTGCCAGCCTCACCTGGCGCCGCCTGAGCCCTACGCGTGCCATGGATTTACCGGTTTTACAACTGGAGGGCCTGGGCGGCTTTCGGCGCCAGGATCGGCTGTCGATTCTGCATCGTGAAGGTTCGTCACCGGCTATCTGGCTAACGCTGATTGGTATGTACCTGGAATTCTTTTTGGCGGGGGGCGCTCTGGTTCTGCTCTATGTGCTGCTACCCAGCGAGATCACCATCGACTGGTTTTCGCTGTTGGTGGACATGGACACCGCCTGGTTCGAACACCTGTCCAACGCCTGCGTCTACCTGGCAATGGCGCTGGTAGCACCCTTCTATATTGCCTGCGGCTTCTCGCTCTACCTCAACCGCCGCATCACCCTGGAAGCCTGGGATATTGATATCGCCTTTAAGCGCATTGCCAGCAAGCGCGCGGGTGCCGCCCAGACTCTGGCGATAGCGGCGCTGGTTGCCTGCCTGGGTATATTTTCTCCGATTTCCCAGAAAGTCCACGCTGAACAAAGCCTTCAAAGTGAGCAAACGCTTACTTCAAATTCCCTGCCCTACACCCGCAGCAGCGCCAGACAAGAGATAGAGTCTGTCGTTCGCGGGGACGACTTTATGAAGGGCGAAACCAATCGGCGGCTGGTATTTAAAGACCGGGAAGACAAGCCCGAAGAACCGGATGAATCCGAGTTCTCCTGGGACTGGTTGGAAAACTTTTTTCGCTATGTCGAAGCCCTGAGCAGCATTGCCAAGCTGATGGAGCTGTTGCTCTGGCTGTCGGTTATCTCGCTGCTGCTGTTGCTGGTGATCAAATACCGCCATTGGCTGGCCTCCTACCTGCCCGCCCGCGTGGTCACCGAAGAAGCGCGTCGACCGGTCACCCTCTTTGGGATGGATGTTACCCGCGAATCCTTGCCCGAGGACGTTGGCGCCAGCGCCCTGGCGCTCTGGCAAACCGGTAACGCCCGTGCCGCCCTGGCCCTGCTCTACCGCGCCAGCCTCAGTCGCCTGCTGGAAGCCGGGCTGGAAATTGAAGACGGCAACACCGAAGAAGAATGCTTGCAGCTGGCAGAGGCCTACACCCGCCGCCAGCCTCGTGCGCGCGGCGCAATCGGCTACTTTGCCCAGTTGACCCGCGTCTGGCAGCAATTGGCCTACGGCCACCGGGAGCCAGACGGCCCCCTGGCCGAAAAGCTCTGCCAAACCTGGACCCAGGCCTGGACGCTCGACCGGGAGCCAGCCCATGACTAAGCCCGGCTTCACCCTAAAAAGCCTCCCCTGGCATCTGGTTGCCATAGTGCTCTTTGGTCTGCTAGCTGTGGCGGGGGGTATTTACTGGCTGAGCCAGCAGCTTGAATGGAAGGAAGTGACGGATTACAAAGGCTATTCCGATGCCGCACGCCGGGACCCGTTCCTGGCGGCCAATCACTTTTTGGCGCGCCAGGCCGTGCAAACCCGTAGCATCCGCAGCTTTACTCCGCTGGACCAGCTGAGCTGGCAGGGCGAGGCTATTGGTCCCCAGGACACCCTGATCCTGATCCACAACTACAAAATGCTTCAGGGCCAGCGATTGCAAAAGGTGTTGGAGTGGGTAGAGGCCGGTGGCACCCTGATCCTCTCCACCAGCAACCCCTTTATGGGCAGCCAGGGCTCGCCCGACCCTTTGCTGGAATCCCTGGGCGTGGCCCGGCACCGCGAAGATCCCGTCGATGACTTTATCTATGA
>CBFGWO010000198.1:0-3966 GCA_965652595.1 uncultured Cellvibrio sp. | reverse complement strand
AGCGTGTGCGCCGCGCCGTAATCAATCGCTTCTACATGATCGTAAATTGCGATGGAGACCACCTGGGTTTCGCCGGGAATGTTGCCGCCGATCATTAACACCACGCCAAATTCGCCGATGGTGTGGGCAAAGCCGAGGGTGGCTGCGGTTAAAAATCCGCGCCGTGATAGTGGCAGCACAATAGAGACAAATTGATCCCAGCGAGTGGCGCGCAAGGAGGCGGCGGCTTCCAATAATTCATCGCTGACTGAAGCAAAAGCGTTTTGCAGCGGTTGCACCACAAATGGCAGTGAATAGAGTACTGAGCCGATGACTAATCCGGTAAAAGTAAACGCGAAAGCCGGGCCGCCGAGGGATTGAATTGGGCCTTGCGGGCCGAGCAGTAGCAGTACGTAAAAGCCGAGTACGGTGGGCGGTAGTACCAGGGGTAGGGCTACCAGGGATTCAATAATGCGTTTGCTGCGGCACCGGGAGCGTGCCAGCCACCATGCGAGGGGTGTGCCGAGTATAAAGAGCACCAGGGTGGTGATGGCGGCGAGACGCAGGGTGAGCCAGAGGGCTTGTAGGTCTTGTGGGCTGATGTTTAGGTCAAACATGAATTGCCTTTTTGGTGTACTTAATCCGCTGATGGTCTGGTGATTGTTTTTCCGCTTCTACGCCATTCGGCAACTGCTCCTGCGTTGCCCTACCTTCCGCCATCCCTGGCGGTCGCCTTGGCGTATGTGCGCTCCAAAACAATCACCAGACCATCAGCTACATTCTCGTGTTTATCCAAATCATTTTTTATCAGCAGGGTATGGAGGAATACCATAACCATCCGCGCTGATAATGGAGCGGGCTTTGGGGTTGGTGAGTACCCAATCGATAAAATCCTGTGCAGGTTTTGGTTGTTTGGTCGTGCTTAACATCACTACCTCTTGCACAATCGCCGGGTAACTATTTTGCTCCGGCGTCCAGCGTGAGCCGGTGGGGTTTTCGCGTTCGTAGGCAATCACTTGCGACGCTGCTACAAAGCCCAGTTCGGCATTGCCGGAGGTTACAAAGGTAAACGTTTGCCCCAGGCTTTGGCCGGTTACGAGTTTGCGTTTTGGTATTTGGATACTGGCCTGTTGCAATAAATTTTCGGCTGCGGCGCCATAGGGGGCGGTGCGGGGGTTGGCGATGGCCAGATGGCGAAATTCGCCGCTGCGCAGCAGGCTTAAGCCATCTGCCGGAATTTTTTTCGGGTCGGGGCTCCAGAGGATCAATACGCCGGTCGCGTAAACAGTGCGAGTGTTAGCTAGTGCGTGTCCGCTTTCGACCAGTTGCGCGGTGAGTTGATTGTCCGCCGAGAAAAAAATATCAAAGGGTGCGCCCTGGCGAATTTGCGCAAAATGTTTGCCCGATGCACCGCTGCTGATGCTGGCGGAAAACTCTGGATGCGTGCTGGCGTAGGTCTTAACCAAGCTTTCAAGTGTGGAGGTAAAGTTGGCGGCAACCGCAATGCGCAGTTCATCGGCGGCAGAGAACGATGACGCCAGGAGTAGCAGTAGTGTTAAAACTTTAGTGGCTGGAGCCATGACAAGTTCCGCTATGTAAGGCTGGGAATAACGGGGTGAATATAGGCTTGGGGGGCGGCTGGCGTCAATTGCGCGAGGCTAGGGGTTTGCCCTTTGAGCCAATTAAATCTATTATTCGGCTCATTATGTGAGCCGAATAGGCACAATATTCGGCTCAGACACCCCGGAGGCTGGCTTGGCAGACTACACAACACCGAATCGCTGGATTTGGCAGCAGGCCGATTGGCCGCAGTTTCGCTGGAATGAGGGGCGGGTGCAGCCTTTGTTGCGTGAGGTGCACAGGCGCTTGGGGGTTGTGCTGGGGCGAGCGGGTACTTTGGACGGCAGCTTGGATGCAGCGACCGCCTTGGATGCGCTCTTGCAAAACATCATTACCTCGTCGGCGATTGAGGGTGAAGGCTTGAATGCGGCCTCGGTGCGTTCATCTTTGGCGCGGCGCTTGGGCGTGACTCTGGGTGGAGAATTAGTCGCCACTTCATCGGCACGCACCGAAGGCTTGGCTGAGCTGATGATGGATGCCGTAAACAATACCCAGGCATCGCTGTCGCTGGAGCGTTTGCTTAGATGGCACCGCTGGTTATTTCCGGATGAAGAGCCGCGTCTAGTAACGCTTCGCGTAGGGCAATTGCGTGGCGACGAGCCTATGCAGGTGGTGTCGGGTCGTATCGATAAACCCAAGGTGCATTTTGAAGCGCCGCCGCGCGCGTTGCTGGATGAACAGCTGGCGCAATTTATTGTTTGGTTTAACCAATCGCTAGATACCTCTCTCGATCCATTGTTGCGTGCTGCAATTACGCATTTTTGGTTTATCACGCTACATCCTTTTGATGATGGCAATGGTCGGATTGCCCGCGCGCTAACGGATTTGGCCTTGGCGCAGGCCGATGCCCAGGCTATTCGTTTGTATGCCATGTCAGCGTCGATTTTGGAGAACCGCACTGACTACTATCGCATTCTGGAGAAGTCGCAAAAGGCCGATGTGGATATCACGGAATGGATCGAGTGGTTTTTGCAAACACTCAATAGCACGCTGCAGATGGCGTTATCGGCTATTGACCGCACTTTGCAAAAAAGCCGTTTTTGGCAGCGTTTTCACGGCGAGGATTTTTCTGCTGAGCAGCGAAAGGTGCTGAATCGTTTATTGGACGGTGGTGAGCGGGGTTTTGAAGGGGGTATTAGCGCGGCGCAGTATCAAGCGGTTGCCAAGGTGAGCAAGGCCACGGCTTCCCGCCACTTGAGTGATTTACTCAGCAAAGGTTGTTTGCAAAAGCTACCCGGCGGCGGGCGCAGCACGCGCTATCAAATTGCTATTGATTAGGTGGTGCTAGCAACTCGATTAACGCTTGCGCATCAGCCGATTGCGCCGGATCAAGCAGCGCTTCAAGCTGACGGTAATGGGCGAGCACTTTCTCCCCCAATGCGGTTAACTGCGCGCCCCCATGTTCATGGCCCCCGGATTCGGTGCTCACCAAAGGCTCGCTAAAACACTGGTTCATGGTAACGATCAATTGCCAGGCTTTCTTGTAGCTCATCTCAAGCTCACGGCTCGCCGCCGAAATCGAGCCGGTGCGTGCGATAGCTTCCAGCAAATCAGCTTTGCCGGGGCCCAGTGCAACATCTTTTTCAGCGACTAGGCGCAATTGGAAAGCGGGATTGGCGTGGTAGGTGCGAGTCATCTGTTTTTTCCAGTGGTGTAGAAAGCGGGGCTAGGTTACCAGATGAAAGACAATAGATGCTCACCACTAGGTGCTTGCGTTGATATCCGAGTGTTTGTGTCATGCAATAGCTTTGGCTCAAAATAAGATTCCCGTTTGAGCCAGATATTTTTCAGAGGGCTGCCCGCAGGGTTTTTTCATAATGGCGTAGCACTTGCAGGCAGCGTGCTCCAGCCCTTCGCGATCGAGTACCGTGATTGTCCCTCTGTTGTAATGAATGAGTTTGCGTGCTTGCAACGCGCCGGCCGCGACAGTAACACCACTGCGACGTACACCTAGCATCTGCGCCAAAAATTCATGGGTAAGATAGAAGTGATCGGTATGCGCCCGGTCATGAGTCATGAGCAGCCAACGGGCCAGGCGGGGCTCTATTGCATGAAAGTGTGTACAAGCGGCGCTTTGGGACAATTGCATAACGAGCGTATAGAGGTAGCGTTTGAAAATGGCCGCTAACTCGTTGGCTTCGCCAAGCAGTGGCCGAAGCTGCTCTGGGCGAATACGCAATGCCATCCCTGAACCCTGAACGATCGCGCGCAGCGGTGAAATATCGGTATCCAGCGCGAGAGTGGCACCGAGGACGCCTTCGTTGCCAATCAGGCAGACTTCAAGCGGCGGGTGACCCTCCAATTCAGCGACCAACGAAATAAAACTCGTTAGTGGAAAGTACACATACTCCAGCGGTTCATAGGCTT
>CBFGWO010000197.1:0-3989 GCA_965652595.1 uncultured Cellvibrio sp. | reverse complement strand
AGACGCCAGCACCCAGGATTCGGCAACAAGCAAGCCTGCAACCGCCGCCCAAGCCAGCACAACCGACGAAGCCCCAGTGGACGAGGACGAAGACCCCCTGGAAGCCAGCCGCCCCTACCGCTGCAATATCTACGACGATCATGTGAGCCTTGTATTGCGCGGCGAAGCCGAACCCTTAACCCTGGACTACAGCGCCGCCTGGGCCTTCGACTTTTTTGGCGAGGAGCCGCGCTTTTGGGCGGGCAACGACGAAGGGGTTCATCTGGCCATGTTCGAGCGTGGTCAGGGTCGCATCCTGGTCAACAGCGACAACGAGATCTGGGAAAACAAGCGCATCGACTGCCATGACCACGCCTATTTACTGTGGAAGCTGGTCAACCCCCAGGGCAAGGTCTGGTTCCTGATCAACCAGGAATCGCCCTCTTTGTGGGTCAAGCTCTGGCAAGCCACACCGCTCGGCGCCAGCGCCGCGCTCCTGGCGCTGTTCTTTTGGTTGTGGGCCAAGTCGCGCCGCTTTGGCCCCATACTCACCCGCGAACAAACAGGTCGCCGCAGCCTCGCGGAACACTTCCACGCCAGCGCCCAGCTTCTGTGGCGGCGCCAACAGCACCCCTACCTGGTGACCCTGATGCGCCAGCAACTGTTGCGCGAGATTCAGCAGCATCTGCCTAACTTTGATACCTGGAAGCGCGGCGAACAGCTGACTCACCTGGCCCAGCTTTCCGGCCTGCCCCAGGATCACATCGACAAAGCCCTGTTCAATCTGGATTTGCAAAACCCGCAAGACTTCACCCAGGCAGTCGCCTGCCTGCAAACCCTAAGGAAACACCTATGAGCGACGAAACTTCACGGGAATCCCGCCTGGAGCAGGCCAGTGGCCTGGCCAATAACCTGCTGCTGGAAATTAAAAAATCCCTGATCGGCCAGGACACAGTGATCGAACAGGTGCTGGTGGCGCTGATTGCGCGGGGCCACGTGCTGATTGAGGGTGTGCCCGGCCTGGGTAAAACCCTGCTGGTACGCGCCCTGGCCAAGTGTTTTGGCGGCGACTTTTCGCGGGTGCAGTTCACCCCCGACCTGATGCCCAGCGACGTTACCGGCCACGCCATGTTCAACATGGCCAAGCAGGAATTCGAAGTGCGCAAAGGCCCGGTGTTTACCAACCTGCTGCTGGCGGACGAGATCAACCGCGCCCCGGCCAAAACCCAGGCCGCGCTGCTGGAAGTGATGCAAGAGGGCCAGGTCACCATCGAAGGCGAATCCTTTAAAACCGGCGAACCCTTTATGGTGCTCGCCACCCAAAACCCGCTGGAGCAGGAAGGCACCTACCCGCTGCCAGAAGCGGAGCTGGACAGATTTATGCTCAAGGTGATGATCGACTACCCCAATCAAGGCGACGAGGAGCGGATGCTGCGGCAGGTGAGTAGCCAGGGCCAGGGCGGCTTTGGGCTGGACAACATTCGCACCCTGCTTAAACCCAGCCATGTCATCAGCCTGCAAAAGATCGCCGAACAGATTACGGTGGACGACCAGATACTGGCCTATGTGGTCCGTCTGGTGCGCGCCACCCGCGAATGGTCGGGCATCAGCCGTGGCGCTGGCCCCCGCGCCTGTATCGCCCTGCTGGCGGCCGCACGGGCCTACGCTCTGCTCAAAAACAACACCTACGTGACTCCCGATGATGTGAAAAAAATGTACCTGCCTTCGCTGCGTCACCGCATCCTGCTGGCGCCAGAGCTGGCCATTGAGGGTGTGGCCGCCGACCGGGTGCTGCAATCCATCCTGCAACAGGTTGAGGCACCCAGGCACTAGAGTCGGCGTACGCTATTTATGTGACCGCCTGGAAGCCATTTTTTGTCCAGCAAGGCGGAAGGAGAGAAGTTTAGTGGGCCTAAATGAACGACTGACAACGAAGCTGGGCGAAAAAATGGCTCCAGGCCAGCGTCGCTGGCTGCCCGCCCCCCTGCTTTATGTCAGCCTGCTGGTGCTGGCTTTGGTCGCCTACGGCCTGGCGTTTACCGACGCCTGGCTCGGCTGGGGCGGCGGCTTGATTCCCGGTGGTTCACTGCTGCTGGCGGGCTTTTTGATTCTCGGCCTGGATTACCTGCTTTCGCGCCAACAAAAACCCATAGAGTTGGAACGACAAATCGCGGGCAGCCTGGCGGTAGATCAATGGGCCGAAGCAACGGTGTTACTGCGCCACCGCTTTACCCGGCCGCTGCGGGTGCGGCTATTTGACGGCATCACCCCGAGCGTGGATCAGGAAGGCCTGCCGTTGGACATCACCCTCCAGCCCGGCCAGGTCAGCCGCAGCAACTATCGCCTGCGCCCCCTGGAAAGAGGCAACCTGATACTCCAGCCTGCCCATATCGAAGTGCCCAGCCCACTGGGGCTCTGGCGCCTGCGCTACAACCTGGGCGCCGCGCAGGAAATACGCGTTTACCCCGACTTTATGGCCATAGCCGCCTACACCCTGCTGGCCACCGACAACCACACCAGCCAGATCGGCATCAAGAAAAAACCCCGCCGAGGCATGGGCCTGGAGTTTCAACAACTGCGCGAATACCGCTTGGGCGACAGCCTGCGTCAGATTGACTGGAAGGCCACCTCGCGCCGTCGGCAACTGATTTCGCGCGAGTATCAAGACGAGCGCGACCAACAAATCGTGCTGCTGGTGGACAGCGGCAGGCGCATGCGCGCCAAGGACGATGACCTGAGCCATTTTGACCACGCACTCAATGCGATGCTGCTGGTGGCCTACATTGCGCTGCGCCAGGGCGACAACGTCAGTGTAATGAGTTTTGGTGAAAGCGACCGCTGGATTCCGCCGCAAAAAGGCGTGGACCGCATCAAGCATCTACTCAACGGCGTTTACGACCTGCACGCGGGCCAGTGCGCCCCCGACTACGCCAGCGCCGCCGAAAAACTCAGCCTGCTGCAAACCAAACGCTCGCTGGTGATTTTGGTAACCAATTCCCGCGACGAAGATGTGGATGAACTTTTGCTGGCCGTAAACCTGCTCAAACGCCGCCACTTGGTGATGATCGCCAACATCCGCGAAATGGTGATCGACCAACTGGGGCAAGCGCCAGTGGAAGATTTTAATCAGGCACTGAGCTACGCCGGTGTGCAGCAATATTTGGAAAGCCGCGCCGAAGTACAGCGCAAGTTGCATGCCGCGGGGGTGTATAGCTTGGACTGCACAGCGCCAGAGCTGGCGGTGCGGGTGGCGAATAGTTATTTGGAGATTAAGCGGGCGGGGGTTTTGTAAGGCAAAGGTTTTATGAAGAACCCTAGCGCTTCTCTTCCATAAGCCCTACTAAATTGCCATCCGGATCGCGGAGAAACCCGGTCCACAGTTCATGATCAGGCATTTTGGCGGCGAGCTGGGGAGTCCGTTCATTTTTAGCGCCCCGCGCAACGACAGACGCATGAACGGCTTCGATATCAGACACTTTAAAATACAAAATAGAGTTGCCACCAACAGTTCCCGCGCCTTGGGGCGTGCTCAGCATAATGCGTATCCCGTCGGCGTTCAGAAACGCCAGATTCGGGCCAGCGCTGAATAAAAAATCCAACCCCAATTGATCGCGATAAAATGTGAGCGCCTGATCAACATCGCTCACGGTGATGGCAATTTGGCCGATGGTGGAGATTTTCGCTGTTGTCATTTGTCAAACTCCGTAGGTTTTCTTAGCACTGGATATCTGGCTTTCTTCAGTAGTACCTTTAACCATGTAGTAAGCGGGCGCCAGGATAGGGCTTACTGAGGTAACCGCAACAACAATAAAGCCCTGGACTTTAAAGGTGTTGCCCACCATCACCGCAACCAATGGAAAGTAGTTATCAAACTCGGGGGAATCGCCCGAGACGTAGCGCGCCAAGCCTTTAACTTTGAAGCCTTTTTGCTTGAAAACATGGACGAAACTCACGCAAACAGCAGGATTGCTACGAATATTGGTAACGCTTTCGGGGGAGGCGATATTGGC
>CBFGWO010000196.1:0-4032 GCA_965652595.1 uncultured Cellvibrio sp. | reverse complement strand
CTGGGGGTGATTCTGGTGTCGCTGGTGTTTCGGTTGGTGATCGACCTCTTTACCGAGCCTGCCAGTGTCGGCTCAAGCTTGGTGCTGTCAGTGCCCAGATATTTTGCGGCATTTTTGGCCGTCTGTTTGATCTGGTATTTCTGGCTGCGCGACAAATCGGCTCAGACTCCAACCCTGCCAACACCCACAGAGGCCACAGCGAAAACCCAGGTAGAGCGCTTGCCCGCACGCCCTCTTACGTTGCTGGTGAGTCGCGGCAGCCACGAGTGTCTGGTGCGGGTGGCAGATGTCAGCGGCTTTTCGGCGGCGGGCAATTATGTCGAGGTGTTTGCCAAGGGGCAGGTTTACCTGATGCGCGCCACTATGAAGCAGGTGGAAGAGCAATTGCCCGTGGAGGAATTTGTTCGCATTCATCGCTCCCACATAGTGCGTGTAACACAAGTAGAGCGTATCAAAGGACAGGCTTCGGGCAACGGCACAGTGCACCTGCGTTGCGGGCGGGAGCTGCCTATCAGCAAGCGTTACCGCAGTCAGTTGCAGCAGTATCGGTTGCAGGCGGCGTGAGTATTTAGCGTGTGAACGGCCATTTGTGATCTGATGCGAGCGGTGCTATCGTGTGTAAGATTTGTAAATATATACACATGAGGCGTTTATGAGAACCAACATAGTTATCGACGATAAGCTAATGGCTGATGCCCTTAAAGCAGCGGGATGCAGCACAAAAAAAGAGGCGGTAGAGCAAGGGCTCAGGTTGCTGATACGCCGGAGTCAACAGCAAGATATCCGCAAATTGCGCGGCAAAATTAGTTGGGAAGGCAACTTGAATGAGATGCGGGGCGGCAAATGATACTGGTGGATACCAGTGTCTGGATTGACTATTTCAACGGTGTCCAAAATGCACACACCGATGCTTTAGACGCTGGCCTGGCGGAAGGTGTGGTTGCCATAGGTGATCTGATCTTTCTGGAAATTCTGCAAGGTATTCGCAGTGACAGTGACTTCCAAAAAACAAAACAAATGCTAACGCTGCTGGATCAATACTCCTTGTTTGAATATGGCATGGCCGAAAAGTGTGCGGAGAATTACCGCACTCTGCGCAAAAAAGGCATCACCGTTCGCAAGACGGCGGACCTTATCATCGCAACCTACTGTATCGAGCAGGCTATGCCATTGCTGTTTCTTGATAGAGATTTCATCCCCTTCGTCGACCACCTGGGTTTACTTCCGGCGCTCATAGAAACATAAATATTTTTTGCGGTTAAGCTGAATGGACTTCGGTGTAGGCAGTGCATTGACTCATCCCTTCATCCCTGGGACGAACCCCCACCACCAACTTATCCCATCTATCTCACTTTCATCCCCTTTTGCTGGCCTCGGCTAACTGCGCTGTTTCTAAATGATTGGCACCTGAATCGTGAATAGAAGGTGCGGTTATGAAGAAAAAACTGGGTGTGTATTTGTTGGGCTTAGGGTCGGTTTGTAGTTATGCACAAACGTCTGACGTGAATCAAAATCAAAACACGCGTGACGCCATGAGTGGCAAAGCTATCCAGGCCATTCGTATTGCGCGCCCGAGCGACGTGCCGCGCATCGATGGTCAGCTCGACGAAGCACTCTGGAAAAACAACCCTGCCTACGAGGGATTGCATCAAATCAGCCCCGACGAATATGCACCGGGTACCGAGCTTACGCGTTTTTGGGTTGCCTACGATGAAGACCATCTCTATGTTGCCGCGCAGGTTTACGACGACCCGAAGCGGGTAGTCGCGCTGCAACCGATTCAGGGCAAGGCGGTGGAATCCGATGATCAGATTCATATCTCCATCGACCCGTTTAACACCGATCGCGACGGCTATTTTTTTCAAACCAATCCCAACGGCTTGCGCACCCAATCTTTGATTGGGACTGTGTCCAGCAACCCCAACTGGCGCGCCATCTGGGATTCGGCGGCGCAAATAAACGATGAAGGCTGGGCGGTGGAAATGGCCATTCCGTTTAAATCCCTGTCGTTTGATCCGCGCAACAGCACCTGGGGTTTTAATATCGGGCGAGTGATTCGCCGCAAGGGCGAGTTCCAGGCCTGGTCCTCGCGCGGGCGGGACATCTGGGAAATGGGCCCAACGGTGATGGCGGATCTCTCGCCGATTGAAAATGTGCGCCAGGGCAGGGGATTGGATATTCAGGTGACGGGTGTTGCCTCCCATGTGCATCGACAGGGCCTGGGTTCCGATACTGATGCGGAGTCTTCGCTGGACGTGTTTTACAAACCCACACCCAATATCACGTTCGCCGCTACCCTCAACACCGATTTTTCTTCCACCGAAGTGGATGACCGCATTGTTAACCTTTCGCGCTTTGATGTGCAGTTGCCGGAAAAGCGCGATTTTTTTCTGCGCGACTCCACGCAATTTACCTTTGCGGGCTTGGTAGACAACGGCATGCCGTTTTTCTCGCGCCGAATCGGCTTAAGTGAAACTGGCGAGTCAGTCACCCTTGAAGGCGGCGCCAAATTTTTTGGCCGCTTTGGCGATACTGATGTGGGCGCCTTGGTGGTTCGCCAGAAGGCCAGCGGCGAGCAACAGGATGATGCCGATTTGCTTGTGTTGCGCATGAAACGCAATCTGTTTGAAGAGTCCCAGCTCGGGTTTATCTACACCGAGGGCAATCCTTTTTCTGATGAAAAAAATCGCGTGATCGGCGCGGATTTCAATTACAACAAAAGCGACGCCTGGGGGTGGGGTGGCCTGCGCGGTGGCGCCTGGTATCAGCGCGTGTACGAGGACACCGATAGCGCTCTGGGTGACACAGATCAGCATGCATTTGGCGCGAGCTTTGGTTTTACCCGCAATCAGTACGATGTGAATTGGAACTATCGCGAAATTGGCCAAGGCTTTAATCCCGCCCTGGGTTTTGTCAATCGCCGCGGTATTCGCCGCCATTCTCTGGATGTAAGCCGCACGCATTTTTTTAATGGCGATTTTTTAGGGACGTCCTGGCTTAAATCCTGGCGGCCGAATATCACCGCCGAATATGTCAGTGATACTCGTGACCTCAAACAGGATTATCAAATCGACCTAGCGCCTTTTGCGCTGGAGTCCGTGGGTGGGGATGCATTCAGCCTTGTCTACACACGCCGTTTCGAGCGTTTGGCGGAGGATTTTTTCCCTGTGCCCAGCCTTAGTGTACAACCGGGCGACTATGACGCAGACCGACTGCGGATCAACCTCACCAGCTCAATCGCGCGCCGTATTCATGCCTCGGCGGAGTGGGGTGTGGGCGATTTTTACGATGGTGATAAACGGGATCAGCTTTATAGCCTCGGCTGGCGGCCGTTGCGCAACTGGTACCTGACGTTGGGCCATGAAATTGCGGAACTGGAATTGCCCAGCGGCGAATTTACAACTCGTCTCAGCCGCGTCGGCAGTGAGCTGGCCATCACCCGCGATTGGGCCTGGCTGTTGCTGGCGCAATACGACAACGTCACGCGCGAGTTGGGCGTCAACAGTCGCCTGCGTTGGTTGCCGAGAGCAGGGCAGGAACTGGCGTTGGTGGTGAATAATTTGCGAGAGCGTAGGATGGATGATCGCTATCAAACACTGGTGGAGGATTATCGGGTGAAGATGAGTTATACCCTGAGGTTTTGAGTGCCCAAATAAGTTAACTAGTAGCATTTATATAAACACTTGCTAAATTAGTAAGATCTAATATAATGCCTCCAAGAACCCACGGAGGCATTCCCATGAGCACCGCTGCTCTCGTAACCCCAGACCTCAGCCGCCTGCAAGAGCATGCTCGCGCCGCGGCTAACCTGCTTAAGGCCTTGGCCAATGAGCATCGCCTGATGATTCTTTGCACCCTGATTGGGGGCGAGATGTCGGTGGGCGAACTCAATGCCCGGGTGCCCCTGAGCCAATCGGCCCTGTCGCAGCATCTGGCGAGCCTGCGCGAAGCGGGCTTGGTGCAAACCCGCAAAGAGGCGCAAACCGTCTATTACCAACTGGCGGGCGATGAGGCCATCCAGGTTATCGCGGT
>CBFGWO010000195.1:0-4100 GCA_965652595.1 uncultured Cellvibrio sp. | reverse complement strand
TTTACCCACTCAGCAGAACCGCGCTCGACGTTACTTAAGTTAGGCTCGACGTGATTGGCACGTGCAGGATAGCCATTAGCCATCACCACAATCATCGGCTTGGCTTTACCTTCTGCAATTAAATTGTCGAGAATAAAATTGGCGTGGCCTTGACGAATCCAGCCGGTTTCGTCTTCACCGCCACCGTGTTGCAAGTAAAGAACCGGAAAACGCTTCTTGGTTTGTTTTTCATATTGCGGTGGCAAATAGACCATCGCGTGGCGCCAGCCGCCGGTGACTTTTGAGAAATACCAAATATCGCGAACTTGCCCGGCTGGAACATCCTGCTTGGAATAATACGTCGAACCCGGCTCTGGAATTTCAACCGCACTCACGTAACGACTGCCCGCAAAAAAAGCGGTTGAGTTTGGATCACTGACGCCCACTCCATTAATGGTTATGGTGTAGTAGTGCAACCCTGGCACTTGCGGCGGCGTGGTGACTTCCCAGGTGCCGTCTTCACTTTTCACCATATCCATTTTCGGGCCGCTCCAAAAATTCACGGCAACTTTTGTGGCTTCCGGCGCTTTGATTTGTACTTTGACACGCCCTTCGCTATTCACTTGCGGGTATTTTGCATTCATCACATTGGTGGATGCGGGCACAAAATCATTCACTTCGGCGAGCGATGGCAAACAGATAAAACAGGAGACAAGCAACAGCAGGACTCGATTGACCAGTTTGTTCATTTCAATTTCCTCAGTCGTTATTGTGTTCCGGGACTTACTGGAAGCTCTGAGGATATGGACTTGTCAGACAATTACAATGGGGTTTGCAGAAATTATCACTTGGGGAACGTGTAGCTTTTCAATACGCCTCGAAAACCTCTGAGGCTTTAGTGGAATTATGCGCCATTACGATATGGGACACCTGATTTGCGAAGGGCGCGTTGTGCTTTATGCCCACTTACTTAAGCCCATACAACGAGCGGCAACGCTGTTGTTGTTCACTAAGCTGTTTACCAATCAAATCGCGGGTTTGTTTTTGCACACCCAGATCGTTGGCCACACTTTGCCAATCGCTAAACGCATCCAGCATTTTTTCGATCATTTTTTTCGCGTCTTCCCAGCTCGAAAAGTTCGCGGCCTTCGCCAACTGCTGCATCGCGGCCAGTGGCGGCGCTTTGCCGTAGCCATTAAACGCCGTCATGTGCTCATTGTTGGCGTTGGGGCTAAAGGTTAAATCAAAGCAGGGCGACAACTGCCAGGCGCCTTTATCGTCCATCAAAAACGCCCAGTTTTTGCTGTGATCATCCTGATTGAGCCCCACCAAATTAAACAGCGCCCGCGCAAACAATTGCTGGCCAGCCGCAACGCTCTTGCACAGGGTTTGCGTAATCTTGATGAGATCCACATAGTCCACCGACGGCTGGCGAAAAGGTGCATCCACCAAACCGCACAGGCTGTGCATGTGATAGCGGCCCCGCTCGCTACAATCAAAACGACGCACCGCCAACCAGCGGTTGGCATCTGCATTGGCGCTGATCAACTGCCACTCGGGCACCTCAAGGCCCGCTTTTTTGGCCAAGGTCAGATAGGCCGCCTCGCACAAAGACTCCTCGTGGCCCAGGGGCAAATGACGCGACGTAAATTTCACCAGCCACGGCTGTAAACCCGCACGCGCCTGGGTGCTGGCCAAGGGCGAGGCGACGGAATTCCCAGCACTAACATCGAGATAAATTTGCGCTTTGGGACGAGCGCCGCCCGAGCCACCGGCCTGCGCCAGCGCGGCCAGTACCGTTTGCGTATCGCCTTCAAAAACAGCCTGGGCCTCTTTGCCTAGGGCTTCGATGGCTATCCAATCTTCGGCGGCATCAGTGACAGCATCCATCACCGGACGATAGCTCAGCGCCCCCATACCGCGATCACCGATATAGGCGAGCCTGTCCATTGCCGAAATCTGTTGCGGCAGCCAACCGCGTTGGCGAAATACCCGATCCATCAACAACATACCCCAACCATCGGGTAGCGAATCCGCAAACAGGCCATGAAGTTGTTGGTGTGGCTCCGCCGGTGCCTGGTGTAACTTGGCATCAAAGGGCAACTTGAACGGCGAGAGCGACGAAGAGTGCGCGAGATAATCCGGGTGATACTGAAAAAACACCGCTGTCGCGTTCTGCACAAGCGTGCCCACCAACACCTGGGAGCCATCGCTCAAACGCCGCAGCACCTCCAGTTTGCGTACCGGTTGATAATCCTTCATGACTGCAATACCTCCTCGATAGTTTGCGGTGTTTTGATGGCGGGCTTGCGGCATAGGGCGGCCAGGTCTTCCAGATCTGCTACGCACTGCCAGAGCAGCAATAGCTGCCGTAACGAAATCTCGCCGGTTAATTCAAAGCGTTTGATGGTAGGTGCGGGCACGGTGCTGCGCGCGGCCAGTTCGTCTCGCGACCATTTAAGTGCCTTGCGCCGAGTGCGGATAAAGCTGGCCAGCATTTGCTGTAAGTCGGCGGAGGTGTGGAGAGGGAGTAAGTTCATAGGCTTAAAATGGATAAAATAATATCTATTATAGGCTGATAGTCTTATTTTTGGATAACTGAATATCCATATTTATAACACCTCTTCACCTGGAATAACTTCCATCCAGCATTTTTGCTGGCACAATCTACATTCATAATGTATATCATCCGTTATTCATCCCCAAAAACCCTCGGAGTACAAGATGCAAGTTTCCAAATGGGGCAATTCACTGGCCATACGCATACCCGCCACCGTTGTCGACGCGCTCGCACTCAAAGAGGGCGACGATATCGAGGTTGTTATCGCGGACGACCGAACCTTTGCGCTCAGGCGTGATGAGTCCAAAAGCGAGGCCTTAAACCTGATCCGGTCATTTCAGGGGCGATTGCCCAAGGGATTCAAATTCGACCGGGACGAGGCCAATGAAAGGTAAGTACTTTTTGGACACCAACATACTGGTGTACGCGCTGCTGGACGATGGTGAGAAATCCGAACGGGCTTTGGCGCTGCTGCCCGGCGCGGTTATCAGCGTGCAAGTGCTAAATGAATTAGCAAACGTGGCCAGGAAGAAAGCCGGGCTCAGCGGGTCAGAAACGGCAGATCTAACCCACGCGGTAGCCACATTAGCAAGGGTTGAGCCCCTCACGCTGGCTACCCATCAGGCAGGCCTGGCGTTGGCGAACAGATATGCGCTGAGCGTTTATGACGCCATGATAGTGGCCGCTACCATCAACGCGCGCTGTGAGACCTTGTACACGGAGGATATGCAGCAGGGCCAATCGATGGGGTCGATAGTGGTTTGTAATCCATTCGCCTAATTTGGCGGGTGTAATGTCGTGTATTTCACAAATGGCTATTTATCAGCCAGAATCCATGCCAGGGACTATGAATGGACTACGACATGAACAATAACGCACACAATCAGGGCCACCGGGGGTAAGTAGGGGTGGCGAATCACTGGCAAACCGACGAGCTGCTGCTAACACTCCACCTCTACTGCCGAACAGCGTTTGGCAAACTGCACCAGCACAACCCCGAGATTATCCAACTCGCCAAGGTCATTGGCCGCACGCCATCGGCGGTGGCGATGAAAGCCTGCAACTTCGCCAGCCTCGACCCAGCACTCGCGCAAAAGGGCTTAGCCGGTGCCAGCAAAGCCGACCGCGAACTCTGGAATGCCTTTATGGATAATTCCACAGACATTGCTGAACAAGCCGAAGCACTCTACGAAACCCGCATAGAACCCAAAGCCCCCCGCGCACCCGACACTGAAAAGCCCCTTAGACTGCCTACTGGCGACACCGAAACTGTGCGCGAAGTAAAAATGCGCCGCGTGCAACGCTTTTTTCGCCAAACAGTACTGGAAAGCTACAACCAACGCTGTGCGATATCTGGCCTCGCGATTCCTGAATTATTGGTTGCCAGCCACATTATCCCCTGGGCCAAAGACGAAGCCCGCCGCGCCGACCCCACCAATGGTATTGCCTTAAATGGGCTTTATGACAAAGCCTTTGATCGACATTTGATTTCGTTTGATGAGGATTTTCGGTTGGTGCTTTCGGATAGGATTAAAGCGCAAGCGAAGGATGAGATGGTGAA
>CBFGWO010000194.1:0-4120 GCA_965652595.1 uncultured Cellvibrio sp. | reverse complement strand
TCTGGCTCAGCAAAACCCATAGGCACGCCACTCATATCCGGCAAGTGGTGGGCAATGCCCTTGTGGCAATCGATGCAGGTTTTTTCGCCGCTCGCCAACAGGGTTGAGTGCATGCCGCGAGCACGGGGTGACTGTAGCGTAAAGTCCATGTATTCAAAGTTGTGGCAATTGCGGCACTCAAGTGAGTCGTTCGCCTTGAGTCGCCGCCATTCCCGCTCGGCCAGTTCGCGACGTTTGGCCAGAAACTTGTCGCGGGTATTGATGGTGCCGAAAATCCAACCCCAGACTTCTTTTGATGCCTCCATTTTGCGCGCGATTTTAAATGTCCAATCGTGGGGCACATGGCAATCGGCGCACATGGCGCGCACGCCAGAACGGTTGGTGTAGTGAATGGTAGAAATCAATTCCTGATAAGGGTTGGCGTTCATTTCGTGGCAACTGACGCAAAATTGTTCGGTGTTGGTGACTTCCAGTGCGGTGTTAAAACCGCCCCAAAAAATAATGCCCGCGATAAACCCGCCCATGCTCAAGGTGCCCAGGCTGATGTAGGAGGCTGGCCGGTTAAAGATGCGCCAGTATTCCTTGATGATTTTCAGCATTGACTAGTCTCCCCCTGGCTGACTGCTTTGCAGTACCGCGTCTATGCTTTGATAACTGTTGGCTTTGGCCGGTGCTATGTCGTGTTGGGGAACGTGACATTGGGTACAAAAATAGCGGCGCGGTGATACAGCGCCCAGCGCTTGCCCCTCCCTGTCCCAGTAGTGGGTAATACTCACCATGGGCGCACCCGTAGTCACGCTTTGGCTGCGGCTATGACACACCAGGCATTGGTTAAAATTTTTATCCACCTGGTAATCGCGAATCGGGTGGGGAATAACCGGCGGTTGCTCTGGCCAATTGCGCGTGCTGCGTTTGATGCCGGAGCGTTCAGGGGCAATGACCGGCGCGGGTAAATCCTTATTCAGGGTGCCTCCGGGGCGCAATCCGTCAGGGGCAGATGCATCCAGATTGGATTCTTGTGCCGAGAGGGCAGCTGAGGCCAACACGAGTATGAGTCCAAGTAATTTGTTCATCATCATCTCCCCCTAGGCCAGGCTGATCAGTTCGAGTTTGACCGCACATTTTTTGTAGTCGGTCTGTAGGGAAATTGGGTCTGTGGCATCCAGTGTGACTTTGTTAATCAGCCGGTTGGCGTCAAAGAAGGGCACATAAACCAGGCCGCGTGGTGGCTTGACCCTGCCACGCGTTTCAACTCGGGCACGCACGCTGCCGCGACGACTGCTGACGCGAATTTCGCTACCGCGTCTGAAACACAGGGCTTTGGCGTCCTCGTAGTTCATGTAAACCAATGCATGGGGCACCGCCAGGTTCAGCTCCTCTACCCGCTGGGTCATGCTGCCGGTGTGCCAGTGTTCCAACACGCGGCCGGTGCTGAGCCAAAAGGGATATTCCTCGTCTGGCGACTCCGCTGGCGGCTCGTAAGGCAGGGCGAAAATGATTGCTTTGTTATCTTTGTGGCCGTAGAACTGCACGCCTGTGCCCTTTTCAACATAGGGGTCGTGACCCTCACGAAAGCGCCAGCGGGTTTCCTGGCCATTCACCACCGGCCAGCGCAGGCCGCGCACCTGGTGGTAGGTGTCAAAAGGTGCCAGATCATGGGCCTTGCCCCGCCCGAATTTTGCGTACTCTTCAAACAAACCCTTGTGCACGTAAAAACCAAAGTGCCGGGATTCGTCGTTGCGGAATTCCGGGTCGAGATCGCTCAGCGGAAACTGGTTGACCTGTCCATTGGCAAAGAGCACGTCAAAAAGAGTTTTGTTTTTGTAATCCGGCGCCTTGTCCAGTAACTCAGCGGGCCAAATCTCGTCGGTTTTCAGACGCTTGGAAAACTCCATCATCTGCCACAGATCGGAGCGGGCCTCGCCGGGTGGCGGCACCAGCTGATGCCAGAACTGGGTGCGACGCTCGGCATTGCCAAAAGCGCCTTCTTTTTCCACCCACATGGCGGCAGGTAGAATCAGGTCAGCGGCCTGGGCGGATACCGTCGGGTAAATGTCGGAGACCACCACAAACGCCTTGGGGTTGCGCCAGCCCGGCAGAATTTCCTGATCGACATTGGGGCCAGCCTGCACGTTGTTGTTGACCTGGCTCCACAGAACTCTCAGCACACCATCCTTGAGTTTGCGGCTCTGCTCCACCGCAGAAAAACCGACTTTGGCGGGAATGGTGCCTTGCGGCAATTTCCAGATTTTTTCGGCGTAGGCGCGGTGATCCGGGTTGGTGACCAGCATGTCGGCGGGTAAGCGGTGAGAAAAAGTGCCCACCTCCCGCGCCGAGCCACAGGCGGAGGGTTGGCCAGTGAGTGAAAAAGGGCTATTGCCCGGTTCGCTGATCTTGCCGGTGAGCAGGTGCAGGTTGTAGACCATGTTGTTGGCCCAAACACCGCGCGTGTGTTGGTTAAAACCCATGGTCCAGAAAGACATCACCTTGGTTTTGGGATCGGCGTAGAGCTCTGCCAGTTTTTGCAGCCGCTCGGCAGGTACTCCGGTTTCCTTGGCGGCGAAATCTAAGGTGTAAGGACGCACAAAGGCGGCGAAGTCGTCAAAGCTGATATCGGTCCAGGTATTGGCCTTGCTTGCTCCTTTGGCGTTGACCTGGCGCGGATCTTCGGCGCGCAAACCATAGCCAATGTCATCCTGGCCACGGGCGAACTTGGTGTGTTTGTTGACGAAATCCTGGTTAACTTTGCCGCTCTGGATAATGTGGTTGGCGATGTAGTTGAGGATGATCAGGTCGGTATGGGGCTTGAACACCAGTGGAATGTCAGCCAATTCAAAACTGCGGGTTTCATAGGGCGAGAGCACGGCCACCTTGACATGCTCAAAGGAGAGGCGCCGATCCGCGACTCGACTCCAGAGCATGGGGTGCATTTCCGCCATATTGGAGCCCCAGAGCACAAAGGCGTCGGCGTGTTCAATGTCGTCGTAGCAGCCCATGGGCTCATCTATGCCAAAGGTGCGCATAAACCCGGCGACGGCCGAGGCCATACAGTGGCGGGCGTTAGGGTCGAGGTTATTGCTGCGCAGCCCCGCTTTAAAAAGTTTGCTGGCGGCGTAAGCCTCCCATACTGTCCATTGGCCGGAGCCGAACATGGCCACGCTCTCGGGGCCTGTCTCGCGGATCGCTTCCTTGAATTTTTCCGCCATCAAATCAAACGCCTGATCCCAGCTGACGGGGGTGAACTGGCCATTTTTGTCGTACTTGCCATTGGTCATGCGCAGCAGCGGCTGCTGCAAGCGATCCGGGCCGTAAAGAATCTTGGACAGAAAATAACCCTTAACGCAGTTGAGGCCGCGATTCACCTCAGCGCGCACATCGCCGTGGGTGGCCACCACCTTGTCGTCTTTGGTCGCTACCATGACGCCGCAGCCGACACCGCAAAAGCGACAGGGCGCCTTGTTCCATTTAAGGCTGGTGAGCTCGCGGTTAGTGACCAGGTTGGTAGCGCTGGCGGGTAGCGGCAGCCCCATGGCCGTAGCGGCCACGGCAGCGGCATTGGCTTTGGCGAAATCGCGGCGGGTCAGTTTCATGGGGGGTCTGTCTCCTCAGTCACTATTTCGTGGTACACCAGCGCAGCGCTGATGATTCCTGTCTGGCTGTTAATTGCGCTAATCAGGGTGGAAATGTCTTTATCGTTGTGAGTTTCAAGTACCAGCACCAGCTTGCCCTCGGTGCTTTCCGCGTGAATTTCAGTTGGAACGGCAAAGCCTGCAAGCCAGCGTTTGAAACTTGCCAGCTGCTGGGGCATAAGATGCACGGCCAGGCTGGCAACATGCAGCTTGGCTTGGTGAGTATCTGTGGCAATCATTTCCGCGTTTTTCATGTGATCCCTCCAAAGAGTCTCACCCGGCCCCAGGAGGGCCCATCACCAGCTGATACATCCAAATGGAAAATCCGTAAGCGCCTACCAAGGCAAAGGTGAGTAGCGGAAACAGAAAAACGACAATAAACAGGAAGAGTCGCCGTTCTTTGCGGCGCTGTGTTTTGGCATCGTCCGATAAGAGGTTTTGAGCAGAGGTCTTATTCTGCATGCGGTGGGCTCCTTTATCCGCAGCTTGGT
>CBFGWO010000193.1:0-4134 GCA_965652595.1 uncultured Cellvibrio sp. | reverse complement strand
CCCCAGCATATTCGCGCTCGCCTTCATGGCAACCGCCCTATGCCCAGCTTTGAGCTCGCAAAACCCGAACCCGTCACGCTCAAACCGGAGGAAACTCCCCCACCCAACTCCCGACAGGCGCTGGTGGATGCCTTGGTGGACGCGACCCTGCCGCGCCTTGAACGGGAATTGCGTGAAAAGCTGGCGTCCATGAGCCAGGAAACACTCAAACGCTTGCTAAACGAAAGTTAAATCCGGGCTTTGCGCGGCATGCGCACCAGCGAAAAAGCACCCAACGCAAGCAACACCAACAGGATGTTGCCAATAAATACCTCGCGATAGCCAAAGTACTCTGCAACGCCCGCGACCATTGTGCTCGACAGCAAATGCCCCAGGTGCGTGGTATTGGTATAGAGCGCCGAGGCACTGCCCGAGCGCCCCGGCAACAGCTGCTGAATAACCGATACGCCCAAGCCCGCCAGTACGCCAATAAAAATCGCGTTAAAAAACTGCAAGGCAAACAGCTGCCACAAATCCGTCGCAAAATAGATCCCGAGATACAAACCCAATCCGGCCATGCCCGCAAAGCGCACCATATGCATCAGATTCAAACTGGCGGCCAGATAACCCGCCAATAGCATAAAGGGCACCTCCAGCGCGGCGGTGGTGCCCATAAGCGCGCCCACCCACACCGTCTCTATTCCAAGATTGCCATCCAGATGCAAGGGCATGCTGATCAGATAGGCATTGTTGGCGCCCCACAAGAGCGAAAAGGCCAGTACACAAAACGCCAGCGAGCGCCATTCACCCGATTGCAAAGGCTCAGCAACCTTCTGCTGTCGAAGCCCGCCTGGCTGCGCAAGACTGGCGTCGGGGCCAGGCAAAAAAACCAAACTGGATACCGCCACGCCAGCAAAAATACCGGCGGCCAACAGGTAGCAACTGGTAAACCCGAAGTAGCTGATCAACATAAAACCTGCCGGTGGTCCCGCCACCCAGGCAAAGGCAATTTGCGTGCGCACCAAAGCGTTAAACAGCGGGATACGTTCAACCGGCAGGTGCTTTTCGGCGTAATCCAGGCTGTAAGCCAGCATCTGCGAAAAAGACACCATCGACAGGCTAAAGAAAACCACCGCCGTTGCCGCTACCAACAGATAGTTGCGTGAAAACGCAAAGAGCGCACAGGCGAGAGTCCCAACCAGGCAAAAAACCGCAATCAAGGGACGGCGATCGCGTAAACGATCAGACCAGTGGCCAATCACTTGGTTGTAAAAGATGCTCGCCAGCGCAATACCGGCAAAGGGAATAGCCACCAGCAGCGGGCGAACGCCGATCTCCTTGCCGAGAAAGACACTGAAACTAGGCAGCACCAAGGCGCCCACCACACCCACTAAAAAGAAGAGTAAATAAATGGAAAGCGCCTGTGGGCGAAACAGCAAACTGAGTGAAGATGGCGTCACAAAGCGTCCGGCAACAAGACAAGGGGGCGCCAGCATAGCGCAAGCCAAGGGTAATTTGCACAGCGTGAAACTTTCCCAATAAGCACAAGGAAATACCAACAGATGCGCCAATTTCAACTAGAGTTACACAGTCAGACCTAACCGGGGGATTACATGCATCCGACCAGCCACAAAACATTCTTTCGTCGATTCGTCCATCTCGCACTGGTCGCTATGGCGTTTGCCTCCCTTCCACCTGCCTACGGCCAAACCAAGCCGCTGCGCATGGTAGACGGCCGGGAAGGCATCAACGTTTACGCCAAAGGATTGTTGAAACTGGCTCTGTCAAAAGTGCCCACTACTTATGAATGGGACGAATCTACCCCCAACAACACTGAGTCACGCATTGTGCAGATGCTGGAAGATGGCCAGGTGGATATCGTCTGGTACGCCACCACCGAGGAGCTGGAAACCAAGCTTCACCCCATTCGTATCCCCATGTATCGCGGGCTGCTCGGCTATCGGATACTCATGATCAAACGCGGCACCCAACACAAGTTCGACAATATCAAGACACTGGACGACCTCAAACGCGTCTCCCTCGGTCAAGGCCGCTTTTGGGCCGACACCAACGTACTCACCGCCAATGGCCTGAATGTGGTGAAGGTAATGAAGTACGAAGGCCTGTTTTTTATGCTGGATGGTGACCGGTTTGACGCCTTCCCGCGCGGCGTGCATGAGCCCTGGCAGGAAATGCAAAACCGCTCCCAGTTGGCGCTGGAGGTGGAAAAAAACCTGTTGCTCGCCTACACCAACCCGTTTTATTTCTTTGTCAGCAAATCAAACCCGGAGCTGGCAAGGGATCTAGAGCAAGGCCTGCGCATCGCGATGGAGGACGGCAGCTTTAACGAATACTTTTTTAACGATCCAACGGTGCAGGATGTGGTCAACAAAGCCAACCTGGCCAATCGCATTATTATCCGCCTGGACAACCCTACCCTGCCCAAGGCAACACCGCTGGACAATCGCGAACTCTGGTTCGACCCCACCGAACTGAAAAATTAGCCAGTACGCCAGCAGCGGCTTGCCCCACACGCCGCTGCTGGGCACAATGCCCGCCCCCATTCCACTGAGCACGAGCAGCCTATGTCCAGCATCAACTGGTTTCCCGGCCACATGCACAAGGCGCGCAAGGAAATTGCCGAGATCATGCCGCAAGTCGATGTGATCATCGAGGTGCTGGACGCGCGCATCCCCTACTCCAGCGAAAACCCCATGATCCCCGCGCTGCGCGGCGACAAGCCCTGTATCAAACTGCTGAACAAGGCCGATCTGGCCGATCCGGCGCTCACCGAGCAGTGGATCGCCGAACTGGAAAAAACCCAGGGCATCAGCGCCCTGCCCGTAAGCCAAAAACACCCGGAACAGATTCGCCAATTGCTGCCGCTCTGCCACACCCTGGCGACCGGCAAGGGTTCCACCCTTCACGAAGTGCGCGCGTTGATTATGGGTATTCCCAATGTGGGCAAATCCACCCTGATTAACACCCTCGCCGGGCGCGTTATCGCCAAAACTGGCAACGAGGCTGGCGTGACCAAATCCCAGCAAAAAATCCGCCTGGACGGCGGCGTGCTGCTCACCGACACCCCCGGCTTTCTCTGGCCAAGGCTCTCGCCGCCAGAATGCGGCTACCGCCTGGCTGCCACAGGTGCCATCAAGGACACAGTGTTTGATTATGTGGATGTGGCCCTGTTTGTGGCCGAGTATCTGCTCAAGGCTTATCCCGATGCGCTACGCACACGCTACCAGTTGCAGGCATTGCCGGAAACCGATCTGGAACTGCTGGAAGCCATAGGTCGCCAGCGCGGCAGCATGCGCAAGGGCGGCGGCGTGGAACTCCAAAAGGTCGGCGCACTACTGGTTACCGAGCTGCGCGCCGGCCTGCTCGGCCCCATCACCCTGGAAACCCCCGAAATGACCCAGGCTGAAGAAATCCACGCCAAGGCAGCCGATGAAGCCAAGGCCAAAGCCAAGGAGGAAGAAAAATTGATGCGCCGTCAAAGGGCGCGGAAAAATCGCTAAACGCCAAGCCTTTGTTACAAAAGGTTAACGGGTTAACAGACTTATACCCGAATCTGTCAAAAATCCCGACGAATCTAACCAAGGGTTGTTAGCATTCGTATGATCAGGCTGCTAGATTAGCTGTCACCTAAACCCACGGATTCGCCCGCTGGACGCGCAACAAAAAAATGACCCGCCTATCGGCAGCGGGCAATGCGGAGACACGAATGGCGCAACTCAAGCAATTCCCTCAAACGCCACTAAAGCCCGTCAGCCCAGGCGCGCTGCTCGCGCCGATTGTCAGCCAGACCCTGGACGTTGCTCGCGCCCTGCGCAGCGGCGAAATGGCTATCAGCCTCAGCGAAATGCTCGGCTGCGACTATGTATTTGTTCAACACCCCGCCAAAACCCTGCTAATGCACAACCGCCACCTGGCAGACACCCTCACCGACCTGGTGCGCCTGCTCGCCATGCCCCCCACCCAAAAAATCTTTATCGGCCTCTACTACAACGCCCAAAACGAACTGCGCTTTCAGCGCTTTAATTGTGAATGGCAAGGTAAAAAGGCCATCAAGGTTGAAGCCACACCGATTGTCGATGCGGAGCAATGGGAATTTACGCGCATGATGTACGATTGCTCCTCGCCCTATAGCCC
>CBFGWO010000192.1:0-4228 GCA_965652595.1 uncultured Cellvibrio sp. | reverse complement strand
CTGCGCCTCCGCGGCGTAGAGATCCTGAGGGGTATTGATATTGAAGAAGGGGTCCAGCCCTTCAAAGGCAAAATCCACTTCTACCGGCTTTTGCGCGCTTACCCAGTCTTGCAAGCGCGGCGATTCACCGCTTTGCAGTTGTTCCTCGATGGGTTTGAGCAGCGAGGCGTGCCAGAGTCCAAATACCGGATGCACGCGCCCGCCAGAGCAGGCCAGGGCCAGACGGGCGTCGGAGGCAACGGCCACCGTTTGTAAACGCGTGACCAGATCGCGAGGGAAAAAGGGTGTGTCGCAGGCGAAGCTCGCCAGCCACTCTTCATCAGGCTGGTGCTCCTGCATCCACTTGAGCGCCGCGTGTATCCCGGCCAACGGGCCAGGGTTATCGGGATACTGATCCGCAACCACCTTGAGCCGGGTGCGTGCAAAGCGCAGCGCGTTGCCATTGGCCGACAGCAGCAGCGTGCCTACCTGGGGCTGGGCGCGCTCGATACTGCGTTGAAGCAGGGTTTGTACCCCCAAGGGTAAAAGGCATTTGTCGCCACCGCCCATGCGTCTGGCCCGGCCGCCGGCCAGGAGCACACCAACAGTGGTTAAGGATTCACTCATGAAAAGACTTCTGCAGAAGGGACGAAATAGACGACAAGAGTATAGCAGCAAGCCGTCGCCGTTCAGATGATGCTTTCACAGTCTAGTTCCTTTTTTTATTTCACGGGGCGGTTGGATTTCTCCCTGGTGCCTGACGCCTTTCAGCAGTCTGGCGGGATTTTCACGGTAAATCGCCGTCGAAACCCTGGTGTTAAACGTGCGACAATGCGCGGCGCTGGCCCCAAACTGGCCAGTTTTTCCTGAACACACTCATAAAAACAAGGATAAGGACTATGTCGTTGGTATCCCCTAAAACCCGCATTCTGTGGGGCTTGGTACTGGTTGCTGCCCTGGCATCCGCGATTGTTGCGCTGCGCAGCTTTCCCCTGGTGGCGCCGGGTTTGTCGGTAGAGATCAGCCTCTCACGCGAACAGGCTTTGGCCGAAGCCGAGCGCTTGCATCAGCAACTTTTTCCAGAACTCGAAACCCGTCGCAGTGCGGCCCAGTTTGTCAGCGACCGCCACCTGCAAAACTACGTGGAGCTGGAAGCGGGCGGGCTGGAGGCCTTTCAGGCACTGATTGCCCAAGCCCCCGACACCCACTACTGGAAGTTGCGACGCTTTTCCGAGGGGCAGCAGGATGAGCTGATTGTCGCCCTGAGCCCCTCGGGCACCCCTATTTCGTTTAACCGGATTCTGCCCGAGCAGGCACCCGGCGCTGCTCTTGAAGAGGCCGAGGCCAGGAGCCTCGCTGAGGCGGGCGCGCGCCAGTTTTTGGGCGAGCGCTTTGACGCCTATGCCCCCCTCGAAACCCAAACCAAACGCCAAACCTCGGGCCGGGTAGATCATGTCTTCACTTACGAACACCAGAGTCTGCGCATTGGCGAGGCGCGCTTTCGCCTGAGCCTGAGGGTGGCCGGTGACCAACTGGTGAGTGTGGATACCTACAAGCATATTCCCCAGGCGTTTGAGCAGCGATTTGCGGAAATGCGGGGGGTGAATAGTCAGATAAGCCAGGTTGCCAATGTGCTTATGCTGGGGCTCTTCGGTTTTGGTGGTGTTCTTTTGGGGGCCTTTTGGTTGTATCGCCGTCATCAGCTGCGCTGGAAAGCGCCCTTGGTGGCCAGTCTGGTGATTGCCTTGGGTATGGGTCTGGCGCAACTGAGCTATTTCCCGGCCACCTGGATGGACTATCAAACTACCGACAAGCTCAGCAGCTTTGTGTTGCAGCAGCTGGCAGCGGCGGGAGCTGTGGTGGTGAGCTTGGGCCTGATGATGTGGCTCACCTTTATGGCGGCGGAAGGCTTGTCGCGTATGGCTTTCGCGGGCCACGTGAAACCCTTTGAGGTGTTAATGCGCCCCCAGGCCGCTTCACCTCAGGTAGTGGGGCAGGTGTTGGGAGGCTACGCCTGGGCGGGGTTTTTCCTGCTGTATGCGATGGCTTTTATCCTCTTGTCCAGCAAGGTGTTTGGTTGGTGGTCGCCCGCCCTCATGCAGGCTGATCCCAATATTCTTGCCAGCTGGCGCCCGGCGCTGGCGGCCATTTTTGTGTCTTTGCATGCGGGCACCTGGGAGGAAGCCCTGTTTCGTGCCGTGCCCCTTGCTCTGGCGGTGCTGATTGGTCGCCGCTTTGGCATTGAGCGGGGGCTGGTGATTTTTACCCTGTTCCTCCAGGCCCTTATTTTCGCGGCAGCACACGCCAACTACCCGCAACTGCCAGGCTACAGCCGTGTGATTGAGCTGTTTATCCCGGCAATGGTGTTTGGCTTGGTCTATCTGCGGTTTGGCTTGGTGCCCTGTATGGTTGCCCACGTGATCTACGATCTTGCCCTATTCAGCTTGCCTATCTTTTGGGCCGATGCGCCAGGTCTTTGGGTGGATAGAGCGTTGGTGATTCTTGTGGGAATCCTGCCGTTGTTGTTCCTGGTGCGGGCGTGGATGCGCGAGGCAGGTTGGGCCAAATTGCAGGAGTCCGCCCTGCACGGCGAGCCCCAGGCGCCGGTGCTGGTCGAGCACTCGGAACCAGCACCAGAACCAGAGGTAAAAAGGCCGTTGCGCCTGTCAGTAGCCGCAAGTCTTGCGCTTATGGCGCTGGGCTTGGCGTTGGTGATGGGTGCGCTATTGAAACCTCCACCCTTGGCTTGGCCAGAGTTTTCTGTAGACCGTACTCAAGTGATTGCGCTTGCGGAGGCGGAGCTGGAAAAACGCGGGGTAGTGTTGGAGGGCGACTGGAAAAGGACAGCCCTCACCCACGATGGCGCCTGGTGGCCGCGCCAATTTGTTTGGCCTAACTCGGGTGCAGAGGTAACTCAAAGCCTGTTGCGACGTTACCTGGATGTACCCTTTTGGGTCGTGACCTGGCGTCGTTTTGATGGGCCAGTGGAGGAAAGGGCTGAGCGTTGGGAAGCTTGGATTTATCCCGATGGTCAGCTGCACGAACTGGTTCACCTCCTGCCAGAAGGGCGGCCGGGCGTGCACCTGAGCCGGGAAGAAGCACTGGCTTTGGCGCGGGATTGGGTGCTGGCGCTTGGCTGGAAAGACCCCGCCGAACTGGTGGAAAAATCGGTGGAAGAAATCAAACGGCCCGAGCGCACCGATTGGCGCATCATCTGGCTGGATTTGGCGGCCTATGATCACAACGAAGGGCAAGCCAGTATGCGCGTCACGGTAAGTGGCGATGAGGTTACCGGCTATCACCGCAGTATCGAAGTGCCCGAGGCCTGGGGCCGCAGCTGGAATGAGCGCAAGTCAGGGCAGAAGCCCTTTTCGATTACGTCGGGCATTGCGGCCGCCGTCTTGTTTGTTCTTGCCCTCTGCGGCTATATCGGTCGTTCCAGCGGGGCACGTTTTAGTTTCCGTGCAGCTTGGCCCTGGATGCTGATCAACGCCTTCGCCATGCTGGGGGTGAGTTTGCTTTGGCGTGACGCCACACTGAGTGCATTGGATCCGACCCAGGAGTGGTTGATGCAGATAGGCATTTTGCTCTTTGGCACTGGCACCGGTGCGGCGATTCTGGCGACGGTCAGTTTTTTTGCTGCTCAGGCAATTTATACCCAGCGCCCGCTTGAAAGTGCGAATTTTGGTCGGGATTTCTTGTTGGCCCTTGCGCTTGGTTTGGCTATAGCGGGTCTGCGCGCACTGCTGAATATTGTCTGGCCCTCCACCAGCACACCAGGACCCTATATGGCGGACTGGGCCACCGGCTTGCCCTGGCTGACCAGTATCGGTAACGGGTTTAAAGGCTTGGTTGGGGTGATGATGGGTTTGGTGGTTGTGATTGGCATGAGCAAATTTATTAAGTCCCGCTGGCGGCTACAGTTGGTGATCGCCCTGGGCATTGTCTGGTGGATTGCGTCGGCTATGGCCAACGATGAGCCTTGGCGTCAGGCGGCCTTTAACCTGGTTGTCGCCGCCAATATCCTCCTGGCCTATGCGTTGGTTCGCCGTCAGCAGCTGGGTGTTGCCCTGGGCTTTATGCTGTGTGCTATGGCGCTGGGCCAGCTTAACGTTGCCAAGGCGCTCTATCCCTACGCTTGGTTGCACGCCACTCTGAGCACCTTGGTGTGTCTTGCGCTCGGATACTGGCTGATGCGCCATTGGTATCGTCATCAACCGCCGGAACCGCTTGCGCCCAAAACGGCGCG
>CBFGWO010000191.1:0-4247 GCA_965652595.1 uncultured Cellvibrio sp. | reverse complement strand
TTCAATCCGCGCGCTGAATTCCCCTTGCCGCAGCCTTGCCTGAACCTTGTCCCCAACGGCCAAGACCTGTGCATCGCGCACAACCTGGCCCTGCGCATCACGCACTATGGCATAGCCTCGCTCCAGGGTACTCAAGGGGCTGAGGCTGTGCAGCAGTCGGGCGGCTTCGCCCAGTTGTTGATGACGAAATTGCAATTTTTGCTGGGTGAGATCCACAAGCTTTTGCTGCAAACGCTCCAGGCTTTGGCGCAGATCCTTTAGTTGGCGAGCCGGATGCAGCGGCTTTTGACGCAGTACCAGTTGCGCCAGGCGATTGCGCTGACCCTGCAATTGGCTTTTCACTACCTGGTTCAAGCGCACTTCCAGGTTGTCGAGTCGCTGGGCCTGTTGTTGCAACCTTTCGCCGGGATGGCGCAAGCGACTGCGCAGCCAGGCAAGTTGCTGTAGCCAGTGGCGCAGTTTGCGTTCCATGGCGTCTTCGAGCATGACTTCGTAGCCGATAAAGGTTTCCAGCCAGTCCTCGCCGTCTGGCGTCATTAACTCAGCGGCGGCGGAAGGGGTGGGGGCACGCAGGTCGGCGACAAAATCAGCAATCGAAAAATCCACCTCATGCCCCACGGCACAAACCACCGGCAACTGGCTGGCAGCGACGGCACGGGCCACGGCTTCTTCGTTAAATGACCAGAGGTCTTCCAGAGAACCGCCACCACGGGTGAGCAATAACACGTCAAACAAACCGCAGCGGTTGGCCAGTTCCAGGGCGCGGACTATCTGGGGAGCGGATTCTTTACCTTGCACCGCCACCGGAATCACCGTTACCGGGATGGACGGGAAGCGTCTTTCCAGCACCGTGAGCACATCGCGGATGGCCGCGCCCGTGGGTGACGTGATGACGCCAATATGTCGGGGCAGGGTGGGGATAGGCCTTTTGCGCGCCTCGTCGAACAGGCCTTCGGCACCCAGCTTGGCTTTTAGCGCTTCGAAGGCTCGCTGCAGGGCGCCAGCGCCCGCTTCCTCCATATGCTCGGCAATTAACTGGTAGTCACCCCTGCCTTCATAGAGGCTGACCCGTGCCCGCACCAGCACCTGCTGGCCTTGCTGGGGCTTGAAGCGCACCAGCATATTGCGGTTGCGGAACATGGCGCAGCGCACCTGGGCCTGGTCGTCTTTGAGGGTAAAGTACCAGTGGCCGGAGGAGGGTTGGGAGACATTGGAAAGCTCGCCCTCTACCCATAAAAGGGGCAGATGGGTCTCCAGCAGCTGTTTGGCGCGGCGGTTGAGCTGGCTGACCGAGAGGATTTCGCGCTCGGTGCCGGTAGGTAGCAGGGCATTCGACATGGCGGCCATTCTAGGCCAGCGGTCCCTGCATCTGCCAGCGTTCGCTTAAAACAACCGCAATATCAGCGGTTTAGTCTGGCGGTAAGCTACAAGATAGCGGGTGGTTGCGGTTTACCCTGTGCAGCCAAATGGTTATAATCCCGCGCTTATTTTCGCCCTGTATTGAGGTTGGCCAGTATGTTGCGCATTGCTGAAGAAGCACTCACGTTTGACGATGTTTTGCTGGTGCCGGGTTACTCCGATGTCACCCCAAAAGACGTATCGCTCAAAACCCGCCTTACCCGCGCCATCCAACTCAATATCCCGCTGATTTCCGCCGCCATGGATACTGTTACCGAGGCGCGCCTTGCCATCGCCATCGCCCAGGAGGGGGGTATCGGCATCATCCACAAGAGCATGACCATCGAGCAGCAGGCACATGAAGTGCGTGCGGTAAAAAAGTTCGAGGCTGGTGTGGTGAAAGACCCTATCACCATTGAATCCACCGCCAGTATCAGTGACCTGATTGCGCTCACCCGCAAAAATAATATTTCCGGTGTGCCGGTAATGGATAAAGGCGACCTGGTGGGCATAGTCACCGGTCGCGACGTGCGTTTTGAAGAAAATCTCAACGCTACTGTATCCAGCATCATGACGCCCAAAGAACAGCTGGTTACCGTGCAGGAGGGCGCGAGTGCTGACGAGGTGCGCGCGTTGTTGCATAAACATCGCATCGAAAAAGTGTTGGTGGTGAATGACAAATTTGAATTGCGTGGCCTGATCACCGTTAAAGACATCAACAAGGCCGAACGCTACCCCAGTGCATCAAAAGATCCGGAAGGCCGCTTGCGCGTTGGTGCGAGCGTGGGCACCAGCCCGGACACAGACGCTCGCGTAGCGGCATTGGTTGAGGCCGGTGTGGATGTGCTGGTGGTGGATACTGCTCACGGTCATTCCAAAAACGTACTCGACCGGGTGCGCGCCATCAAAACCCAATACCCTGATGTGCAAGTGATTGGCGGCAACATCGCCACTGGCGCGGCGGCTTTGGCGCTGGTTGAGGCGGGCGCAGACGCGGTGAAAGTGGGCATAGGCCCAGGCTCCATTTGTACTACGCGCATCGTCAGCGGCGTGGGCGTGCCCCAGGTATCCGCTATTGCCAATGTTGTGGCTGCATTAAAAGACACTGACGTTCCCGTGATTGCCGATGGTGGCGTGCGCTACTCTGGCGATATTGCCAAAGCCATAGTCGCCGGTGCTCACGCGGTGATGATGGGCTCGATGTTTGCGGGTACCGAAGAGGCGCCTGGCGAGGTTGAGCTTTATCAAGGCAGAACCTACAAAGCCTATCGCGGTATGGGTTCCCTTGGCGCCATGGCGAAGACGCAAGGTTCCAGTGATCGCTATTTTCAGGATGCGAGCCAGGGCGCTGAAAAACTCGTGCCGGAAGGTATTGAAGGGCGCGTGCCCTACAAGGGTTCGCTGACAGCGATTGTGCATCAAATGATGGGCGGCTTGCGCTCGGCGATGGGTTACACCGGCTGCAATTCTATTGATGAGATGCGCACCCGACCTGAGTTTGTTCGGGTAACCTCTGCGGGCATGGGCGAGAGCCACGTGCACGATGTGCAGATCACCAAAGAGGCGCCGAATTATCCTGTTGGTGGGCGTTGATTTTTGAGTGCCACTAGGGCGTTTGGAGGTGGGGTGCGGCTACTTGAGACACGCCGTGAACCCTTCCTTGGGGGCTAATCGCCAACATCCCTGTTGTCGATTGTCTCAAGTAGCCGCACCCCCCCTCCAAACTCGCACGGTGCCACTCGAAAAGTTTTTGAATTGAGATAACTCGGGCAAAGCCCGAGTTTTTTATTTGCCAGTTTTCATTTTTTTAACTGCATTGTTGCGGATTGCACGGGGTGGTGTTCGGGGAGAGGGTGGAAGACCATCGCCGACAGGAAGTCGGCGTTGAGCCCCCAAGGATGGGTTCACGGTGTGTCTTCCACCCTCTCCCCGAACACCGCCTCTCCCTAGTGGCTCCGCAACACATCATTGGAAAACCACATGACTCACGATATCCACGCTCAACGTATTTTGATTCTCGACTTCGGATCGCAATACACCCAACTCATCGCCCGCCGCGTGCGCGAAATTGGTGTGTTTTCCGAAATCCGCGCCTGGGATATGGACGAAGCCGAAATTCGCGCCTACCAACCCAGCGGCATCATCCTCGCGGGTGGCCCCGAATCCACCACCGACGCCGGATCGCCCCGTGCGCCGCAAATTGTTTTTGAACTGGGTGTGCCAGTGCTCGGTATTTGCTACGGCATGCAAACCATGGCCATGCAAATGGGCGGACTGGTGGAGTCATCGGATATTCGCGAATTTGGCTACGCGCAAATTAAAGTGGAAGGTCAATCCTCGCTGCTTAACGATATCAAGGATCACGTCGATCCCGATGGCGCGGCTTTGCTGGATGTGTGGATGAGCCACGGTGACAAGGTCACCAAAATGCCGCAGGGCTTCGAGCTGATGGCGTCAACGCCTTCTTGCCCGATTGCAGGCATGTATTGCGAAGCCAAAAAATTCTATGGTGTGCAGTTCCACCCGGAAGTTACCCACACGCTGCAAGGCAAACGTATTTTTGAACACTTTGTGCTGCAACTCTGCGGCTGCGAAAAACTCTGGACGCCCGCCAACATTGTTGAAGACGCCATTAAAAAAGTGCGCGAGCAAGTGGGTCGCGACAAGGTTTTGCTGGGCCTGTCCGGTGGTGTGGATTCCTCGGTGGTGGCGGCCTTGTTGCACAAAGCCATTGGTGACCAACTAACCTGTGTATTTGTGGACAATGGTCTGCTGCGCAAAAACGAAGGCGATCAGGTGATGGATATGTTCGCCAAAAACATGGGCGTTAAAGTGATTCGCGCCGATGC
>CBFGWO010000190.1:0-4287 GCA_965652595.1 uncultured Cellvibrio sp. | reverse complement strand
CCATTGCCTAACCACGGGAGCGCGCACCTAGAATAGGCCGTCAACCCCACAATACTAACCATAAACAACACCGAGCTTTGTATGAAAAATATCATGACGTGGCTTATCAGCCTCCCGCTCGCCCTTGTGCTGGCGTCAACCCAGGCACTGGCCGAAAGCGATCAAATCACTACACCCGTCAAAATCCACGGCGCCTTGTCAGTCAAGGGCAACCAGATTGTGGATCAGCACGGCAAGGCCGTTTCTTTTGCCGGGCCAAGCCTGTTTTGGAGCAACAAGGGCTGGGGCGGTGAGAAGTTTTATAACGCCGAGACTGTTCGCTACGCCGCGCAGGAATGGAATGCGGGCATTATTCGCGCGGCCATAGGCACAGAGAAAAACGGTGGCTACGAAGCTGACCCGGAAGGCAATATCGCCAAAGCAGAGCGCGTTATTGAAGCTGCGGTTGACCAAGGGATTTATGTGATTATTGACTGGCACGCCCACCACGCCGAAAAAAATCCCGCTGCTGCTGAAGAATTTTTTACTCATATGGCCAAAAAATATGGCCACCTTCCCAATGTTATCTACGAAATTTATAACGAACCACTGGCAAACACTGACTGGAGCAAGGTCATCAAGCCTTACTCGGAAAAGCTTATTCGCCATATTCGCGCCATTGATCCCGACAACTTGATTGTGGTGGGCACCCAAACCTGGTCCCAGGATGTGGATAAAGCAGCCGACGATCCCATTAAAGGCTTTGAGAATCTTGTTTACACCTTGCATTTTTATGCGGGCACTCATCGTCAAGCCTTGCGCGATAAAGCCAAGTACGCGCTGGATAAGGGTTTGGCACTGATGGTTACTGAATGGGGCACAGTGAATGCGAACGGCGATGGGGATGTCGACAAAGAGGAAACCCAGCGCTGGATTGCCTTTATGCGTGAACATAATCTGAGTCACTGCAATTGGGCGCTTAACGATAAAAAAGAAGGCGCCTCAATTTTAAAACCGGGCACCAAGCCCGATGGAAACTGGTCAGACAAGGACCTCACTGCATCCGGACTCTTCGTTAAAGACTTGGTTCGCAACTGGAATACCACAGGCAATACGCCTGAATAGTCTCCCTGAATGAAGCAGCCAATGGCTGCTTCATTTTCGCTCTCACAATAAATCACAAGATCTACAGAGGACACTTTATGAGTAAGCACAGCACATTACTGGCGCTTGTTTGCGCAACCAGCCTCCTGACGGCTTGCGGAACAACCGCGACTGACTCAAACCAAAGCAATACTGGCACTTCATCCAAGACCGAGCGGAAATCTGGCAAGGGTTTCTCGCTTAATCAAAAAGAGTATTTTCAGCAGCGCGGCGTAGGCCTGATGGTTTTTGCCGATAAGTTTCCAGAAAGTCGGCAGAGTGGTTTGATTCTGGTCAGCCACGGAACACGCATCGCCAGCAATGGCGATTTGCGTCTTGAACCTTCGCCGGGCCAGTGGTCGCCCGTGCCTAAAGTGGTTTCTCGCGATGTGGACACAGACAAGGGTGAAATTCGTGTGCGCCTTGCCTACCCGGATGAAAAGCAACATATGGTTGGCTTTAATCCGCTTAAGTATCCTGAACTTGAACTCACCTACGAAGTACGCGTAACGACCGATGGCGAGCTGATTCACGTACATGTGGATTTGGATAAGCCCTTACCTGATGAGTGGGTCGGCCAGGTGGGCTTTAATTTGGAACTCTATCCCGCCGATCTTTTTGGAAAGTCCTGGTACATGGACGAGGCCAACGGCATTTTCCCACGTCAGCCATACGGCGTTGCCACGCCCGGTGATCTACAACCGAATCCACAAATTGTACAAACGAGCGAATTGAAAGGCTTGCTGCCTTTGGATAATCACCGTGCCAAACCTGCACCTTTGGCAAGCGGGAAAAAACTTTCCGTTGCGCCGGAATCGGAAGAGTTGCGCCTGGTGATCGAAAGCCACGCGGGCGAGTTGCAGCTATTGGATGGACGCGTGGAACACCAAAATGGTTGGTTTGTGGTTCGCACGCCAGTTGCGGCGGGTGCCAGCAAGAATGCAATTCATTGGACGCTCAGACCCAATGTCATTCAGGATTGGGTCGCGCCACCGGTTATCCAGCACTCGATGGTTGGCTATCATCCCGCGCAGCAAAAAATGGCGGTTATCGAATCTGATCCTTTGGATAAATTACCCAAGCGCATGCAGCTGATGCGATTGGATGCAGCGGGACAACACCAGAAAGTACTCGATAAGCCGCTCGTGTCTCATGGTGACTTCCTGCGCTTTCACTATTACCACTTTGATTTTTCTGAAGTGACACGCGAAGGACTTTATCAGCTGGTGTTGGGTGACACCGTCAGCCGCCCGTTCCGTATTGCCGCCAACGTGTATGACCAGAATGTGTGGCAGCCCACTCTGGATTATTTTTTGCCGATCCAAATGGGACATATGCGCGTCAAGGAAAAGTACAAACTCTGGCATGACGACAGTCACCGGGATGATGCGCTTATGGCACCAACTAACATCAATCATTTCGATGGCTATGTGCAGGGTCCTTCAACACTCACACGCTTTAAGTCTGGCGAACACGTTCCCGGCTTAACCCGTGGCGGCTGGTACGATGCGGGCGATGAGGATTTTCGTATCGAGTCCCAGGCGGGCGAGGTGTTTATTCTCAGCGCGATCTACGACGAGTTTGGCATAACCCATGACAACACGCTGATAGATCAAAACCTGCGTCTCGTCGAACTGCGCGAGCCAGACGGTAAACCGGATGTGTTACAGCAAATTGAGCACGGTTTGCTCACCGTTGTTGGCGGCTACCAGGCGCTGGGGCGGCTCTATCGCGGCATCATCGTTCCAACACTGACGCAATATGTGATGGGCGGGGATTTTGCCGGCCAGACCGACAACCTGATCTATGACGCCAAGCTCAAACCACATGAACGCACAGCAACCCATTCGGGCCTACCGGATGATCGCTGGGTATTTACGGAAGAAAATCCAGGGCGAGAATTTCGCGTGATTGGCGATATCGCTGCCAGCGTTGGCCCAATGCGCAAATACAACCCGAAGATGGCAGATGACGCGCTAAAAGCAGCCACCGAGCTTTGGAAAATTGAGCGCCCGGTAGCGAACGATTTTGTGCGCAACAATCGTATTCGCGCAGCGGTAGAACTCTATCGTGTCACAGGCGCGCAGGAGTACCGCGATTTTATTCTGTCAGAACAGGCGCATATTCTGGCCCACTTCCGCGAGATCGGCTGGGTCGCGGCGCGCGTTGTTCATCAGCTGGACGATACCCAATTCACGGCAGCTTTGCGCCAGGAAGCTGCTAACTTCTATAGCGACATTCAAGCTGGTATGAAGGATACGCCCTACGGGCTATCGTTTGAGATGCAGCTCTGGGGGCGCGGCTGGACGCTGCAACACCAAGGGGTAGCCCACTACTATTTGCACAAAGCCTTTCCACAGGAATTCGGTAAAGAGTATTTGTTGAATATTGTGAACTATGTGCTGGGCACCAACCCTGGCAACAATAATCAGTCCTATGCCTCCGGCGTGGGCGCCAAGTCCAAGACATCCGCCTACGGCTTCAACCGTATGGATTACAGCTATGTGCCCGGTGGCGTTATCGTTGGCACAGCGCTGGTATCACCCGATTTTCCCGAACTAAAGGAGTTTCCGTTCCTTTGGCAGCAATCGGAATATGTGTTGGGCGGGGGCGCCACCAATTTTATGTTCCTGGCGTTGGCAGCGGACAGATTATTGAATACTCCTTAACTTCAAGAAGCACAGGGAGGTGCTAGCGATAAACGACATCTTGATAGCTGGGCGCAAGTCTTGCGAGCAATTGATTTTGCGTCCCTATATCTATTTCGCGGCGATTCATTGCAGTGATGAGATTTTCGACCAGTGCATTGAATTCAGTTTCCGTATAGCCATGCCCAGCGTGCACCACCCGCATGGAATCGCCGGTGTAGACGCAAGGCCCACCGCTGATGCTGCACAGATAATTGACCAATCCGGTTTTAAACCTTTCGATATTGACGCCGGTAAATCGATCTACAATGCGATCATCGTCCGCGATTTCTACCAAGAGCTCGTAGACCAATGCATCTATCCCGGCAGTTTTTCCCAGACGCTCGTAAAGTGATGGCTGCGATTGTTGATTCACGGTCGAACAGCCACAGAACCAGACCACCAAAAGTGCCAACCAGAGTTTGTTCATTAAAAGCTCCCCTGCAAGGACAAATACCAACCTGTTTGATCTTTGAAG
>CBFGWO010000189.1:0-4333 GCA_965652595.1 uncultured Cellvibrio sp. | reverse complement strand
GGCGAGTCGAGAACCAAAGAATTTTTACAAAAAAATCTCAATGGTCGTATTCCTGTACTCGAACTCGACGACGGCAATTATTTGCCCGAATCAAATGCCATTCTTTACTACCTTTCGCAAAACTCTATCTACTGGCCAGCCGAATCTTTTGCTCAGGCGCAGGTAATGCAGTGGCTGTTCTTTGAGCAATACAGTCACGAGCCCAATATCGCAACCCCCCGGTTTTGGCTAAAAAACAAAATCCTGGAAGACACGCCTTTCAATAACGAGTTATTGGCGCAAAAGCAGCGAGCCGGTAATCAGGCGTTAGCGGTAATGAACGAGCACCTGCAAAGCCGCAGCTTCTTCGTTGGCGAGCACTACTCAATCGCAGACATCGCGCTCTATGCTTATACGCATGTTGCAGACGAAGGCGGGTTTGATGTGTCGCAATACCCTGCGGTAACTGAGTGGCTGCAGAGGGTTCGTGAGCAGCCAGGTTACATCACTATCCATCAGTGGCGAGCAGCGTGAGCAAGCTAAGTACTTAAATAATCTGAGGTGGAACCTATGTTACAAAACGACAATACATTGTTTTTTATGCTGGCAATTCTCGCTGCTTGTATCATCTTTATTGTCTATGCGGTCGGACGCTTGAAGGCAAAGCAAAAGAAGATCGCCGAGCATCATGAGAAGCTATCGGAAGCTATTTCTGAGGCCAGAAAAAAAAATTAGTGATGTATGCCCTGCTGCTTGCGATACTCGGTGGGTGATACGCCCACCAGTCGTCCAAAAAAGCGATGAAAGGCTGATTTACTGTTAAAGCCCGACTGCAACAGGATATCCAGGACAGTTTTATCGGCATGGGCTTGATCGCCCAGCAGGCGCTTGGCCTCTTCCACACGGTAGCGATTCATAAATTCAAAAAAGTTGGTGCCGTAGTGTTTGTTGATGACCGCAGATACCTCTTTTACCGGTAGGTCAATCCGCTTGGAAAACTCCTCGATATTCAAATTTTGCTTGAGGTAAAGCTTGTCTTTTTCCATGCCCGCTTGCACCTTGGCAATGGCCGTATCGGTCAGCTTTTCCTCGGCTTTGCTTTTGGTGTCATCTTCTTCGTGGTGGTGTGTCGTGAGCAGTTGATGCGCATAAACCACGCTATAAATAAACAAGGCGTTAATCAGTACAAACACCGCGTAGTTATCCATGATGCCCAATGCATCAGATGTTTGCGGTGTGGAGTATTGGGCAATGGCATGCACAATCAGGGTGGCGGCCCAGCTGAGTAAAAAGCCCAGGGTGAGTACTCGCAGCCAGCCGGGTTCGGTGGGCGAAAACGCCGAGTAATGATCCTTGAGCCGTGCGACATAAGTTTGGCTAATCACAACCGCGGCGATGGCATAGGCCAGGGGTTGGACTTTGACAAAGTGCCACACGTAATTGGCAAGACTATTGATGAGGTCGGTGGCATCAGGTGCGCGAAAGCGCAGGTCGAGGCTGTCGAGGTTAAATATTTGCAGCCACAAAAAGCACAGGAGAGTGGGTAGCAGGTGCCACAGGTGGCGCGCTTCGAGGGAAAAATCGCGGCGCGTGAGCGAAACCACATATAAAAACAGTGCCGGGCCTTTCAGCAGGAATGCGGCGGTTAAAAAATAGGGCAAAAAGGCGATATCAAATAGCGGATGAATTTGTACAAAGTCGTTCCACAAAATCAGCGTACAGGCGGAGCCTATGGCGACACACAGTAAAAAGATACTGAGCAGGGCGCTGGCCAGGCGATTGGTCACCGGCAGCACCGATTGGAAGATGGCCAACAAAATACATTCGGCCACCGTCATCAGCAACACGACATCGTGAAAATTGAATATGTGATCTTTCATTGACCGCTCGACGAATTCTTATAATGATGGGCCCCGGAATTATAGTGGATAACCCGGAAAAAAGGCCCGCGAGCGCCGGGAGTTATCTTGAATCCGTTTTACGCAATCCAGGGATACCATGCCTCTTAGTCAATCTGACCTACAGACCCTGATCACCACGCTGCCGCTCCTCGGTTTTGACGGAGATGCAGATCTTGCCTGGTCACGGGAGCCATTGGCACAGCGCTATTTTGCGGCTTACCAATTACCCACGGGGGATGAGTCTATCGGCCAGGGTTTCGGTGTGGTCGAAGCTGCCGGGTACCGCATAGCGACCCAGTATTGGTTGCCCCAAGAGGCGCGCGGCACCCTGGTGATCATGCACGGCTACTATGACCATGTAGGCATTTTTCATAAGGCGGTGAAGTTCGCGTTGAGCGAGGGCTACGCGGTACTGGCATTTGATTTGCCGGGGCATGGTTTGAGCAGCGGTGAACAGGCGGCGATTGATTCGTTTGATACTTACGGTGATGTGCTCCATGAGCTATTGCTCCAGGCGCGCTCCCTCTTACCCCAACCTTTTCATGCCCTGGGCCAGAGCACGGGCGGGGCGGTGATCCTGAACTACCTCTGGCGCTTCGGCGACCAATTGCAGGCCCAGCCGCTTGATAAAGTTGCGCTCTTTGCGCCGCTGATATTGCCGCGCGGCTGGCGCGCCGGACGGTTTTTGTTTTACCTGCTGCGACCGTTTATTCAGCGCTTTCCACGCGGCGGCGCCTCCAGCTCCCACGACAGCAACTTTAACCGCTTTATCGAAACCGGCGACCCACTCCAGTCCAAACACCTTTCACTCAAATGGGTATCCGCCATGGCCGCCTGGCACGATTTCGTACTCGCCGCCCAACCCTTGCAAAAATCCCTGCTGGTAGTCCAAGGCACCGGCGACCACACCGTCGATTGGCGTTACAACCTGAAAGTGATAGCGCAAAAATTACCCGGCGCCAGAGTAGAAATGATCGCAGATGCCGGCCACCAACTCGTCAACGAAACCCCGGAATACTTACAGCCCCTGCTTAACATCGCCCACAACTTTCTCCGTGCGGACTAGGCTGGGGGGCAGGGATAGGTTTGTGAGACCGTGCGCGGCCCGGACGGCCGCGCCCGAGCCCCCAAGGAGGGGTTCACGGCGTGTCTCACAGGCCTATCCCTGCCCCCACATACTCCCAACTAAAACAATACCCGGCAGCGAATCGTGCCCTTAATCGCCCGCAACTGCTCCAGCGCCGCCTCGCTGTAAGGCGAATGGATATCCAGCACCACATAACCCACCTTTTCATTGGTTTGCAGATACTGAGCCGCGATATTGATGTTGTTGTCCGAAAACACCTTGTTGATGGCCGAAAGCACGCCGGGCACGTTGGCGTGAACGTGCAGCAAACGGTGGGCATCCGGGTGGCCAGGCAGGGCAACTTCGGGGAAATTCACCGAACTGGTGGTGGTGCCGTTGTCCGAGTATTTCACCAGTTTTTCCGCCACTTCCACCCCGATATTGGCCTGCGCCTCCATGGTGGAGCCGCCGATATGGGGGGTGAGAATCACATTGTCCAGGCCGCGCAGTGGGCTGACGAACTCGTCGTCATTGGCTTTGGGTTCTTCCGGGAAAACGTCGATGGCGGCGCCCGCCAAATGGCCAGCTTTAAGGGCATTGGCCAGTGCGTCGATATCCACCACCGTGCCGCGCGAGGCGTTAAGCAGAATGGCGCCTTTTTTCATCAGGCCCAGCTCGCGCTCACCGATCATGTTTTTGGTGGCGCCGGTTTCGGGCACATGCAGGCTGACGATATCCGAGCTGCTGAGCAGCTCATCCAGGCTGCGCACCTGGTTGGCGTTGCCCAGGGGCAGTTTGGTGATCACATCGTAAAACTGCACCTTCATGCCCAGGGATTCAGCCAGCACGCTGGTTTGGCTGCCGATGGAGCCGTAGCCGATCAGGCCCAGGGTTTTGCCGCGAATTTCGTAGGAGCCAATTGCCGACTTGTCCCAGCCGCCGCGATGGCAAATAAAGTTTTTCTCGGGGATTTTGCGCAGCAACAAAATGGCTTCGGCAATCACCAGCTCGGCCACTGAGCGGGTGTTGGAGTAGGGTGCGTTGAACACTGCCACACCGTGTTCCTGGGCGGCTTGCAGGTCCACCTGGTTGGTGCCAATGCAAAAGCAGCCAGCGGCAATCAGTTTGGGGGCGTTGTCGAATACCCGGCGGGTGAGTTGGGTGCGCGAGCGCAGGCCAACAAAGTGGGCATCGCGAATGCGTTCGATCAAGTCGTCTTCACTGAGTGCAGTTTTCAGGTAATCGATGTTGGTGTAGCCCGCCTGGTGCAGGGTTTCGACGGCGGACTGATGCACGCCTTCCAGCAAGAGAAATTTGATTTTGCTTTTGTCCAGCGAGGTTTTGCTCATGGGTATGAACTCCAGAAGTGGGTAAACCGGGCAGCGCT
>CBFGWO010000188.1:0-4386 GCA_965652595.1 uncultured Cellvibrio sp. | reverse complement strand
GGGCTAAAGTAAGCGGTTAGTCTGCGTCTTCTTGACGCATCGCAAAGGTTCGGCCCGGGAGGGTGGATAAGATAAACACTATGAATGCCGATCCTGACAGCGCCCGGCAAAAGCCCTGCGTATTCCGTACCCGCCAACTCACCCGCGTGTTTCGCATGGGCGAGGTGGAGATTCATGCGCTGCGTGGAGTAGATCTCGAACTCTATGCCGGAGAATTTGTGGTGTTGCTGGGCGCATCGGGCAGTGGCAAGTCCACGCTGCTGAATATTCTCGGCGGGCTGGATGCCGCCACCAGTGGTGAGGTGTGGTACCGCGATAAGGACTTGAGTCGCGCCGACGAAACCCTGCTGACAAACTACCGCCGCCATCACGTGGGTTTTGTGTTTCAATTTTATAACCTCATTCCCAGCCTGACCGCGCGTGAAAATGTCGCCATAGTCACTGACATCGCGCGCAATCCCATGACCCCCGAAGAAGCACTCACCCTGGTGGGACTTGAGTCGCGTATGGATCATTTTCCTGCGCAATTATCTGGTGGTGAGCAGCAGCGAGTAGCCATTGCCCGCGCCATTGCCAAGCGGCCCGAAGTTTTATTGTGCGATGAACCCACCGGCGCTTTGGATTCCAAAACCGGTGTGCGTGTGCTTGAAGTGCTCAAGCGCATCAATCGCGAGCTGGGCACCACTACGGCGGTCATCACCCACAATGCCGTCATCGCCGATATGGCGGATCGCATGATTCGTCTCAGCGATGGGCGAGTGAGTGAAGTTCGTGTGAATGATCATCCTCTCCCGCCCGATCAGATGCGTTGGTAAACGCTTATGCGTGCATTGCATATCAAACTCCTGCGCAACCTGATGCAACTAAAAAGCCAGGGGCTGGCCATTGCAGCGGTGATTGCTATAGGCGTTGCTATGTATGTGATGTCCATTACCGCCCTTGAGTCCTTGCATTTGAGTCGCGAGAGTGTTTACCAAACCCAGCGCTTTGCTCATGTGTTTGCCAACCTCAAGCGCGCCCCCGAATCCCTCGCGGAGCGGCTACACGAGTTGCCCGGTGTGGCCAATCTGGAAACTCGGGTGCAGGCGCCGATTAATATTCAATTGCCGGAGTTCGCCGATCCCATTATTGGCATTGCCATTTCTATCCCCGACGGTCAACAACCGCAACTCAATCGCTTGTTTTTGCGCGCCGGGCAATTACCTGAGTCTGGGCGCAACGATCAAATTCTGATTAGCGAAGCCTTTGCTGAAGCCCATAACTTGCAACCGGGCGATCGTCTGCCGATCGTGATTAATGGCCGCTATCAGCGTTTGCTGATCACAGGAATCGCGCTCTCGCCGGAGTATATTTACCAGATTCGCCCCGGCGATTTGTTTCCGGATTTTGCGCGCTATGCGATTGTGTGGATGAATCGAAATGCGCTTGAGGCAGCATTCAACATGGAGGGCGCGTTCAACAATCTGGTGATCACACTATCGCCTGGCGCGAGGCCCCAGGGCGTAATCGCAGGTCTGGATTTGCTGCTCGAACCCTGGGGCGGTCTGGGCGCCTACAGTCGGGATGATCAGCTTTCCCATCGCTACCTCGACGAAGAGCTTAAGCAAATAGAAACCATGGCGATTTTCTTGCCGTTGATTTTTATCAGCGTGGCGGCGTTTTTATTGAACGTGGTAGCCGCGCGATTGATTCGCACCCAGCGCGAACAGATTGCGGTGCTCAAAGCCTTTGGTTACGACAGTGTGACTGTAGCCCTGCATTATCTGGCACTGATGATGGTGGTGGTGTTAATTGGCTCAATTGTTGGCGTGCTGCTGGGAGCCTGGATGGCCAGCGGTCTTGCGGGGATTTATCAGGATTTTTTTCGCTTTCCCTGGCTGGAATTTCGCTTGCGGCTCTCGGTGGCACTGACTGCTGCATTAATCGCGGGAGGCGCAACGGCTGCAGGTACACTCAGTGCTGTCTATCGCGCATTTCGCTTACCGCCCGCCGAGGCCATGCGCCCCGAACCTCCCGCTCAGTTTCGCCGCACCCTGATTGAGCGCTTGGGAATTCGCGGGTTGAGTCAACCTGCGCGCATTATTCTGCGCAACCTGGAGCGGCAACCGATCAAAGCAGGATTTTCAATTATCGGTATTGGTTTTGCCGTAGCCATGATGATGCTGACGGGCTTTCAACAGGGTGCGGTCAACTTTATGTTGGATGTGCAGTTTCGTTTGGCACAGCAGCAGGATATGACGGTAACCTTTATCGAGCCCATTCATCGGCGGGGTTTACACGAACTCAGCAGCTTGCCGGGTGTGCGCCATGCAGAAGGCTTTCGCGCTGTGCCCGCCATTTTGCGTTATGGCCACCGCGAATACCGCTTGGCCGTACAGGCCTACGCACCGGAGAATCGGCTCTTCAAATTACTCGATGATCAATTGCGATCAATACACATACCCGCTGAGGGCATATTGCTTACCGATCATTTGGCGGAGTTGCTGGGTGTAAAGCCTGGTGATCATCTGCAAATCAGCGTACAGGAGGGCAAGCGCCCCCAGTTGGAAATTCCCGTTGCTGGCTTGGTCACCGAATTTGTGGGTGTGGGTGCCTACATGCACCAACAGTCGCTGAATCGCCACTTGCGCGAAGGCGATATTATCAGCGGTGCTTTCTTGGCTGTAGACAAAGAGTTTTTACCGGAATTGAATCGTCGCCTGGAAGAAATGCCGCGCGTAGCCGGTGTTACCCGGCGCGATAGTAGCCTGGAAGCCTTTGATCGCATGATGTCCGAAACCATTTTGGTTTTCACCCTGTTCAGTGCGTTGATGGCGGGTTCCATCGCTTTTGCGGTGGTTTACAACAATGCGCGCATCGCCTTTGCGGAGCGGGGCAGGGAACTGGCCAGCCTGCGAGTACTGGGTTTTACACGCGCCGAAACTGCCTTTATTTTGCTGGGTGAATTGTTGCTGCTGACACTGGTGGCATTGCCAGTGGGTTTTGTTTTGGGTGCGGGCCTATGTTGGTTGCTCACGCAGGGAATGCAAACTGACTTATATCGCATCCCGCTGGTGATAGACGCACGCACATATAGCCTGTCAGCGATTGTAGTGTTGATTGCCACTGCCTTATCGGCACTGATTATCGCCCGCGAACTGGGCAAGCTGGATATGGTGACCGCGTTAAAAGCGGCTGACTAAATAGGAATTCGCCATGAAAATGCCAAACAAAAAAATACTTTTTTGGGCAGGTGCAGGCCTTTTGTTGCTGTTGTTGCTACTCAGCGGTCTGCGCGATGCGCCGCAATTGGTAGATACCGCGCTAGCCAAGCGAGAGTATTTTCAATTGACTATTGAAGAAGAAGGCCGTACGCGCCTGCCGGATCGCTATCAAGTGTCCGCCCCGGTGACTGGCTATCTCAGTCGTGTAATGCTGGAACCGGGAGATGCGGTTGCTCAAGGAGATTTATTGTTCACCGTCAATCCTGCTCAGGCAGTGCCTCTGGATGCGCGCAGTCGCGCCCAGGCCGAGGCTCAGCTTGCCAGAGCCGAAGCGGCACTGCTCGCGGCACACACTCAGGTAGAAGCCGAAAGCGCACGTACTGAACTGGCCGAGGCAGAATTGCAGCGTATCCAAACACTGGTGAATGCTGGACACTTGCCCGCCGAAAATTTGGATCGCAGTCGTGCGGAATTTCGTCGTGCCAATGCTGCTTTGCAGTCTGCGCGCTTTGCAGTCGATGTTGCCCGCCATGAACGGGACAATGCTCGCGCCCTGTTGCACTTCACCGGCACCGACAACGAAACCAATCCGGTTCAAATTCGTTCACCGATAAATGGCTTGGTGCTTGCGCGTCAACGACAAAGCGAAGGCAGTGTGCAGCTAGGCGAGGCTATTCTCACACTCGGCGATCTCGCCAATCTGGAAGTTGAAGTGGATGTGCTCTCACCCGACGCTGTGCGTCTGGCTCCAGGTATGCGTGTAGAACTGGAGCGCTGGGGAGGTGAAGGTAAGTTGCCAGGTCGCGTTCGCCGTGTTGAACCGGCAGGGTTTACCCGCTACTCCGCGCTGGGTGTCGAAGAGCAGCGTGTGTGGGTGATTGTCGATCTGGATGCAGAGCGGCATCAGTGGCGCAGCCTGGGCGATGGTTATCGCGTCGAAGCCCGTTTTATTGTGTGGGAAGACGATGATGTGCTTCAGGTACCTGCCAGCGCACTTTTTCGCGAAGAGGCCGTGTGGGCGCTCTATGTGATCAATAACAACCGCGCGCAAAGGCGCGAGGTGACGCCGGGCAGGCGCAGTGGTTTGCGAGTCGAAATTCTCGCGGGCCTGGAGCAGGGCGAAAGAGTGTTGCTGCATCCTGGGCAAAACATCAGCGAAGGTAGTCGCGTGCAGTGGCGCTAG
>CBFGWO010000187.1:0-4388 GCA_965652595.1 uncultured Cellvibrio sp. | reverse complement strand
GGGTTCACGGCGTGTCTGGCAAGCGAATCCGCAACAGCGGCGATCTCTCAAAGTGGCACCAAAAAAATGATCAAAACAAAAAACACTTATGCGTTTCTCTACCACTGGCATCAGCGTATTGGCTTGGTGATGTGCATTGCCGTCATCGCCTGGGCGCTGAGTGGATTGGCGCATCCAATTATCTCGCGGTTAAATCCCAAACCCCTAGCCCCGCCACCGAGCGAGGTGTTGCAACTTGGAGATCTGGGTAACTTTTCAGAATTGATTGAGCGCGAAGAAATAACACGTATCGAGCAGCTGCGTTTGTTTCAGTGGCAAGGCGCGCCCGTTTATCGCATCGCCAGCGAAAAAGGCCTTGACTATTTTTCGGCGCAGAGTCTTGAACGACTGGAATTAGGAGATTTTGACTATGCGGACTACCTGGCACGGCATTTAATCGGCGAACAAGAAGCGCCATTGAGGGCGGTTAGCCTGGTAAAGAGTTTTAATCCCGAGTATTTGTACATCAACCGCTTTTTACCGGTAGTGCGTTTGGATTACCAGCGCGACGACGGCGTGAGTGTATTTATTGATCCAAGCCTGGGGCGCCTTGCGACGATTGAAAATCACCGCAAAACCCTCACCGGAAAATTCTTTCGCAACCTGCACTCCTGGACCTGGATTGAAAACATCACTCTGCGGCGCAGCCTGATGAGTGTTTTTTTGGTGCTTGGCTTTATGACCGCAGCTTTTGGATTGGTGGTCTACATACAAAGCTGGCGCATGGGCATGTTTAACAAGTCCCTGAGCGCACATCAGCACCATCCGCGCACGCGCCGACTGCACCGCAGCCTGGGGGCTTTGGTGGCGCTTTTTGCCATGGGCTTTTGCTTGAGTGGGTTATTACATTTGTGGCTTACGGACAAATCTGATGCGCCGCAAAAGCAATTACAGCAAGCCATCGCCACTCAAGGGCTAGTATTGAACACCGAATTAATCGCCGCGCGCCTTGCCCATGAAAAAATTGCCGACATTCAATTGGTTGCCATTCACGATCAGGCTTATTGGCGGGTGCGCAAGTTACCCAACAAACAAAGCCACGCCGATCACGAACATCATCATGGTGCGCCAGCCTCGCAGGCAACAGAGGATTTGGTGGTCTATTTCAATGCACGCACCGGGAAATTGCTTGCAGATGGCTGGCGACTTCACGGCGAGTCATTGGCGCTGGCGTTTACGGGTTTTCAAGCGGAGGCTATAGCGCGGGTTGAGCGGGTGGAATCCTTCAGCGGTGAATATGGGTTTATCAACAAGCGATTACCGGTGCACGCTGTGCATTTTGCGCTGCCCGGCAATCCCACGGTTTATGTGGAAACGGCGAGCAACACACTAGCCAGTCGAGTAGTCGACAGCAAACGTGTGGAAGGCTACACATTTGCTTATGTACACAAGTGGCATTTTCTCGATTTTCTGGGCAAGGATTTGCGCGACATCTTAATGGGCATTGTGGCTTTTTCGATTCTATTAACACTGGTGTTGGGTGTTTTCCGCTATTTTCGTACACGACGAAAGCGATCCATTCATCGATAAGCGGTATTGAGTCACTGCCTCGACAAGCGTCTAATGGGCGCAGTTTCGGCGAGGGAATACTCCAATGACTGCTTACTCACGGTTGTCTGGCCTTTTGCTGGGCGCACTCCTGTTAACGGCTTGTGGTGGCGGGAGTGATGATTCCAATTCCGATAGTAGCCCAAGCTCCAGCAGGCCTTCGTCGTCGATCAGCAGCTCGCTAGCAAGCAGCTCTTCAAGCCTTCAGACAAGCTCCCAACCAACTTCATCGTCAAGCCAGAACAGTTCTTCCACCAGCAGCCTTTCTTCAACAAATTCCAGCAGCTCGCCGCTTTCTAGCTCCAGTAGCTCTAATTCAAGCAGTTCAATTTCAAACAGCCCCAGTTCAAACAGTTCCAGTTCCAGTTCCAGTTCAAACAGTGTTAGCTCATCCAGCTCCATCTTGACCAGTTCATCGCTTGGCAGCGAATCCAGCGCCAGTCAAAGTTCAAGCGCTTCGAGCACAAGTTCTTCAAGCGTGCCAAGCAGTTCCTCCAGCAACCATTCGGCCACGCGCGTTGATAGCGGATTGGCGCAACGGGAAAGCAATTCAGCCTGTCATTCATTGGATGCACCCGCATCCACGCTGGGCAGTTACGCGTTTCAATGGGTGGATGGTATTCCTGCTGGCATCGACAGCCCCATCTATTTGACTCAAGCGCCGGGAGTAAACAACCGCTATTACGTGGTGGAGCGTCCCGGACGCATTCGCAGTTTTACACTCAATGGCGAATCCACTCTGGCGGTAGATTTTTCAGCCGATGTCACCACTACCGGCGAAGGCGGTGCGCTGAGCATGGCTTTTCATCCCAACTTTTCCACTCACCGCTACGCCTATGTTTTTTTGACCGCGCGGCGACAAGTCTATGAAATTGCTGACACGTCCGTTTCCATGGTGACGGTGGTGCGTCGCTATACCGTGTCGCCCGATGGATTGACCTTTTCTGATCCGGTTGATGTGCTTGCTCCCTTGGACGCCAACGACACGCGCTTTAGTCACCAACCCACCAATCACAAAGGTGGCTGGATAGGTTTTAGTCCTGTTGATGGCTTTTTGTATATTGCCCTGGGCGACAAAGGCGAATGGCCAGGCAATGCACCCTTGGCCAATAACTTTTCCCATCCCTCTTACGACGTAAATTCCCTGCACGGCAAAATTTTGCGCATTGATGTGAATAGCGGCGCAACCTACGGCATTCCCGCCAGCAATCCCTTCGCCAGTGGCGGCGGCGCACCGGAAATTTTTGCCTGGGGTTTGCGCAATCCCTGGCGTGCGAGTTTCGATCGCTTAACCGGCGATCTCTGGGTGGGCGATGTGGGCGAAGGTGCGCGCGAAGAAATCAATCGCATTCAATTGGGTGGCGCCTATGGCTGGCCTTTCCGCGAGGGCAACCTGGATCGCTGTAACAATTGCACGCGTGGGCAAGAGTCCGCAGCACCGGTGGTAGATTTACCACGCGCCGATGGTTGGGTAGCGGTGATCGGCGGCTATGTGTATCGCGGCAATGCCATACCGGAATTGCAGGGCCGCTATATTTTTGGAGACTTTATTCGCTCGGGCGTTACCACCATTTCCTACGATGGCAATGGCCAGGCCTTTATTGAAGATCTGGTGCCCGGCGGCGGTTCTTCATCCACCTTGTCGGAAGACAACGCGGGCAATATCTGGCGCATTCACTCCTGGGGTGGGTTTGAAATGTTAATGCAAACCAGCCCGCCAGCCTCCAGCCAGGAAATCCCTGAAAATCTTTCCGACACCGGCTGCTTTAGTGCGCAAAATATTCGCCAGGCCGCTGCGGGTGTTGTGCCCTATGATCTCAATAGCCCGCTCTGGTCCGACGGTGCCAACAAAGAACGTTTTTTTGCGATTCCTGACGAAACCCACATCAGTATTGAGGGCAATGGCCAATGGGCCTTTCCCCTCGGCTCGGTGCTGATTAAAACCTTTTTAATTCAAAACCAACCCGTGGAAACCCGCTTGCTGGTGCGCGAGCAGTCCGGTGAATGGGCCGGTTATTCCTACGAATGGAACAACGCCGGTACCGAGGCGCAGTTACTCGCGGCGGGAAAAAGTAAAATGGTGGGCGGGCAGCTCTGGCGTTATCCCTCACGGGCACAATGCATGACCTGTCATACCGCGCCCAATGGTCAGCCCGCTTACGAGCGAGTATTGGGTTTGGAAACCGCACAACTCAATCGCGATTTTATTTATCCGGGCAACTTGATTGCCAACCAGATTCAAACCCTGGCGAGCGTGGGTTATTTTGCCGTGAATCCGGGACCACATGCAGGCTTGGCGCGCATGCCAAATCCATTGGATAGCGGTGAGCCCATCACCAATCGCGCAAAAGCCTATTTGCATGTGAATTGTGCCAACTGCCATCAACCCAACGGGCCCGGCTTGGGTGCCATGGATTTTCGTTACACCACATCGGTGGCTGCGGGTGGCTACTGCGATCAAGTGCCTGCTTATGGCAATCTTGGGATAGCTGACCCGCGCTTGCTCAAACCTGGCGTTGCTGCTGAATCGATGATTCCGCTGCGCATGGCGCGCACCGATATCGAGCGTATGCCGCCCCTGGGGGTAGACATTCCCGATACCCAAGGGCTGGCCGTAATAAACGCCTGGATCAACGCGATGAGCAGCTGCCCCTGATAAAACATCAGAGGCTGTTGATCCACTGCTCCAACACATCCAGATAGCGAGTATCTTCCAACTGCCGCCCCAGGGGCGGCATGCGATCATCCGGATCAACACTCTTGTCGCGAATATACAGCAGCGAATTTTCTTTGTTGCCCGG
>CBFGWO010000186.1:0-4510 GCA_965652595.1 uncultured Cellvibrio sp. | reverse complement strand
CCATATTCATGATGTCGTCGAGACGCTGGGTATCCACTCTCACGGTGGTTTCTGCCGCAGCGGACACGTCTTTGTCCATTGCCGGTGCGGCGGCAATGGCAGTTTTTGCAAGTTCAGGGCTGGATGGCACGGGGGATGTTTTTGCCGCAGGCGCTTTTCCCGTAGCAGGCGTTTCGGACTTGGGTACAGCGGGCACTGTCTTGGCTGCTGTGGCTTCGGGTGTCTTGGAAGGAGTTTGGGCAGGCTTTTTCGCAGGTACCGACGCAGCCGCTGGCTTTGCCGTCGATGCCGCTGGCGCCTTACCTTTGCCGTGCAACTGATCCAGCAGGGCTTCAAATTCATCTTCGGTGATCAAATCACCACTACTCGCCGAAGGGCTGCTGGTCGGCATCTTGGTCGCTGCTGCGCCAACAGGGGGAGGAACAACCGTGCCTGGCCCCTTGCCCTTGCCGTGCAATTGATCGAGCAATGCCTCAAATTCATCTTCACTGATTTCATCGCCGCCACTCACAGGCGCGGTAACCTCAGCGGCGGAAGCGGGTGTGGCCAAAGGCGCTGTGGGCAGCGGCTTTTTTGACGCGACAGACGCCTTACCTGGGCCTTTACCCTGACCATGCAATTGATCAAGCAAAGCCTCGAATTCGTCCTCGGAAATATCGTCACTGGAAGACGAAGTGGCGCCAGCCGCCGGAGTATCTTCGCTGAGCGCATCGAGTAATTGTTCGAATTCCTCGTCGGTGATATCGCCCTCGGCGGCGGTTGCGGATGAAGGATCACTGGCAGAAGTTTCTTGATCGGCTTGAGCGTCAGCAAGATCCTCGCCAGAAACCAACCGTTCCAGCGCCGCAATCAAGGCCGGGTCCACGGGCGGCAACTCCTCGCGCTGAGACACCAATTCAAATTGTTGATTGACCAGATCCAGCGCCTGAAGCACCACATCCATCAATTCGGGTGTCACTGTGCGCTTGCCGTTGCGCAAAATATCAAACAGGTTTTCGGTAACGTGGCAACACTCCACCATGGGCGTGAGTTGCAAAAATCCGGCACCGCCTTTTACCGTATGAAAGCCGCGAAAAATCGCATTCAGCAATTGCGTGTCGTCAGGACGTTGCTCCAAATCCACCAATTGCTGAGACAAGCGTTCGAGAAGCTCGCCCGCCTCAACCAGAAAATCCTGGAGAATGTCCTCGTCATCACCAAAACTCATGCGTCTTTCCTCAAGCCACAGGGCCTCAACGGCAGCCGGCTAGAAGCCCAGGCTGGATAGCAGATCGTCAACTTCATCCTGACCGGAGACGACATCGGTGCGCGCAGCGGCATTGTGCTGCGGACCCTCTGCTTCTGTTTTTCGTTTTTGTCGAAGTGCTTTCTGACTCTCCTGATCGACGTCTGTTTTTAAGCCGGTAATCTCTTCTACCTGCCCGGCGATACGCACCAGGCTGACCAAATCCTGCTCAACCTCATTAATCAAACCAATCACGCGCTTGAGCACTTGCCCGGTTAAATCCTGAAAGCCCTGCTCCAGAATAATTTCTTGCAGGTTGCGCGCCAGTTGCTCAGTGCCCGTGGCCATTTGCGCGAGAAAATCGTCCATGCGCCCATAGAGACCACGAAATTCATCCGGCCCCATTTCGCGCCGTTTGAGTCGCGCCCACTGGTCGCGCAACACACTGGCTTCTTGCCCGAGATTCATGGCGATGGGTGCTGCCTCGTCGACCATGTCCATGGTTTTTTCCGCTGCCTTTTGCGTCAGTTCGATGACGTAATTCAAGCGGCTGGAGGCGTCCTGAATTTCTGAAGATTCTACCTGGGGCGGCTCTTTGGAAAGATCAGCGTCAACGTGAAAATTGACGATGGCGTTGTGCAAACCACGGGTTAAACGCCCAACCGATTGAAAGATATGCCGATCGCGAGACTCCAGCATGTCGTGAATCAGTTTGGAGGCTTCCTCAAATTGATCACCCTGGAGTTTTTCAGTGAGCAACTTGGCGCACTCTTTTAACTCGGTGATAAATTCCTCGTTTTTATGCAGCTGTATATCAGAAGTCATTGCAACGCCTTTTATTCGAGATGCGCTGGTGGCTGGCGAAGGCGCACGCGCCCGGTTTCAGCCCGAGATGGGATGTGCGATCAACCCACGCGCTCAAAGATTTTTTCGATTTTTTCTTTCAGCGCTTGTGCGGTAAAGGGTTTGACCACATAGCCATTCACCCCAGCCTGGGCGGCTTCAATAATCTGGTCGCGCTTGGCTTCGGCGGTTACCATCAGCACCGGCAGCGAGGCCAGTTTTTCGTCGGCACGCACTGCGCGTAACAGGTCGATACCGGTCATGCCGGGCATGTTCCAGTCAGTGACCAGAAAATCAAAATCACCACTGCGCAACATGGGCAGCGCAGTAACGCCGTCATCCGCTTCGTGGGTATTGGAGAAGCCCAGGTCTCGCAGCAGATTTTTAATAATCCGTCGCATTGTTGAAAAGTCATCAACAATCAGGATTTTCATGTTCTTATCCAATGCAACCTCCGTAACCCTTGCGGGAATTTCATTTACTCATAGTCTAGTCAGACTTGGTTCGCTAGCCAGTGCAGGCGCCAAATAGCCACCAGACCTTGCCAAACAACATATCGCTTCAAACAACATAGGGCTTCAAACAAAAAGCCGCGTGAAACAAAAAGTCGCGCCAAAGTACTCACAATCGCCTCAAGGGTCAATTTTTCCTCTACCGCTTGCCTGGACGGCTATTCCCGCCAGTCTGCCAGACGGGTGCGCAGCCGCAGCGCTGCCTGGCTGTGAATCTGGCTGACACGGGATTCGCTCACGCCCAGCACCAGCCCAATTTCCTTGAGATTCAGCTCCTGATCGTAATAGAGCGAAAGCACCAGCCGCTCGCGTTCTGGCAACTGATTAATAGCCTCGGCCAGGGACTCCTTTAAACCGGCGCGCTGCAAGCCTTCCAGTGGGCTGGCAAAAGCGCGGCTGGATTCACTGGCGTCAATGTTGCTGTCCTCATCGCCAAAGGTTTCTTCGTAGCTGAACAGCTTGCTGCTGCACGCATCTTGCAGCATGGCATGGTATTCCGTGAGGGAAATCTCCAATTCGGCGGCTACCTCGGCGTCCTGGGCGTCGCGCCCCAGGCGAGCTTCTACCCGGCGCATGGCCTCAGACACCATGCGCGCGTTGCGGTGCACCGAGCGCGGTGCCCAATCGCCACGGCGCATCTCATCCACTATGGCACCGCGAATGCGGATACCGGCGTAGGTTTCAAAGCTGGCACCGCGGGAGGCGTCGTACTTTTGCACGGCTTCAAGCAGGCCGATCATGCCCGCCTGGATCAGGTCTTCGACCTGCACGCAGGCGGGCATGCGCAGCATCATGTGATAGGCAATACGCTTGACCAGCGGCGCGTAATCCTCCACCCGAATCTGGTTGGCGAGCTGTTGCGTTTTATCGTACATGGCTAACCCATCAACTGCGGCCATAGATCACACTCGCGCTCAATAACGGGCATTGGCCGCGTGTAATAAACGCTCAACAAAAAATTCCAGCCGCCCGGTGGGCGCACTGGGTAGCGGCCATTGATCCACCGCCTTGGCCAGGGCGCGAATGGCGACCGAGGCTTTGGAGCTGGGAGCAAACTCCAACAGGGCTTTTTGTTTTTGCACGGCTTTGCGCACATTTTCGTCAAAGGGCACCTGCCCCAGGTACTGAAGGCTGACGTCCAGAAAACGCTCGCATACCCCATTGAGCTTATTAAACATCAAGGTACCTTCCTGAGGCGTACGGGTCATATTGGCCACCACCCGGAAGCGCTGCATGCCGTAGTCTTTATTGAGCAATTTGATGAGCGCGTAGGCGTCGGTAATAGACGAGGGTTCGTCGCACACCACAATAATCACTTCATTGGCGGCGCGCACAAAACTCACCACTGTGTCGGAAATACCGGCAGCTGTGTCTATCACCAGGATGTCCACTTGATCGGAAAGTTCGTTGAAGGCGTGAATCAAACCCGCATGCTCCGCCGGGCTGAGTGCCGCCATGCGCTGCACACCGGAGGAGGCAGGCACAATACGCAGGCCGCCGGGGCCGGTGACCAACACATCGCGCAGGGAATGAGTGCCGGCCAGCACATCGGCCAGGGTGTGGGTGGCTTTGACACCGAGCAGAACATCCACGTTGGCCAAGCCCAGGTCAGCGTCCAGCAGCACCACCCGGCGCTGCATTTCGGCCAGGGCAATACTGAGATTGACGGAAATGTTGCTCTTACCTACCCCGCCTTTGCCGCCGGAGACGGCGATGACTTGAACGGGTCGCATTTGACTCATGGGAAAACTGACTCCTCGCCTGCTGCGCTCAGGCCCACTATCAGGGGCTGGCGGCTAATTGTGAACTGAGTATAGATAGCGATTGCGGCGCCGACTGACTAATTTGCGCAAGTTTACCGCTCGCCCGGCGCGCCAGGGGCAGACCTTGGCAAGAACCCGGCAAACCCCAGGCAAACCCCAGGCAAACC
>CBFGWO010000185.1:0-4541 GCA_965652595.1 uncultured Cellvibrio sp. | reverse complement strand
CAACTGCGCAGTGGCGAAACCCTTTTGGTTCACGGCGGTGCCAGCGGCATAGGCACCAGCGCAATTCAGTTGGCCGTGGCCTTGGGTGTGACCGTATTTGCCACGGCGGGCGGCGAACAAAAATGTGCAGCCTGCGCGCAGCTGGGCGCAGTGGCTATTGATTACCAACGCGAGGATTTTGTTGAGCGCGTTAAACAACTCACGCTAGGGCAGGGTGCCGATGTGATTTTGGATATGGTGGGCGGCGATTACATTCAGCGCAATTTTTCAGCAGCGGCCAAAGACGGGCGCATTGTGAATATCGCTTTTTTAAAAGGCAGCAAACAAACGGTGGATTTTATGCCGCTGATGCTTAAGCGGCTGACGCTGACCGGTTCAACCCTGCGTGCACAATCTGCTGAGGCAAAAGCGCAAATCGCGCGCGAATTACACGAGAATGTTTGGCCGCTGTTGGCACAGAAAAAAATTCAACCGGTTATTGATTCCGTGTTTCCGCTGGCGCAGGTTGCCCAAGCTCATGCGCGTATGGAATCCAACCAACACATAGGCAAAATTATTCTGGACGTCCATCATGACAACTAATCGCCCCCTGGATGGCATACGCGTAATAGAAATCGGCCAGCTGCTCGCTGGGCCTTTTGCAGGTTGCCTGCTGGGTTACTTTGGTGCCGAGGTGATAAAAATCGAACCGCCCGAGGGCGATCCGATTCGCGGCTGGCGCGTGCTGGACGAAGGCACATCACTCTGGTGGCGAAGCCTGGCGCGCAATAAAAAAAGTGTGACCCTCGATTTAAAAAAGGCCGAAGGCCGCGAGCTGGCCAAGCAACTGATTAACAAAGCCGATGTGGTTATCGAAAATTTTCGCCCTGGCGTAATGGAAGGCTGGGATCTGGGGCCAGAAGTTTTTAAAACCACCAACCCCGGCCTGGTGTATGCGCGTATCTCTGGCTACGGCCAAACTGGCCCCTACGCCAACAAACCCGGTTTTGCTTCTGTGTGCGAAGGCATTAGCGGCTTTCGCTACGTCAATGGCTTTGCCGATCAGGCGCCGGTGCGCCCCAACCTGAGTATTGGCGACACCATCGCAGGCATTCACGCTGCCTTGGGTATTGCGCTGTCACTGCTGGCGCGGGAGCGTGGCAAGGCCAACACCGGGCAAGTGGTTGATGTGGCGCTCTACGAAGCCATGTTTAATTTAATGGAAGCGGTAGTGCCCGAATTCAGTGGCGCCGGTGTGATTCGTCAGCCCTCCGGCACCACGGTGACCGGCATAGTGCCCACCAATACCTACCGCTGTAAAAACGGCAAGTATGTGGTGATTGGCGGCAACGGCGATTCGATTTTTCAGCGATTAATGCAGGCTGCCGGGCACCCGGACATGGCTGCCGATCCGCGCATGGCCAACAACGCTGGCCGTGTGCAACACGAAGCCGAAATCGACGCGGCTCTGGCTGCCTGGTGCTTGAGCAAAAATGCCGATGAGATTTTGCAATTGTTGGAAGAGGCGCGAGTACCCGCTGGCCCGATTTATAACGTCGAAGACATGTTTGCTGATCCGCATTTTCAGGCGCGAGGTTTGTTCGAGCAGGTAGAAATCAATGGCAAGCCACTGCATATTCCCGCACTCCTGCCGCGCCTTGAAGGCACACCCGGCCGCACCGACTGGCCGGGGCCAGCCATTGGCAGCCATACCGATGAAGTACTGCAAGAATTGCTCGGCCTGTCACAGGACACACTCAACCAGCTGCGTGCGGGAGAGGTTTTATGAACACTATTGCCCCCGGTTTGTACCGCCACTACAAAGGCCAGGACTATCAAGTATTTGGTGTTGCCCACCACAGCGAAACCCGCGAGGCCCTGGTGGTTTACCGCTGCCTTTACGGCGACTTTTCACTTTGGGTGCGCCCGCTTGCGATGTTTACCGAAACCGTCGAGGTCGCGGGCGAAGTGATTCCGCGTTTTCAATTTGTGCGCGCTTTTAGTGACGCAGACGCAGGCCGCTATCCCCCTCCTGTGTGGATGCAATAACATCATGCGCAGCGATGAAGACTGGATGAACCATGCTTTGCAACTGGCAGAGCAGGGCAAAGCATTGGGCGAAGTACCCGTGGGCGCCGTGATTGTGCGTGACGGTGAAATTCTTGGCGAAGGCTTTAATCAACCCATCAGCAGCCACGACCCCAGCGCCCACGCCGAAATTGTTGCGCTGCGCGCTGCGGCGGCGAGCGCGCAAAATTATCGCCTGCCGGATGCAACGCTCTACGTAACGCTGGAACCTTGCACCATGTGTGTAGGCGCGTTAGTTCATGCGCGTATCAAACGCCTGGTGTACGGTACCACCGAACCCAAAGCGGGAGCGGTTGAAAGCCAGGCGCAGTTGCTGCTTAGCCCCTATTTTAATCATCGACTGGAGTCACAAGGCGGTGTGTTAGCCGAGCAGTGTCAGCATCAACTCAGTGAGTTTTTTAAACTGCGGCGCGAGCAGCAGAAGCAAAAAAAAGCGGCCGATTAGGCCGCTTTTTGTTTGGCGACGAAAGACTACTTGACCATCAAATACATATCGTCCCAATAACCTACAAAGTTACCGGGGCCATCAATGGTTTGAATGCCCTGGAATTTCACACTGCCAACGCCTCTCGGTGCGTGTGACGAAGCGAAATGCAAATGTTGCCAACCGGGAATGCGTTCAGGGTCCACCTGATCCGCAATACGACTCTGGCCTTTGCAGCCAGGTAGTTCGTACCACACCAGGCGCAAACGCCCGGCGCCAGTTTGGGTTGATTGCTCGTCGCGCATAAAAAAACCGCCGAATTCGAATTCGGGTGCACCATCAATGTCCACGCACTGCTCAAACGCCAGGCTGCCGTTGGAGCCCTCGGTGGAGGTGCGTAAAACTCTCAGGCTACCCAGGGCTTCATTGCCTTCGCTATCCGTCCAATCCGCGCGGTTTTCCTTCCACCAGCCTTGGTGTTCTCGGTTGAAATCTGCATTGCGCAGTAAGTTAACACCGCGCGCCAAGCTGGATTCCTGGGCTGCACTCATCTCTGCGCCAGCCAGCGCATAGTCGATGGCCACTAACGAGATATTGTCCCAGTAGCCGCTGGATAATTGCTGCCGTGTGTCTCCGCCAAAAAGTTCTGCCAGCCAATAATAGGCCGTGTGAAAAATACTCATGTCCCGCGCCGATGCGCGACGGTTGTGGGTTAGGTTAATAAGCACCGAGCGGCTGTGAAGCGCGGGCTTAACGTTATCTTCCGTCAGGGTTTGCCAGCCTGCGCGCTTTTTGGGCTCCAGAAAGCCGCCATATTGGCCACCGCCAGTGCAGCCTTCCTTGTCAAACCAGGTGTAGTTCAGCCGATGGGCGTGGTCTTTGGTGGGGTATTCCAGGTAGAAAAATTCCGCATCCAAAAAGAACAGCCGCGCATCACCAAATTCAATACATTGGCTGGTGTGGTCTTCGTGAATATAGCCATCGTCCGGTGCGGGCAGGGCTTGGCTTAGCAAACGAGTGCTGCCGGGTTGGTCATCTTGTTTAACCAGCTGCATCTGCGGGTGCAGATCCCAATCGCGCGCACCTTGCTCAAAGCCGCCGTTACTCACCAGATTTTCTTTTGCCGAGTTGGCGCTGGCAAAGCCACTAGCCAGTAAACTCAGGGAGGCTACTAGTAACAGGTTTTTCAATGTCGTTATCCTTGATTCATGGGTTGTATGTCGTTTTCGGAAAATTGCTTTTCGGGTGGGGCTTCGGTGGGAGGTGCGACTCGCCTGAAAAATATAATGACAAGAGCGCAGCCGATCACGGCGACCACTAGGCCAGATACCCACAATGCAGGTGATTGCCAGTAGCGAGCAAAGCATAAAAATCCAGCCACCCAAAATCCAATGGCCAGTTTTAGCGCGCCCTGCTGATGGGCAATATACACATCATCATAGGCGGGGTTGCTGATAATTCTCAGAGTGACAGCCTGGCCCTGGGCGAAACGAGCATATTTAGGCTCCCAATCAGAACTCAGGCCACGCTTTTGGTGGCCAGCATCATCCTGATATTCCAGCACAAGGTACTGCGAGGTTCTTTCCTCGGTGCTGCCATCTTTTTTGGTTTTTAGTCGTCGTTTGGTCACAAACCCGAGAATCTTGCCGTCTGTCAGGTAGCCGGAGTTTTTAATCCACAGATACAGGCCCAGCGTGCCGCCGCCCAATAGCCATAAAATCAGGCCGAGGAAAGTCAGAATGGATAAGATGTCGGAGAAAAAGAAATGAAAATAAGCAGAAATAGCATCAAACAAATTTTGCGGGAGAGCTTCCATAAATTCCTTGGGGAGAAGATTGGGCTGGCGCCATCTTAGCCATGTCCGTTGGCATTTTCCACTGTTAGAATATGTCTGATAAGTTCTCTGTGAATCTGAAATAAAGTAGCCTCAAATTAGGAGTGTGCAATGAAAACTGCATTAATTACCGGCGCCAGCCGGGGTATTGGCCTGGCCTTGTGCAAACACTATCTCGCCAAGGGTTGGCAGGTGATTGGCGTTTGTCGCCAGTCG
>CBFGWO010000184.1:0-4543 GCA_965652595.1 uncultured Cellvibrio sp. | reverse complement strand
CTACCTTATGCTATACCTAAGGCAGATAAGCCCTAGCACCCCCTCCTTTTTGCATTATCAGCCGATGTACAGGAATTTTCATGAGTCAGATCGCTGAAAGAGTTCGTCAGGAAATCACTACTGCTTTACAAAACGACCGCCTGGTCCTGCCCACTCTCCCCGAAGTTGCACTGCGTGTGCGCGAAGTTGCCAATGACCCGGATGCCGATATGGACAACCTGTCCGGTGTTATCGGTAACGACGCAGCGCTGAGTGCCAGAATCGTGCGCGTGGCCAACAGCCCCTTGCTCAGGGGCAGCCGCCCCATCGAAGACCTCAAAGCCGCCGTCATGCGCCTTGGGATGGCCTACACCTGCAATATCGCCACCGGTCTCGCCATGGAACAAATGTTTCAGGCCACCTCAGATCTGGTGGACTCACGCCTGCGCGAAGTTTGGAGTCGCTCCAGCGAAATTGCCGGAATCTGTCATGTACTCTGCAAACACTACACGCGCCTGCGCCCCGACCAAGCCACGCTCGCCGGGTTAGTGCATAAGATCGGCGTATTGCCCATTCTGACCTTTGCCGAGGATCACCCCAACCTGCTATCAAACAGCCTGGTGTTGGACAAAGTCATTGAGGAGTTGCACGCCCCCCTGGGCGATATGATTCTTAAAACCTGGGGGTTCCCCGAAGAGCTGATGCACATACCCACCCAACACGTGGATTTTGGCCGCCGCATCCCCAAGGCGGATTACGCCGATATAGTCACTGTCGCTATGCTCCAGAGCTACATGGGGTCAGACGACACCATGGCCCAGGTGGATTACCACCAGGTCACCGCCTTTGAACGCCTGGGGCTTGACCCGGATATGCAATACGCGGAATCAGAGGATCTGACCGACGAAATGGAAGCCGCTATGCTGCTTTTGCAATAAGGCGAAGAGGCAATAAGACAAACAGTCCCGCGACATTAAAGGCGCCAATCAATGGGCGCCTTGCCTCCAGCAGCCAAGTAGGCGTTAGCTTTAGAAAAATGCCCATTGCCCATAAACCCGCGATGGGCCGACAGGGGCGACGGATGAGGCGACTTGAGCACCAGGTGTCGCCGGGTATCAATCCACTGGCCTTTTTTCTGCGCGTAACTTCCCCACAGCAAAAACACCACTCCCTCGCAGCGCTCGTTAACTACCTGAATGGCCCTGTCGGTAAAGGTCTCCCAACCCTGCCCCTGGTGGGAACCAGCGCGCGCCTGCTCAACCGTGAGCGTTGCATTGAGCAACAACACCCCTTGATCTGCCCAATCTTGCAAACAACCATGAGCGGGAATCGGCAGCTGCAAGTCACGCTGGAGCTCCTTAAACATGTTTTGCAGCGAAGGTGGTGCAGGCACACCCGGCTGCACAGAAAAACACAGCCCGTGAGCCTGGCCCGGCCCGTGATAGGGATCTTGTCCGAGAATAACCACTTTCACCTTGTCGAGAGGCGTGGAGTTAAATGCGTTAAAAATGTGTTTGGATGCCGGAAAAATAACCCGACCCTGCTGCTTTTGTTGCCGCAGGAACTCACGCAACTGCTGCATATAGGGCTGTTCAAACTCGCTGGCTAGATAAGCCAGCCAAGAGGGATGCATATCCACTTTTCGATCTGCAGTTACAGCAGCTGTCGGCATAAAAACCCCTTAAAAACAAAAAGCCCGGTAGCAAAACTACCGGGCTTTTTACCTGAGGGATCAGGGAAAGTAAAACCTAGAGCTTGTCGCCGTGCTCGCTCAGGTACTTGGCCACACCGGCAGGCGATGCATCCATACCGGCGTCACCGTCTTTCCAGCCGGCCGGGCAGACTTCGCCGTGCTCCTGGTGGAACGCCAGGGCATCAACCATACGCAGCATTTCATCCACGTTACGCCCCAGAGGCAGATCGTTAACCACCTGGTGACGTACAACGCCCTCTTCATCGATCAAGAAGGAACCACGGTAAGCCACACCGCCGTCAGCTTCCACATCGTAAGCACGGCAGATTTCGTGCTTAACGTCGGCAACCAGGGTGTATCTCACCGGACCAATACCACCGGCATTTACTGGGGTGTTACGCCAGGCGTTGTGGGAAAACTGGGAGTCGATAGACACGCCAATCACCTCAACATTGCGCTTTTTGAACTCTTCAATACGGTGGTCGAAGGCCAAGAGCTCGGAAGGACAGACAAAGGTAAAGTCGAGGGGGTAAAAGAAAATAACGGCTTTTTTGCCTTTTATGGCTGAAGACAGGGTGTAGCTGTCAACAATTTCCCCGTTGCCCAGTACGGCAGCGGCAGTAAAGTCGGGTGCGGATTTACCTACGAGAACGCCCATATCAAATCTCCTGATGCTTGAAGGGGTTGATGAAAACTAATAATCCAATAGCGGAGAGCTATCATACACAGCCAGATTTCAGTGTCACATTAATTTTTTATATGGCCTGTCTAGGGCATGACTATAACCAGCACCCGGCAAATCCGCCTTATTTATACCTTTTCATTCACAAATAAAAATTATTCTCAGGCACTGTTGACACAAATTCTCATTAGCAATAGCATCTAGCCACGTCAGCCTTTCTGTTTGGATTCGCTCAATATGTACGTCTGTCTTTGCAAGGGTATTACCGACCGCCAAATCAAATCAGCTATTGCTGAGGGTGCTTCCTCTGTCGGGCAGCTGCGCAAGTGCCTGGGTGTTGCCAGTCAATGTGGTAAATGCGGCATTACCGCGCGCGAAATCCTGGAACAACAACGGCCGGAACAAGATCAGGAAGGCGCCTTCAACAATTTTTACGCCCTCGCCTAGGCTTCTGATCCCCCCTCCTCAAACGCAAAACACAATCAAAACCACTTGTTATTGCGTTTATTTTTACTTATACATCAATAACTTAACCTTGACAGCCCCAGTCGGCAGGGCCAGACTGTTGGGCAGTTTCCAATGGCAACAGCCTGTTGCTATTGGCCCGCCAGCCCGATGAACGGAGACAAGCATCATGAAAGGCGATCCCAAGGTTATTGCAGCCCTCAACAAAATTCTCGGCAACGAACTGGTGGCCATCAATCAGTACTTTTTACATGCGCGCATGTACAAGGATTGGGGCCTGAAAGAGTTGGCCGACCACGAATACCACGAGTCGATTGACGAGATGAAGCACGCCGATAAGCTGGTGGAGCGCATTCTGTTTCTGGAAGGTCTGCCCAATATGCAGGATCTGGGCAAGTTGCATATCGGCGAAGACACCGAAGAAATGCTCAAATCCGATTTGGCGCTGGAGCTCAAAGCCATTCCCGACCTGCGCGAAGCGATTGTGCTGTGTGAGTCGGTCAAGGATTTTGGCAGCCGTGAACTGCTGGAAGATATTCTCGAGTCCGAAGAGGAACACGTCGACTGGCTCGAAACCCAGCTGTCACTGATCAAAGCCGTGGGCTTGCAAAACTATCTACAAAGCAAAATGGGTTCCTAGCCTCTCAGGGAGCCTCGGGCTGGTCGGTCACCTCGGTGATCGCCAGCGCCTCTGCTAACTCCGGCAGCTGTTCCTGCTTATCAAACAACACGGTTATCTGATCACGCAGCTGCTGGATTGCCTCCTGGTCATCGCTGGCCGAGTAGTCGAGCAACTGCTCAGCCAATTGTTCTTGCAGCAACGCCATTCCCTCTTCAGCAAATCGCCGCTCGCGAGCGTCCTCACCGCGCAGTGCAGCGCGATAAATAACCACCAACTGCCTCAGAGCCTCCGAATCATAGGGGGCAAGCGGCGCCAGTTGTTGGGCCTCCTCCATCAAGCCTAAAGCATCGCTAGTGTATGCAGGCTGAGCCTCTTGCTGTTGCGCGGCGCTAGCCTGCGCGGAATCTGTGGCGTCTTGTTCAACGGAACTGTAGGTATAGCTACCGCCCTCCAAAGCCAGATATAAACCCAGGCCCGACAAGCTTGCTACCAGCAGGCCCGCAAAAGGCCCAACCCAGCGCTTTTGCGCGCCAGCCGGCACCAGCACCGACTCATCCAGACGCTCAATCACCAAACCTGCGGATTCCAGGGGCAGCTCATCGTTCGATTGCGCAGTAATTGCCTCCAGGTGCAAATTAATCGGAAGCTGATGCCCAAAAAGACGCCCTTGAGCACTGAATAGCGGCTCGCTGCTGGTGGTCAGTAACACTCTTTCGGCGCCAGCGACTGCACCTTCCACGGCCTCAGGTGGCAACTGCGCCAAGGCCTCGGAAAACGCAAGGCAATCCGCAAACCGCTCCTCTGCCGCAAAGGCCAGAGAACGGTCGAGTAAGGGCTGAAACACGGCCAAATGTGCAGGTAGCCTCGGCGGCAGATTAGCTGTGTGCCACTGGTGCAAATCCGCAAGGCTGTGAACCTCGGGCACATGCTCTATCAATACCACGTACAGCAGCATGCCCAGGCTATAAACGTAGGAGCGCTCGTCCTGAGGAGCAGCAGCCAGCCGCTCGGGAGACCAATAAATCAGCTCATGGGGCAGGAACTTATCTGCAGGCGGCAGCTGTGGGCAGGGATTAAAGCCCAAGAGTACTAACCGGGATTC
>CBFGWO010000183.1:0-4634 GCA_965652595.1 uncultured Cellvibrio sp. | reverse complement strand
TCGCCCTGGGCGTTAAGCATCTCGATAATGGCGCGTCGGCGCTGCTGGGTGTTGCGTTTGGTCATTTTTACTGGCGCTTAAGTTTCGAAACGAAAGAGATTTTACTGATTCGAAGCTTTTGTGCAAGGCTTATTTTTCATTCGGGCCGTCAGAGTCCGCGAAGAATAAGCGTGCCAGAGGCATGCTGACCTGCCCGAAATCCCAGAAGGTTTCCACGTTTGAGTTGATGGTTACCGCTACTGCCATGTTCCGTTCGGGGATAACCATTAACCAACACTGGGAGCCTCGGGAGACACCGCCGTGGTTGGCGTTGTGAACCCTCCCTTGCTCATCTTCATACTCGATCCATCGCCAACCCAACGCATAGTTTTCCTTGTTGGTGGTGCCATCTGCCAAGGTTTGGGGTGTCCAGAACAATTCGCGGGTTTCTGCCGCGATAAATTCCTCATCCAGCCAGGCCGAGCCCAGCTTCACCAACTCGCTCGGTGTGGAAATGAGGCCTCCTCCGGCCAGACGGTGACTCAAATCGACCTTTTTCCAGATCCGAAAAGCGGGATGCTTGCCGTCACGGTTCCAATAAAATCCCGCCAACACATTCTCTTCCGGCAATTCGTACTCTGCCCCTGTGGCCTTCATGCCCAATGGGCTGAGGACTTTTTTACGCAGCGTGTTCAGGAAGGCGTCACCCGCGATTTCTTCCAAAACGGCACTGAGCAATACCGTATTAAAGCTGGTGTAGTGGTATTCGCTGGTTGGCTCAAAAAGCAGAGCCGTATCATCAAACACTTCCAGCGATTCGCTGACTGAGGTGTAGCGCTTGTTGAGCTTAAAGAGATAGTAAAAGCCCCAAGGGTCGCCGTAGTTATCAATGTAATCGGGTAGGCCGCTGCTGTGGGACGCCAATTGCCGAGGTGTAAGTTTCTCCCATTCCGGATTGGGCAGGCCGGTGTAATAGTCCGCGATAGGCCTGTCCAAGTCGATCATTCCTTCCTGGACCATTTTCGCCAGCAGGGTACCCGTGACGGCTTTGGAGGTGCTGCCGATGCGGAATAGGGTTTCTGTGGTTGCGGGAACCTGTGCTTCTACATTGGCCCAACCCACTGCACCCGCCCAAACGATCTCGCCATCAATAGCAACAGCCGCCGATATGGCAGGTGCGTGGATTTTTTCCTTGTGACGGGTCAACAGCTCCAAGGCTGCCGCCGATTGGGGATGCGCAGAAAATGGGGTTGTTTGGGGCGTGTGGTCGGGTGGAGTCAAATCTTTGGGCAACAACATGGGTACCAGGCCTTCATAAGCGAAGAACTGGTAGATGGGCCATGCGAACCAAACAAATGCTGCGATCAAACCTATCGAGAAAAGTTTACGTGTCATTTTTCACCTTATGTGTGTTCAGAAGAAAGGACACACATTGGTGAATCGCTGGCAAAACGTCCTATCGAAATTCAAAAAAGCTAATCGATTTTGGAAAGGTCGCTGCTTTCCGTTAAAAACTCAGAAGAATTGGCTGCGCGATAAGCTGTTGGGGTGAGTCCAACAATCTCTTTGAATGCGCGATTAAATGGCGCTATTGAGCCATACCCGAGTTCCAGCGCGACGGTTAGCACGGGCAGGGAGGATTCCACCAGGCGTTTGCGCGCCTCCGCAATGCGGTAGTGGTTTAGGAATGCGTTGAAATTGGTATATCCCAAGCGCTGGTTGATCAGCTTGCGCAGGTGATGATCCGGGCAGTCCAGTTGCGATGCCAATTGACTGATCGTGAGATTGGATTCTAAGTATCCTGCGCTATCAATGAAGCTTTGTAGTTTCGCGTAGAGCGCATTTTCCTGTGGAATCAAGCGTGAATAGCGGCTCACACCCATAGCAGTGGGTGTGTCCTTGCCAGAGTCCGAGGCTCCCTGGACGATCTCGGCTGTTTTTGTCGACAACTCATGAATAAAGATCATTGCCAGGGTAATGCTGGTTCCAATGAGACAAATGGAGGCGTTCATCAGCATAAAGAGGTGATGGCGGTTTAACCGGGTGTTGCTCAGCTCCACCAGGTCGAGCATCAGGAAAAACAAACTCACCAACAAGACAAACCAAAAGCGCGCAAGCCGTCGCTGCTCAACAAGATCATGGCGCCAGGTTGTGATGACGCTAACCAGCACGAGCAAGATAAAAACCAGGGCGAGGATATGGCTGAGCATCTGCAAATTGCCGCCACCACCCCTGATCAAAAAGGTGTAAAGGTAAAAAGGCGCGAGCAGAAGCAGCAACAACTTGCCCCATGGCGACCAGCGTTTTACATCGAAGTCGTCATCAAATAGTTGCTTGCCAAACAGCCAAAGAAATATCGGCATGCTATGGGTCAACATCAACAGGACGCTGCGGATAATGCCCTGCGGGCGCGGCGAAAATGGCGCTGTGAGCAGTAGGTAAGCCACAATCCCGAGCGCGAGTAAAAGCGGAATTGCGTGGATGAGTAGAGAAGATGAAACGCGATTGGCTCGATAGATGAGGTAGGCAACCAACAACATCAGTTGGCCAATACAGGCGTAGCGGATAAAGAAATCTATATTCGCGATAAGGCTGGCTTCTGTCACGTCGACCTTGAATGGGGGCAACTGGCGTTGCCGCGATTATGCGGGTTAAGGGCCGCTGATTGAATCCCCCGGTGTTCATGAGGGATTCAATCAGGCGCCAGGCTATTGCACGAACTTGGACAGCAGCCGCAAATAGGCCAACTGGTAGTCGTTGTGGTTTTCTGTCACTGCCCAGGAGTTGAGCGGCCAGCTGGTGTTGAAGTCCAGGTAGGACTTCATCGCAGGCTGCTCCTTCGGTGGCACCAGGTTAATGGAGGTGCAGATGTTGTTGTTCTGGCTACTACCGCAACTGCCGGGGCAGCAATTGTCCCAGTTGTAGCCGGGGTTGGGCCCGCCCACCAGAAATCCCGGTGCCGGACCATAGGTTGAGGTTCCCACCCTGTCCCATTGGGCGCTGCCATCAGCAAACCAGGAGTGGTAGAACTCATTCACCGAAGAATGCACGCCTAGGCTGTACATGTTTGAGAGGTAAACCATACCCAGGGGATTGGTGCCGTGCAGGTAGTTGAGATATCCCAGCGCGGTGTTACGCACCTCCTGGCTATTGGTACCGGCAAAATTGTAGGCAAGCAAGTTGTAGAAAGTCGTGCCCTTGCGCGCCATGGTGCGGTTGCTGCCCCAGGTAAAATTGCCCTGACCAATAAAGGCGCGATAGGGATCTCCCGCATTGCGCGCGGGCTGCCAGTTTTCGTTCGAGTTCATGGCATTGGCGTAGCCAGTACGCAGGCTGGTTGCCACCGAAGTGGTCGCCTCCGGCAATGAGGCGTAATAAAGCAGGTGGGATAGCAAAGGCTCGTTCCAGGGGCTGACCCAGTTAATCGCGGGCACGTTGTTATCCACAAAGGTTTTGTACGCCTCGCCCCCCGTTTCTGCAAAAAGGTAGATGGCCGCCGCCAGCTTTTTGTTAGCTCGACCCTCGTTGTCAGTTTCCTGCTCACCCGCACCTACCCGCCCGGAATTGTTGAAGGTTACATTGGGGTTGGCGTTGGCCCAGTTCCAGGCCGATTCGGCGCGGGCTCGTAGATCGGCAATGTAATCATCCAGGGATTCATCGTCCAAGCTGGCGAGCACCTTGGCGCCAAACGCGAAAGCCGCCGCGCTGGTCAAGGTTGCCGAAGTGCTGGCTGGGCCATAGGTGCTGGCCGCTGTGGCGGCGGAGGGAGGGCTCGCATGAGCCAGGCCCATGATCGACAGTACCGAACCGTTAGGTTCTTGCATCCTGACCAGCCAATCCATGCCCCAAATGATCTCGTCGATCAGGTCTGATCGGCCATTGCCCGACTCCGGGATATCGAAGTCGTCGCCCCAGGCGGCCGGGTTTTCCAGGTAGGCGTGCAGCATCACGATCAGATAGTCCGCGTGCCAGTTGGTGTACTTGTTGAAATCCCCCGCGTCGTACCAGCCTCCACGCAGATCCCTTGCCGTGCCAGCATCACCGGTGGCGTTATAGAGCCGCGCACCGGGATCCTGGTTGGGTCCCAGGTGGCTGGCGCCATCGGTCCAGCCGCTTTGCGCATAAGGCAGTTGCTTGGCAAAGCCCGCACGTTGGTAAAAGAAGGTACGGAAGGCGTGGTAGAGCACCGGCTTGTAAACCTCATTGCCAATGGAGAAGGCGGGCGAGCGCAGGTTGTTGGTGGGGTCCAACACCAGGTAGCGCCCCGGTGTGGTTACCGAGGAGAAATCAAACCACCAGACCCTGTCACCGGCGATGGGCGCGGTGGCGCCACTGTTCCAGCTTTGCGCGGCCGCGCTGTGCACCACGGCGCCGCTGTCGGCATTTACCAATTGGATACTTGCACCGGGTGTGTAGCTGAGCGCGGCGTCAAACCCGGTCTGCGGGTTGCGCAGTACCGCAATTTTTTGCGCGTTGGGCAGATAGCCAAACTGGTCGACAACAATCAGGCTGGTAATTTGCGCGCTTTGGGTCGACGAACTGCTGGATTGCGCAGACGAGGAGCTGTTCGATGAGGCGCTGCTAGATATGGCACTGCTAGACGAGCTGCTGCTGGCCACCTCCGAGGATGAACTGGACGAAGAGGCTATCGACGA
>CBFGWO010000182.1:0-4758 GCA_965652595.1 uncultured Cellvibrio sp. | reverse complement strand
TGTGTATTTTGCGTTGCGCAATGGGTTTCAAATTCAATTGCGGCAGTTTTTTAAAGTTTGATTTTGATTATTTAACAAGACCGCTTCGAGCAGCAGGTTCTTCTGTTCAAAAACGCATGGATACGTCCTTGTAGCTCCCTCGCGTCGTCCATGACGCGAGGGTTTTGAACAGAAGAACCTGCTGCCCGAAGCTCAGTGCTAATTTTTGACAGTCGTATTTTTGTGAAAGGAAAAGGTTATGTCTGAGTATTCAGTGTTTACTTCTGAGTCGGTGTCTGAAGGGCATCCGGATAAGATGGCGGATCAGATTTCTGATGCGGTGTTGGATGCGATTTTGAAAGATGATCCCCATGCGCGGGTGGCGGTGGAGACGCTGGTGAAGACCGGTATGGCGATTGTGGCCGGTGAGGTGCGCACTTCGACCTATGTGGATCTGGAGGATTTGATTCGCCAGGTGATTTTGGATATTGGCTATAACTCCAGCGATGTGGGTTTTGATGGTGCGTCTTGTGCCGTGCTCAATGCGATTGGCAAGCAATCGTCGGATATTGCCATGGGTGTGGATGAAGCGGATAACAAGGATTTGGGAGCGGGTGACCAAGGCTTAATGTTTGGTTACGCCACTAACGAAACACCGGTGCTGATGCCCGCGCCGATTTTTTATGCGCACCGTTTGGTGGAGAAGCAGGCACAACTGCGCAAGAGTGGTGAGCTGCCCTGGTTGCGCCCCGATGCAAAAAGCCAGGTGACCCTGCGCTATGAAAACGGTGTACCTGTAGCGGTGGATGCGGTGGTCTTGTCCACCCAACACAACCCAAGTGTCAAGCAAGCGGAAATTCAGGAAGCGGTGCGCGAGCTGGTCATTAAAACTGTTCTGCCTGCGGAGTGGTTACACGCCGACACTCGCTACCATATCAATCCGACCGGCCAGTTTATTATCGGCGGCCCAGTCGGTGACTGCGGCTTGACCGGCCGCAAAATTATTGTGGACACCTACGGCGGCATGGCACGTCACGGTGGTGGCGCCTTCTCGGGCAAAGACCCCTCAAAAGTGGATCGCTCCGCCGCCTACGCTGGCCGCTACGTCGCAAAAAATATTGTCGCCGCAGGCCTGGCAGATCGCTGTGAGATCCAGGTGAGCTACGCGATTGGCGTAGCCGAACCCACATCGATCTCCATTAACACTTTTGGCACCGGAAAACTGAGTGATAGCGAGATTGTCACTCTGGTGCGCGAACACTTCGACCTGCGCCCACGGGGACTGATCGAAATGCTCGACCTAAAACGCCCCATCTATCGCCAAACCGCCGCCTACGGTCACTTCGGTCGCGAGCTTCCAGACTTCACTTGGGAAAAAACCGACAAGGCAGCAGATTTGAAAAAGGCGCTTTAGGTTGGGTGGCGGGTACCTTGGTACAGAGCCGCGAAACACGCCGTGAACCCATCCGTGGGGGCTCCGCGCCGACGTCCTGTCGGCGAGGGTTTCGCAACTCTGTACCAAGGCACCCTTCAAACTCACCAATGGCGCTCTGAATTCTCTAAAGGCTGGGTAAAAACAGAAGGTAGCTTAAGGGCCGGTGGTTGTTTTGAAGCGCACATACGCCACGGCGACCGCCAGGGATGGCGGAAGGTAGGGCAACGCAGGAGCAGTTGCCGAATGGCGTAGAAGCGTAAAAACAACCATCAGGCCTTAAGCGGATTTAGAACACAATGTGCGAAGTTAAATAGCTTAATCCTATATGGTAAAACGGGAATACGATTATGAACATTGCAGCAAATTTTACCGACTACAAAGTCGCCGCCAGAACCGCTGAGGCGTTTCAAAAAGACGCCACCTGGGGTCGCAAAGAAATTGAAATCGCCGAAGGCGAAATGCCTGCGCTGATGGCGCTGCGCCGCAAATACAAAAGCAGCCAACCACTCGCAGGCGCAAAAATTATTGGTTGTATTCACATGACCATCCAGACCGCCGTGCTGATTGAAACACTCATCGAACTCGGCGCCGAGGTGCGCTGGTCGTCGTGCAATATCTTTTCAACCCAGGATCACGCAGCGGCGGCAATTGCGGCAGCGGGGATTCCGGTGTTTGCCTGGAAAGGCGAAACCGAAGAAGAGTTCTGGTGGTGCATTGAGCAAACCGTGCTGAAAGATGGTAAGCCCTGGGACGCCAATATGATTCTCGACGACGGCGGCGATGTCACCCAGATTATTCACGAAAAATATCCGCAGATGCTCGATCGCATTCACGGCATTTCTGAAGAAACCACCACCGGCGTGCACCGTTTGTTGGAAATGCTCAAACAGGGTACTTTGAAAGTACCAGCGATTAACGTGAATGATTCTGTGACCAAGAGCAAAAACGACAACAAATACGGTTGTCGCCACAGCCTGAGCGATGCCATCAAGCGCGGCACCGACCACTTGTTGATGGGTAAAAAAGCGCTGGTGGTTGGCTACGGCGATGTGGGCAAGGGCTCTGCGGCATCACTGCGCCAGGAAGGCATGATTGTTAAAATTACCGAAATCGATCCTATCTGCGCCATGCAGGCGTGTATGGACGGTTTCGAAGTGGTGTCGCCCTACAACGACGGCATCAACACCGGCAAATACGAAGATATCAATCACGCGGTGCTGGGCACCACCGATTTGTTGGTAACCACAACCGGCAATGTGAACGTGTGTGACTCCGCCATGTTGCGCGCACTCAAGCGCAGTGCTGTGGTGTGTAACATCGGCCACTTTGATAGCGAAATCGATACGGCATTTATGCGCAAAAACTGGGAGTGGGAAGAAGTTAAACCCCAGGTGCACAAGGTATACCGCGATAAGGCTACCAATGATCATTTGATTATTTTGTCCGAAGGTCGCTTGGTGAACTTGGGTAATGCTACCGGCCACCCCTCACGCATTATGGATGGCTCCTTCGCCAATCAGGTGCTGGCGCAAATTTATCTCTACGAGCGCAAGTTTGCCGACCTGCCCGCCGAGCAAAAAGCCGAGCATTTGTACGTGCGCGTACTGCCGAAAAAACTCGACGAAGAAGTGGCTAAAGATATGGTGGAAGGATTTGGTGGTGTGATCACCAAGCTCACCCCCCAACAGGCCGAATATATTGGTGTAGCCGTGGAAGGCCCGTTTAAACCCGAAAGCTACAAATACTAGTAGCTCCTGGCCGAGGCAGATGCTTCGGCCCTTGATTGACTACAGAGAATCTTATGAGCGACTCACATCCCCGTCTCAGCTTTGAATTCTTTCCGCCCAAAACCGTGGAAGGTCGCGCAAAGCTGTTAAAAGTGCGCGATCAACTTAACAGCTTCGCGCCGGATTTTTTTTCGGTGACCTATGGCGCGGGCGGCTCCACACGCGACAACACCAAGGGCATAGTCACTGACTTCAGCAAGGCCCGCATTGCGGTTGCGCCGCACCTGTCGTTTGGTGGCGACGACGAAACCGCCATCAAGCAGCTGCTGCAAGACTACAAGGATGCGGGCATTAACCGCATAGTGGCGCTGCGCGGCGATATGCCCTCGGGCGTGGGCGGCGCCTACCAGTTGGTGTACGCCAATGAGCTGGTGGCCTTTATTCGCAAGCATTTTGGTGAGCATTTTCATCTGGAAGTGGCCGCCTACCCGGAGATTCACCCCCAAGCTAAAAGCTACAGCGACGATATCCGCTATTTAAAAGGCAAGTTTGACGCTGGCGCCAACAGCGGCATCACCCAGTACTTTTTTAATCCGGATGCCTACTTTTATTTTATAGAGCAGTGCCGTAAAGCGGGTATCGAAAACCCGATTTATCCCGGCATCATGCCCATTATCAATTACCGCAACCTCACGCGCTTTTCGGATACCTGTGGTGCCGAAATTCCCCGCTGGTTGCGCAAGGCGCTGGAAAACTACGGTGATGATGACGCCAGCCTGAAAAGTTTCGGCGTAGACCTGGTGACTGAATTGTGTGAAGTGCTGCTGGAAAATGACGCGCCGGGTTTGCACTTTTACACCATGAACCAAACCGAACCCACCGCGCAGATCGTCAGCAACCTGGGATTGATTCCTACAGAATAAAAATTCGCGGGCAGCTATTTGCCCGCGAATTTTTTTGGCGGTAGAGGCATCTCCGGCAATGGCGGCAGCGCCAGATCCAGCGCCTGCTGATAATAGGTGTGGCTCTGGGGCTCTTCGCCCATGGCATCCAACAGACGTGCCAGCTCAGCGCAGGTTTCGGCGCTGGGTGCGTACCTGAGGCTTTCAAGAAAATAATCCCGCGCCTTGCCCCAGAGTTGGTTGCGTAGACTCAACCTTCCCAGGGCCAGCAGCAGCTGTGCATCCTTGGGATGCTGCGCCAACCAGTTTTCAATCATGCGCATTTGTGCGCGCAAATCTGCACCGCGCAGGCGACCGTAAAGCGGCACCATCGCGGCGCACCATTCACGGCTGAGGTGTTTGCGCAGCTGCATTTCCGCTTCCTGATCTTCGGCGCTATCGGCCAGTTGCTCGGCATAGGCGAGCACCAGCGCAGCTTCCTTCTGCCATTTGCCGGGCACTCTGCCCCAAGCGCTTTGCAACAAGCCCAGGCGCTCGCGTTGCGGTTGTACACGCGTCGCAGCGCCAGCTTCTTGCAAACGGTGGCGATGCAATTGCAACTCCAATTCATGCAAAACATCAGGCTTGCACACCTTCAGGCTGCGCAAGCGATCGAGAATGCGCTCTATACCGTCCCAATCATCACGCGCCAGATACACCTGGCGCAACAAATCCA
>CBFGWO010000181.1:0-4815 GCA_965652595.1 uncultured Cellvibrio sp. | reverse complement strand
ACCACAAAAGTCGCCTCAGTCGCAGCAACTGACCCCAGCAAATGCGACAGATCTACACGCTGCGTGTCAGCTGAATCCAAATTAAAACTTGAGGTTGGGCGTTGGGTAGCACAAGCAGCCAAGAGGACTGTCAATGTACACAGGGCGAACTTGATGAGTCGTGCCATTCTTTTGCCTCGATTTTTATTGAGTTCTATATCTTCCCGTATTGCACAGGGTGTGGATGAGGTAGGGTTGAACTTCTGAAACCCTCGCGTCAAGGACGACGCGAGGGAGCTACAGGGGTGAGGCAAGCGGTTGCAAAGCACTGCTTTGCGCGCAGCCGAACGCCCTGCGGCTATGCCGCTGGGCCGGCCCCGAAGGGTATTCATGCGTTTTCAGAAGTTCAACCCTACCTCATCCACGCCTCTTCCTACGAAGTAGAATCAAGATTTTCGCTTCAATACCACACCACACTCCAAATGATGCGTATAAGGAAACTGATCAAACACTGCAAAATCCACCATCCGATGACTCTGACTCAACACCTCCAAATTCGCCCGCAAAGTCTGCGGATTACAGGACACATAAATCACCTGCTCAAACCGCTGACACAAGCGCAGCGTATTTTCATCCAATCCCGCCCTCGGCGGATCAACAAAAATACTCGAAAACGCATACTCATCCAGATCAATATGGCGCAAGCGAAAAAACGGCCGCACCCGGTCCAGCGCCTGCACAAACTCTTCCGCCGCCAGGCGCGCAATAGTCACATTTTCAATTTTGTTGCACGTCAAATTAAATTGCGCCGAATTCACCGAGCTGGTGGACACCTCTGTGGCCAAAACTTTGCGAAAGTTGCGCGATAAAGGCAGGGTAAAATTGCCATTGCCACAGTAGAGTTCCACCAGATCGCCCTGGGAGCCACGGGTTTTTTCCACGGCCCAGCTGAGCATTTTTTCGCACACTGCCGCATTGGGCTGGGTAAAGCCGCCTTCAACCTGCTGGTAACAAAACGTTTCTTCACCCACGCGCAATTCTTCCAACACATAATCCCGCCCGAGTACCCGCTTTTGCTTGCGGCTGCGGCCCACTAAAAAAACATTCAGTTGTTGGCGCAAAGCTTCGGCTTCCATTTCCCAGTCGTCATCCAATGGGCGATGGTAAATCAGCGTGATCAGGGCTTCGCCACTGAGCGTGGTGAGAAACTCCACCTGATAAAGTTTGCGTCTCAGTAAACTGCTGCCATTGAGTGCATTTAACAGTTGAAGAATCAGTTGATTGATGCGCTCTGAGCCTATGGGGAACTCGGTCACTGGCTGGGGCTGTTGGGTGTCGCCACCAAACATCACCAGCTCCACCCGGTCGTTTTTGTGCCAGACGCGAAACTCGGCGCGCATACGATAGTGAGAGCGCGGGGATTCAAACACGGCAATTTCTGGCAGTTGGAGGCCAGAAAAATCCTCGCGCAGTTGAGCAATTTTGTCGTTGAGTTGTTGGTTGTAGTTTTCTGGAGCGTAAGGAAAGGGATACATGCAGTGGCTTCTGTGGTGAAAAAATTTGCAGTAAATGTTCGGCAGTAAACTGGCTGGAGCAGGCGCCCCGTTTGAGCGGGGCGCTATCTTAACCGATTAAATCGCAAAGGTTTTATTTATTCTGTTTTGCGCTGACATTCGCCCCAGTCACACACCACTAGCGCCAGAGGACGGCCATCGCAATAAACCGCGTAGGTTTCCTTGGGCCAATCGTTGAGCAATACCAGCTTTTGCGGTTGAGCACATTCTGACTTGAATTGGGTTTCCAGCGGAAACCAGGAACGACCCTGGCTGTGAGTATCTGCACCCTGAAACGCCAGCTCCGGCACTCGATCAATCTGAATCGGGGTATTTTGCTCTGCGGTTGTGTCAAAAGCCTGGGTTTTTCGCGGGAGCAGCGCGGCCAGGTCCATCTCCTGATTGGCGAGGGTTTGCAGGCGCGCGCTGCAAGTCTGCACCTTGTTGGCATAAGTGCGCTGGTCAAAATTCAGTTCTTGAATGGCTTTTTGACGGGCTTGGTGTGCCAGCCAGGTGGCTTCCAGGCTCAATAACTGGCCGTCGTAGAGTAAGCCCGACGGGCGTTGCTGATCGGCGTAGTAGTTGTCTGCGGCAGCAACCAGCGGCCAGTTTTTTTGGAGCCAATCTTGCTGAAGGCTGATGGCTTGCAATTCAGTGTCGTTGCCGAGAGAGGTGCATTCCGTAAACAGGGTATTGATATAAACGGTTTGGTTTAGCAATTGTTTTGCCAGTTGCAGTTGGTCGCTACCACTGACCGTCTTAACTTGTTGTTGGGCGCAGGCGGCCATCAGCAAGCCCAATCCCAAAAGCACTATGCGAGAGAGATGGCGTTTAAACATGTCAGGTTCCTCTTGAAAGCTCGAGAGTTTATGTGTGAACGGCGGGTAAAGCGATGGTAAAGCGTGTGCCTTGGCCGGGAGCTGAGTCCACAAGAATTCGCCCACGGTGGTGTTCTGTAATGATGAAATAGGATACCGAGAGCCCCAAGCCTGTACCCTTGCCAACATCCTTGGTGGTGTAAAAAGGCTCGAAAATGTGGCTTTTAACTTCCGCCGTCATCCCCGGCCCGTTATCGATCACTTCGATAATGATGCAGTCGGCTTCAGGATAGGCTTTGACGCGGATTTCTGGCGCTTCCGGCGCTTGGTAATTATCGCTTGCCAGCGCCTGACGCGCATTGCGCAGCAAATTCAAAATAACCTGTTGTAGCTCGGGGCCGCTGCCAATAACGGCGGGCAGGTTTTCATCATAGTCGCGAATGATGTTCACTGGCCCAATTTTTCCGTCTTTGAGGCTATCGGTGTTGATGCTCAGTTCAATACTTTGATCGAGCACGCTTTTCAAATCGATGGGAGCGGGTTTGCGGTTACTGGTGTGGGCGAACTCCAGCATGTTACTGACAATGCGCGCCGACCGCTCGCCCGCTTCGCGAATATCTTCGAGAAAACGAAAAATATCCCTGCTCTGGAGGTATTTTTGCAGCGCTTCCATATCGAGCGCCAAGCTATTGGCCAGCGTACGGTTTTGCTCGAAGGTAGGGGAGGTGCGCCGATAAATGTTTTGTACACTGTTGAGTATGGCGCCGATGGGATTATTAATTTCATGTGCGATGCCAGCAGCCAGCTCACCCAGAGAAAACATTTTTTCGTTTTGAATCAATACATGCTCAAGCTTGACCCGCGTGGTGACATCGTCGAGTCGAATCACCGCGCCTATCCCCTGGGCGGCGATCAGTGGATAAATCGTCAGATCCGTATAACGGGCTTCGCTGCCACCACCGGTTTGCATGTTTTCCTTGCTAAAGGGCACCCCGGCTTCAATGGTGCGACTGATCAATTCCTGTGTCACCAGCGGGTTGGGATAGATGTGCTCCAATGGCTGGCCCAGTGCCCGCTCTGCTTTAACGCCGGTTTGGGTTTCCGCTGCGGTGTTCCAGTGACTGATCAAGCCTTGATGGGTGACGCCAATGATCATGGAGGGCATGGCGTTGAGAATGCTTTGCAGGTATTCCTGGGTCTCACGCAGCAAAAGTACCGTGGCCTCGTGGCGGATGATTTCGTCCTGTAACTTGAGATTGGTAATTTCCAGCGTGGTGGTGCGCTCGGCGATACGCTGCTCCAACTCTTTTTGTGACTGTTTCAGCGCTTTGCGCGCTCGCTTGTTCGACAGTCGACTGCGCTGTAGGCCAATGATCAACAGGGTTTGTAATGCCAGGAGCAGGCTGATCACCACCCAGAGCACCAGGTTGTTGGCGGATTCCAGTAATCCCGCCTGACTTGGCGTTGCAGGAAACAACAGCCAGGTGAGCAGCAGGGGTTGCCACCCTTGTCGCCTGGCGCCTTTAATAAATGGCTGATGTTGATTTGATGTGCTTGACAAGGGACTCTCTCGCGCCTGGGTGAATAAGCGGTGCTTATGCTAGCGCCTTTTGTGTGGCTTCCCTAGAATACGCAGCATCTTTTATAAAAGCCCTTTTTTGTAAAAGTCCTTTTTTAATCCCAATCTGAGCCTGACTATGGAACGAAAACTGGAAAGCCTGATGTACGCCGCGCGTTGGCTGCTGGCCCCGATTTACCTGGGTATGAGTCTGATACTGCTGGCGTTGGCAATCAAATTTTTTCAAGAAATTTTTCATATTGTCCCGGTCCTGTTTTCGATGAAGGATGCCGATCTGATTCTGATCGCCCTCTCGCTGGTGGATCTGGCGCTGGTGGCGGGCCTGATCATCATGGTGATGTTCAGCAGCTATGAGAATTTCGTATCCCGACTGGATATTGGCGAGGGCGCGGAAAAGCTCAGTTGGTTGGGAAAAATGGATTCCACCAGCCTGAAGAACAAAGTGGCTGCTTCTATTGTGGCTATTTCTTCGATTCATCTACTTAAAATCTTTATGAATACCGAAAAGACCGATCCCACCGTGATCAAATGGTATGTGCTGGTGCATTTGACCTTTGTGGCCTCTGCCTTTGCCATGGGGATGCTGGATAAGTTGACCAAGTCCTCCGCAGAGACAAATCCCAAATAAATCAGTAATTTGGCTGTTTTTTGCCCCTCAACTAAACACCCGAAAAAAAGTTTGACAAGCGATTCGATTTAGGTAGAATGCGCACCTCTCGACGAGGGCGGTTAGCTCAGTTGGTAGAGCAATGCCCTTACAAGGCATGGGTCACAAGTTCGAGTCTTGTACCGCCCACCACCATATCCTTCGGGAAATCGTTGAGTAGCATTCGCGGACCGGTAGTTCAGTTGGTTAGAATGCCGGCCTGTCACGCCGGAGGTCGCG
>CBFGWO010000180.1:0-4839 GCA_965652595.1 uncultured Cellvibrio sp. | reverse complement strand
ATTGCCGCGCTTGCCCACAATGTGGCAGCGCACACACTGGGCAGTGCTGTTGTGGCGGAAGATCATGCGCCCGCGCATGGCATCGCCACCGTGCAGCGCCTCGCGGAACACCTCCATCGGTTTGGAAGCGTCCTTGGTGGCTTCGTACTCGGCCAGCAGGGCAGTCAATGCCGGGGTACCAATCTTCTCTGCCGAGGTAATCAGCTCCAGTTGCAGTGCCGGGGTCAGCTTATCTTCGATCAGCAGGCGCATCTGCCCTTCAATAACCTGGTAGGCCTCGGGCGCCTTCACATTGGCCAGGGAAACCAGGGCCGCTTGCTGCTCGCCCTCGGTGCCCTTGTCGAGCAGTACCTGGTGCATTTCCACCACCTGGGTAACCGGCAGGTCGAGGGTGGGTACCATGCCCAGGGCCGCCATGCGCACGCTTTGGTCCTTGTCGTTGAGCGCGGCAAACACGGCTTCGCTCATCTTCAGGTAGCCAAGGCTTTTCAGGGTATTGAGCGCAGCGATACGCACGGGAGCAGCGGCATCCTCTATCAATACCTTGGCCAGTAGCGTTTGGGTTTCACGGAAATTGAGGTCGCCCAGCACCAGCACACTGGCTTCGCGCACTTCGGGGCTTTCGTCTGCCAAGAGGGTTTCGTAGATGGGGCTCAGGGCCGCACGGGCATCCTCAGCGTTGTTTTTTACCGCGCCGCGATGCAGGCCGGTTACCCGATCAAAAATCGAGGATTCCGCCCAAACACCCAGGGTTTTGAGCGCTTCGGCGCGCAGAACACCTTCGGCATTGGTGCGCTGGGCAAAGGCGGCCAGGCGCTGGGCGTTGTGGGCCTTGCCCTCGTAGAGGTTGGCGTTGATGGCGCGACGGGTGAGCGGTTCGTTGGTAAAGCGGGTCTGCTCCAGCATGGCCGCCAGGGCGGGCAGGGCGTCAGTCACAAAGTCATCGTCGCTGATTGCACGAGCGGCATTGGTGGTTACAAACTCGCTGGCGTCGTCCAAAAAGCGCGCCAGTTCCGGGCTCTTCATACGACCCAGAGCCACTACCGCGCCGATACGCACAGCCTCTGAAGCGTGACCGCTGAGCGCGGCCAGGGCGGCTTCGTCACCGATGCGGCTCAGGGCAATGGCCACCGCCTGGCGCAGGTAAACATCTTTGTCCTGGTTTTGCTCCAGCAGCGCCACCAGGGGCGCGGTGGCTTCCTTGGCACCCAGTCGACCCAGGGCTTGGGCGGCGAAGAATTGCACGCGAATTTCCGGGTCTTTCAAGAGTTTAATCAGCGCCTCGGCGGCGGGTGAGAAGGGCGCATCGCCCAGCAGGCGTGCGGCCTGGGCGCGAATTTCCGCGTCGCTATCGCTCAGGTAGGGCAATAGCAATTCACCCATCTCGGCTTGGGCGCGGGCCAGTTGCCCAATACCCCAGAGGCCGTGGATGCGTTGCAACTGGTGCTCGGTTTGTTGGGCGGCGGCTTGCAGGCTGTCCACCGCTTTGCGCTCCACCAGTTCAAACTGGGCTTTGGATCTGACCCGCATATCGGCGTGGGCCATGAGCGCTATCAGCTGATCGACGCCGTGCTGGCCAAAATCTTCCGCCAGGCGCGCCTGGGTATCGGCGCGGGTTTCATTGCCTGCGGTTGCCGGAGTATCCAGTTTCCAGATGCGGCCCTTGCCGTTGCGGCCCCAGCCTTCAATCCAGTCGCTCATGTAAAGCGCGCCATCCGGGCCCCAGTCAAGGCCTGTGCCCTGCACACCGCGGAATACTTTTTTATCCGAGGCCAGGCGGAAGCTGGCGCCATCGGGCTCCAGGGTAAAGGCGTTGATGCCTGAGCGGGGCGCGGAGCCCACAAACTCCACCACAAAGAAGTGATCCAGCCACTCGTTGCTCCAGGCGGTGCCGGGGTTGTACACCATGCCCGCCGGGCCTGAGTGGTAGGGGGCGACCGGTGGCAGTATCAGGGCTGACTGGCCTTTGAAATGGGGCTTGTAGTAGTCCTCGTCCATCCACACTTTGTAGGTGTTGTTTTTTGGGTCTTTGTATTTGCCCAGCTGCCAGTTGATGCGCCAGCCGGAGTCGGAACCGTCGATGACATAGAGCAAGCGCTCGTATTCGCCCACATGGTCGCCGTCGTTATCCACGGTGATCAGGTTGCCGTACTTGTCGAACACAAATTCATGGGTGTTGCGCACCCCTGCGGCGAAGACTTCAAAGTTGCTGCCATCCGGCTCGCTGCGCACGATGATGCCCTGGTTGGGGTAATGCCATTTTTTGCCGGTGCTGTCGGTGATGCTCGCGCCTGGGTCGCCGATGCCGTAGTAGATACGCCCATCCGGGCCGAGGATCACGCCCGACATGCCGTGGCCGCTAAAGCCAATATGCACGTTAAAGCCGTGGGCAATGGAATACTTGGTGTCGGCCATGCCGTCGCCATCTGTGTCTTTTACGCGCCAGGCGTCGGGGCCAACGGCCACAAAAAGTTCGTCACGCTGGTTGTGGTAGTAGATGCCGCCCATCACGTCGGTGACTTCGTCGCCAAAGTCCTGGATAAAGAGTTGCGCGCGGTTGGCGCTGCCATTGCCGGTGGTGTCTTGCAGCATCACCACTTCTTCTTTCACAAACGCCAGATCGCGCCAGTCGTGGGAGCCATCACCGTTGCGGTCGGGAATGCGCTCTTTGTTCTGCTCACTTTTTTCCGGCGCCAGTTCGGTGCGCAGGAAGTTGCGTCTGTCTTCGACCGTGGTAAAGGTCATGGAGGGAATTTCCCAATCCTGATAGCCGCGAATATCAAATTCGGAGTTGTTGCTGCGGTTGGTAATGGTGGTCCAGATTCGGCCCTGGTTATCCACGCTAATGGCTACGGGGTCGGCCAGGAGTTTTTCCGGCGCCCACAGCTCTACATTGATACCCTCGGCATTTTCAAAGGTAAGCTGTCGCTTGGCGCTCTCTCCCGCTCGCTTAACCTCGTCATCGGTCATCTCGATGATGCGCGGTGCGGTTTTTGCCTCGGCGGGTTGTGCTGTAGTGGCCACTTGGGGGTCGGCAGCGGGTTTGGGGGCTTCCGGGGTTTCACTGGAGCAGGCGCCGAGCAACAGGCCGGCGAGCGCAAGGGCGAGCAACTTGGGATGTTGACCGGGAATTGACCTTATTCTCATAGGGATCTCACACGCGTTAGTCGTTAGCAGATTGTTATAAAAAACCCGTCCATTCTTTATCGACAGGCTATCGCCAAGCAGTATAAGTCAGACCAGGAAGCGCGCCACGAGCCTAGACATTACTTAACCCACACTTCGGCCATTCGTCCCAAACTTGTCCCTGCCGAGGGCTTCGGGCTATAGTCCGCCTCCCGAAGGCCACTACACCCTAACAATGGAAGAGATTCTCGATTTACTGCGTGACAGCCACCAACCCGTGCCTGTACCCCTCGAGCTGCCCGATGAAGACGACCTGGTGGTGATCGAGGAAGAGCTGCTGTTACCCATCCCCCGCGACATGCGTCAGTATCTACTGGAGGCCAGCGATGTGGTTTATGGCTCGCTGGAACCAGTCACTGTCGCCGATCCCAACGCCCACACCTATTTGCCCGATGTGGCGGCCTACGCCTGGTCTATTGGTGTGCCTCGCTATTTGGTGCCACTGTGCGAAGACAAGGGCGACTACTACTGCGTGGAACCGGAGGGCGAAGTGGTTTTTTGGCGCAATGGCGAGCTGAGCGACGAAACCTGGCCCAGCGTTTGGCACTGGGTCAGGGATGTGTGGCTCGAAAGCTAGGCTACACTTAGCCTTACCTCCGATAAAAACGAGACGAGATCCTTGAAACACCCTGTGCTGCTATTGGCCTTGCTCACCTGGATTCCCCTGGCGTTTGCCCAGGGTGAGGTGCTCTTGGCCGAGAAAACCCAGGTTGAGCAATCCCCGGCCCAGCAATCCCCGGCGCGAAAACCCCAAACGCAAAAATCCCTGCCGCACGATGGTGAACAAGCCTCAGGCGAAAAACCGGTTACCAAAATCTATCGCTACACCAGCAAAGACGGTGTTATCTCCTTTTCTGATCGTGCCCCCAGAGGAACGCCCTACCGGGTGGTGAGCTACTCCTGCTACGCCTGTAGCCTCACCTCCAGGGTGGATTGGCACAACACCCCACTGCAACTCACGCTTTACGAAAACGCTATTCAGGCGGCAACACAAAAATACCCGGTTGACCCTGCGCTGGTACGCGCGGTTATCCATGCCGAATCCGCGTTTAGATCCGATGCCATTTCGCGTAAGGGCGCTATGGGTTTGATGCAACTCATGCCCGACACTGCCAGCGATATGGGGGTGAACGATGTGATGTCACCCGCACAAAATATTCAGGGTGGTGTGCGCTACCTGGCGTGGTTACTGAAACAACACAATGGCAATGTCACCCTTGCCACGGCGGCCTACAACGCCGGGCCAGGTGCTGTTAAACGCCACAAAGGCATTCCCCCCTACGCGGAAACGCAAACCTATGTGCGCCGCGTCAAAATTTTGCACGAGCGCTACCGCAAAGAGCTGGCAAATCAAACCATTGCCAGTGCTACTCCAATCTAAAACGACTACCATTTAGGGCCTCTCACAAATCAGCGGTTGTTTCGCGATGTGCAAGCCCATTTCCTCTGTTTTGGTATTCAGCCTGGCGTTGATCTTGTCTGCCTGTGGTGGCGGATCTGATGGCGGCTCCAGCAGTCAGCCGCAAGTATCCAGTCGCTCGTCGGTGAACCTTTCGTCAAGTTCCAGCGAATCGTCCATCAGCTCATCAGAGTCCTCTGTTTCAAGCCAGGTGTCATCTGTTTCAAGCCAGGTATCCTCTGTTTCAAGTCAGG
>CBFGWO010000179.1:0-4852 GCA_965652595.1 uncultured Cellvibrio sp. | reverse complement strand
TGCCTATGCCGCTGGCACCGCCGTGAACCAAAAGGGTTTCGCCACTGCGCAGTTGCGCGCGCTGAAACAGGTTGTGCCACACCGTAAAAAGCGTTTCGGGTAGGCCTGCGGCCTGGATAAACGAAAAGCCCTGGGGCACAGGCAAGCACTGGGCAGCAGGCGCCAATGCAAATTGTGCATAACCACCGCCGTTTACCAACGCGCACACAGCATCGCCTTCGCGCCAGTTTTTTACCTCAGTACCACAGGCCACCACCACGCCCGCCACCTCCAACCCGAGGATGGGCGAGGCATCGGCAGGCGGCGGATACACACCCTGACGCTGCAAAACATCCGGGCGATTCACACCGGCAGCCTTCACGCGAATCAGCACCTCATAGGCGCCAGGCTGGGGCACTGGCATTTGCTGCAACTGCATAGCGCCAGCGTTAGTGTGAGCAATAAAATCCATCAGCAACATAAACAGCCTCAGGGCTCAAGCCGCTGAATGGCCCAATGACCATCGGCTTGGAAACGGTATTGAAAGCGATCGTGCAAGCGGTGAGCACCGCCTTGCCAAAATTCAATTTCGTGGGGCTTGACGCGAAAGCCGCCCCAAAAATCCGGCAGCGGAATTTCGCCCTTACTGAATTTGTTTTTCATGCTCTCGAATTGCTGCATCAACAATTGGCGCGAAGATATCGGCCGACTCTGTTGCGAGGCCCAGGCCGCGAGCTGGCTTTCGCGCGGGCGAGATAAAAAATATTTCAGCGCGTCGGCACTGCTGAGCTGCTCCGCCACACCGCAAACCTTGACCTGGCGCTCCAGCAAATACCAAGGGAAATGCAGGCTGATTTTGGGGTTATTTTTTAACTCCTGCGCTTTGCGGCTATTGAGGTTGGTGTAAAACACAAAGCCGCGACTATCCGCCTGCTTTAGCAACACAATACGCTGGGAGGGCTGGCCGCTGGCATCTACGGTGGCCACCGTCATGGCGTTAGGATCGGGAATACCCGACTTGATCACCTGCTCCATCCAGCGGGCAAATTGCTCAAAGGGATCGGCCGCCAGATCGGCTTCGTTCAGCCCGCCTTGCAGGTATTCGCGCCGATAATTTTCCAGGGATAACTCCATGCCTCACTCCAAGAAACTGTGCACCTTTTGAGCAGCTATACTCATGGCGCGTTAAGAATTGTCATAGTCGCCGCCACATTGACCAAGGCCAATTTACAGCTTTGGTGGCTTGTGGCATTGTCGCCTAATGGCATATTTGACTATATGCCAGATAATAATGACTTATTACAGGTGGTCACACATGAACAGACGACAAATACTTGAATACACAGCCTGGTTAACCGGTGCTGCTGTGTCAGCCCCCCTGGCCAGCGCTCTGCTTACCGGCTGCTCCGATCAGGTTCAGCAAGCAACCAGCAGTGCCCAGGCAAGCTCCCAGGCTGCCCTGCCCCTGCTGCATTTTTTTGCACCTGAGCAGTTTAAACTCCTGACGCAGCTGGCGGACACAATCCTGCCACGCACCGACAGCCCCTCAGCGACCGATGTCGGCGCCCACGCCATGATCGATGCGATGTTTGGCCAGGTGTTTGATGATAACTACAAAAGTTATTACAAATCCCAATGGCTGGCATTGCAGGAGCACCTCAAACAAAAGTCCTTTACCACCCTGGATACCGAGGCGCGCGTTGGTTTGCTGCAAGCCCTGGAGCTGAGCGAGGATTCTACGCTCGAAAACGCCAAGCGTGGGCTTATCGAAACCAAACAACAACTGGTTGTTTATTACCTCAACACCGGTGAAGTGGCGGAAAAATTCCTCAACTATGTACCGATTCCAGGTGTTTACAAACCCTGTATTTCCGTGCAAGAAGTCAACAATAAAGCCTGGGCTCTCTGATTATGACTACAGCAACCGAATTTGACGCAATTGTAATTGGCTCCGGCATCAGCGGTGGCTATGCCGCTATGGAGCTATGTACCAAAGGCTATAAAACCCTGGTGTTGGAGCGGGGCCGCGATGTGAACCACGGCGAATACCCCACCGCCCACTCAGACCCTTGGGATTTCCCCTTGCAGGAACGCGTACCGCGCGAAGAAATTGAAAAGCATTATTTCAAGCAGGATCGTCTCAACTGGTGGGTACGCCAGTCCAACAAACACTGGATCAACAAAGACGACGAATACCCTTACGATGAAGACGAGCGCTTTGACTGGATTCGCGGGCATCATGTGGGCGGCCGGTCCATCATGTGGGGCCGTCACTGCTACCGCTGGAGCGACATCGACTTTGAAGCCAACAAAAAAGAAGGTGTCGCCGTCGATTGGCCGATTCGCTACGCCGATATCGAACCCTGGTACGACAAGGTTGAAACCTTTGTGGGGATTTCTGGCCAGGCCGAAGGCTTGAAGCAGGTGCCGGATGGCAAGTTCCTCAAGCCCTTCCCGCTCAACTGCGCCGAACAACATATGCGGGAATCTGTGGCCAAGAAGTATCCCGGTCGCGTGATCACTCCCGGTCGTGTCGCCAACCTCAGTGAATATGATCCCGAGGTGCACAAGGGCAAGCGTGGCCAGTGTTTGACTCGCGACCGCTGCTGGCGCGGCTGCCCTTTTGGTGCCTATTTCAGCAGCCTCTCGGCCACTCTACCGGTCGCCGAAGAAACTGGCCTGCTGACCATTCGCCCCAACAGCGTTGTTCACGAAATTGTCTACAACCCGGAAACCGGCAAGGCATCGGGCGTGAAGATTAAGGATGCAGAAACCGGTGAGCAGCTGGAAATCAGCGCGCGCATTATTTTCTGTAACGCCAGCACCATCGGCACCACTGCCATTTTGCTTAACAGCCGTTCCGAGCGCTTCCCTAACGGCCTGGGTAACGACAGTGGTGAGCTGGGCCATAACCTGATGGACCACCACTATGGTATGGGCGCCTCGGGTGTGCTGCCGGGTATGGAAGACAAATATTATTCCGGGCGTCGTCCGAACGGCTTTTACATTCCGCGCTTTACCAACATCGACGAAGAAACCAAACAGGAAGGTTATCTGCGCGGTTTTGGTTACCAGGGTTCCGCGCGGCGGGCGAGCAATGCACCCGCCGGCGTGGTCGGCAAAGAGCTGAAGGATATGATTTTTCAGCCGGGTGCCTGGACTGTCGGTATGGCCGCCTTTGGCGAAATGCTGCCCTACCACGAAAACCGCATGTACCTGAATTTCGACAAGCTGGATAAAAACGGTATGCCGATCATTACCTTTGATGCCAAGCTGCGCGAAAACGAAGAAAAGCTGCGTGCCCACGCGGTGAAATGTGCGGTCGAAATCCTGGAGGCCGCAGGCTGTACCAATGTTAGCTCTTACAACTCCGCCACGGCTCCGGGCGCCTGTATTCACGAGATGGGCACCGCGCGCATGGGTCACGACCCAAAAACCAGCGTGCTCAACAAGTGGAACCAGGTACACACAGTGCCCAACGTGTTTGTTACCGACGGCGCCTGTATGACCAGCTCGGGCACGCAAAACCCGAGTATCACTTACATGGCATTGACGGCGCGCGCGGTGGACTATGCGCATCAGCAGATATTGGCGGGCAAGTTGTAAGGGTTTGTAATCTATTCTCGCCAGAAAAACGCCCGGTAGTTTTCGCTTCCGGGCGTTTTTTTTTGAGAACAATCTACCTATACAGGAGGGAGCTGAAATCATGCATATCAAATCATTGCTATTTTTTGCCGTTGCACTGTGTCTATCCCTTACCACTGGAATAGCAAAGGCAACGCAGATCGAAAACATCTCACTCCCATCAAAGCTCCTGGACACTGACGTCTTGATTAGCGTCTCGTTACCAAAAGGTTATGACCCAAAACAAACCAATTACGCCACTCTTTATCTGATGGACGGACAATGGCTAATGACGCATGCGCTTAGCATTCGAACAGACCTAACCGAACGAAATGGTCCGAAGAAGGCACCAGACTTTATTATTATTGGCATACAAACACCCAACGATAAGCGCTGGGATTGGGCGATGGATGATAACGACAAATGGATCGCGTTTTTGGAAAGAGAATTAATTGTCGAAATTGAAAAACGATATTCTGCTGAGGGTGCAAGACTCTACGCCGGTTGGGAAATGACTGGTGGCGCAGTGATCAAAACGCTGGCCAAATCTCCACACCTGTTTGATGGGTATATTGCAGCAAGCCCTACACCGCTCTTCGGAGCCTACTTTCCACAACTCGATACTGAGAATACATTTCTGGCGACTTCGCTAGCAAAAATAAAAAACGACAGAAAATTTTTATTTATTGGAGAGGCGGAGGATGACTATCCCGCGCAGTATGGGATCGAAAACCTACTATCGATCCTAAAAGCGAATTCCACAAAAAGCCTACAATGGCATCATGTCGAATACGCAGGCGTTACGCATCCAGAGTCTGCTTACTTCACGCTCAATGGAGCAGTTCGCAAATACTTTGAGCATTGGGGGCCACTCGAATTTACCTCTATCGCGCAGTTCAAGGCCCTCGGCGGCATTTCGTATGTTCATGAATACTACAAAAGTAGAGCTGCCAAATTGGGACTGGAAACCGATCAAGATGCCAAACACTTCACTCGGCGCAATCTTACATTATTAGCGATTGGCGAAAACAATATCGAGGTTTTTCATCAACTGATGACGACCTTCGCACCTGATAATTTCATTGAAAAATCTTTTGTTCCTCACCTCAACGCTTATATCCAATTTTATTTACAACATAGGATGCTCAATGAGGCCGAAGCCATCGCACACCACCTGATTTTAAAACATCCAGATAGGGCCATGGCACAGCATGCTTTGGGCGATGTGATGTACGCAAAATCAGAACAC
>CBFGWO010000178.1:0-4881 GCA_965652595.1 uncultured Cellvibrio sp. | reverse complement strand
AAAAATACCGATATCTGTTGATAACAGACCTACTCATAGAATTCCATTTTTGTATTCAAATAAAAACGGGCCTTTCGGCCCGTTTCGTTTCTCTTATCAACCTTTAGCGCGCTCTTCCAAAATCTCGACGGCGGGCAATTTTTTACCTTCCACAAATTCCAGGAAGGCGCCACCGCCGGTAGACACATAGGAAATCTTGTCCGCCAGGTTCCATTTGTCGATGGCCGCCAGCGTATCGCCGCCGCCCGCAACCGAGAATGCCTGGCTCTCGGCGATGGCGCGAGCCACAACTTCCGTGCCCTTGGCAAAGGCATCAAACTCAAACACACCGCAAGGGCCGTTCCACAAAACGGTTTTGGCGTTTTTTATAATCTCTGCCACCCGTGCAGCGGTTTCCGGGCCATAGTCGACGATTTCTTCATCGGCCTGGATTTCGTTGGCTTTTTTCGCCACGCACACAGACTTATGGTTCCACTCTTTAAAGCCTTCTTTAGTCACGCGCACATCGGTAGCAAACACCACCTCGGTTTGTGCGCGCAGACGCTGTGCTTCGGGAATCAAATCTTTTTCGTACAGCGAGTTGCCCACCTCGTTGCCCGCCGAAGCAACAAAGGTGTTGGAGATACCGCCGCCCACCACCAACACGTCGGCGATTTTGGATACTGCATCCAGCACACTGAGTTTGGTAGAGACTTTTGAACCACCCACAATCGCCACCAAGGGACGGGCAGGATTATCGAGTGCCTTACCAAGCGCATCCAGCTCCGCCGCCAACAGCGGGCCAGCCACAGCAACAGGTGCAAACTTGGCCACACCGTGGGTGGACGCCTGGGCGCGGTGCGCGGTGCCGAAGGCATCCATCACAAACACATCACAGAGCGCGGCCATTTTTTTCGCGAGCGCATCATCGTTTTTGCCTTCGCCTTGGTTAAAGCGCACGTTTTCCAATAGCACCAGGTCACTGTCGGTAGTGTAGCCATCCACCCAGTCTTTGATCAGCGGCACATCGCGGCCCAGCTTGTCGCTCAGGTATTTGGCCACAGGCGCAAGTGACGCATCTTCATCGTAAACGCCTTCATCCGGACGCCCCAGGTGCGACATAACCGCCACCTTGGCACCGGCTGCCAGCGCAGCCTTGAGCGTGGGGATAGCAGCGTCGATACGCACACTGCTGGTAATGCGACCATTTTCCAGCGGCACATTAAGGTCTTCGCGAATCAACACGCGCTTGCCGGACAGATCCTGGTCTTTCATCAATTTTACTGTCATGGTTTGCTCCGAATAAAAACCGAGATAATTTAAAACTGAAAGTACAAATAACTTAAAATCTTGCGAAACTCGGGCTTTTTCTGTTTGTAGAAATTTAGCACTGAGCAAGTTTGGCGTTGGGGTAGAAATTTCGAAACCCTTGCGTCAAGGACGACGCGAGGGAGCTACAAGGACGTATTCATGCGCTTTCGAAATTTCTACCCCAATGACAAACGATTTCGACGCACGCTTAAGAATGATTTACACAATGAAGTCAAAAAAAACACCCGACTCGCGCCGGGTGTTTGGGGTTGGCTTAGTCTTCCAGCAACTCTTCAACCGTGCTGACGATATTGTCGACAGTAAAGCCAAAATGCTCCAGCAGTTTGCCACCGGGTGCAGACTCACCAAAAGTAGTCATGCCCACAACGCGACCATCCAGACCCACATACTTGTACCAGAAGTCGGCGTGTGCAGTTTCAACGGCCACGCGCGCGAACACCTGGCTTGGCAGCACTGATTCTTTGTAAGCCGCATCCTGCTGATCAAACACACTCGTTGAAGGCATGGACACCAAACGCACCTTGCGACCCTTGGCATTGAGTGCTTCCACCGCTTTAAACGACGGGCCCACTTCCGAACCTGTGGCGATAACGATAGCTTCGGGTTCACCGGCGCAATCCAGCAACACATAACCACCTTTGGCGGCGTTGGCCAGTTGCTCAGGCGTGCGCGCGAAGGCATCCAGGTTTTGACGGCTGAACACCAGTGAGCTGGGGCCGTCTTTGCGTTCGACCGCTGCCTTCCAGGCGATAGCGGATTCAGCGGCATCGGCGGGGCGCCAGGTGATCATGTTGGGCGTGAGGCGCAGGGTGGCCAGCACTTCGATGGGCTGGTGGGTGGGGCCGTCTTCGCCCTGACCAATGGAGTCGTGGGTGTAGACAAACACGTTGCGCAATTTCATCAGCGCCGACATGCGCACCGCATTAGCGGCGTATTGTTGGAACATCAAAAAGGTAGCGCCGTAGGGAATAAAGCCGCCGTGAGCCGACACACCGTTCATGATGGCACTCATACCGAACTCGCGCACGCCGTAGTACACGTAGTTACCGCTGGCATCGGCAGCTTCTACACCCTTGGAGGCTTTTACCAGCGTCAGGTTGGAACCGGCCAAGTCGGCAGAACCACCGAGCAATTCCGGCAGCAGTTCAGCAAAGAGCGCGATGGTGTTTTGCGAGGCTTTGCGGCTGGCAATTTTTTCGCCTTTGGCTTGGGTTTCAGCGATAAAAGCTTCGGCTTTTGCGGCAAAGTCAGCTGGCAAATCGCCCTTGATTACGCGGCGCTCGAACTCAGCGGCCAGCGCCGGGTGAGCCGCTTTGTAAGCCGCAAATTTTTCACTCCAGGCTTTTTCAGCGGCAGCGCCTTTTTCTTTGGCATCCCAACCGGCGTAAATATCGGCAGGAATAACAAAAGGCTCGTGCTCCCACTTGAGGGTTTGACGCACCAGCGCCACTTCTTCCAGGCCCAGGGGTGAGCCGTGGCAATCGTGAGAGGCCTGCTTGTTGGGCGAGCCAAAACCGATAATGGTTTTGGTGCAAATGAGAGTGGGCTTGCCGGTTTCGGCGCGGGCCGCTTCGATAGCCGCCTTCACTGCCGCCGCATCGTGGCCATCCACAGCGCGTATCACATGCCAACCGTAGGATTCAAAACGCTTGGGCGTATCGTCGGTAAACCAGCCTTCAACATGGCCGTCGATGGAGATGCCGTTGTCGTCGTAGAAGGCAATCAATTTGCCCAGGCCCAGGGTGCCCGCCAGAGAACAGGCTTCGTGGGACACGCCTTCCATCATGCAGCCATCGCCGAGGAAGCAGTAGGTGTAGTGATCAACCACTGTGTGGCCATCGCGGTTAAATTGCGCCGCGAGTACTTTCTCGGCCAGCGCCATACCCACAGCATTGGCAATACCCTGACCCAGGGGGCCAGTGGTGGTTTCCACACCGGGGGTATAGCCGCGCTCCGGGTGGCCGGGGGTTTTGGAGTGGAGTTGACGGAACTGCTTAAGCTCATCCATCGGCAGGTTGTAGCCGCTCAGGTGCAGCAGGGAGTAAATCAGCATGGAACCGTGGCCGTTGGACAGCACAAAGCGGTCGCGGTCGGCCCAGTCGGGATTCTGTGGGTTGTGCTTGAGGAAGTCGTTCCAGAGAACTTCGGCGATATCTGCCATGCCCATGGGGGCGCCGGGGTGGCCTGAATTGGCTTTTTGAACGGCGTCCATGCTGAGGACGCGAATAGCGTTGGCGAGTTCGATACGAGAGGGCATGAGGCTTCAAGCTCCTTAATCATTGCGGTTGAGAGGGACAGATGCGGCCCCTGCGTGCTTTGTTGTTGACCAGCCTCTGGTGGGCCTTGGTGTCGTTGGATCGGATTACCCAGGATCAGGATCGCCGTCGGGCTCCGAGCGTCTTGCAGTCATCGGACAAATAAGGGGCGCCATTTTCGCCCAGCCGCCGCCCGGCGTAAAGGCAAGAGGACGTTAATAAAGGTTGCCGACCTATAAAGAAGCCTATTCGAGAGGGAAACATGCACCTATATCAAAATATTTTGATATAGGTGTGGCGGCCTGCTAGACTGCGGCCCATGAATCACCCCTATATTCTCAACACCGACCTGGATACCCGCCCCCTCGCGGACGCGAGCGGCCAACTCGCGAGCCTGCTCAAAGCGGCAGGGGATCCTTTGCGCCTGGAAATACTGCGGGTTCTGGCGCGCGACTCCTTCGGAGTCCTTGAACTCTGCCGCTTGTTCGACAGTAAGCAATCCGGCATGAGCCACCATTTAAAGGTGCTCACCAGCGCCGGGCTGCTCACCAGCCGCCGCGAGGGTAATTCTATTTTTTACCGCCGGGCCTACCTGAACCCTGGTCACCCCTTTGCCTCTTTGCAGCAACAGCTGTTTGCCTGTGTGGATCAGCTGCCTTTGAGCGAGGAACTGAATCAGGCCCTCAGCCAATTGCAGCAGGAACGCAGCGCTGCCTCTCTGGCTTTTTTTGCCGAAAACGCCCACAAATTTCGCGCCCAACAAGACCTGATTGCCAGCTACCCCGTATACGCCGAGCAGGTGACCCAACTCTTGCAAGCCACGCCCCTGCCCGCTCGGGATCTGGTGCTGGAAGTGGGCCCCGGCGAGGGCGAGTTTTTGAAACACCTCTCCCAGGGTTTCAAGCAGGTGATCGCTCTGGATAACGCCGCCAGCATGCTCGACAAAGCCCGCGCCCTCGCCAGTCAGCAGGGGTTGCGCAATGTGGAATTTATTTTGGGTGATACCACCCGCTTGCCAGAGCATCGGGTACTGGTGGATTGCGTGGTGGTGAATATGGTGCTGCACCATACGCCCTCACCGGCAGATATTTTTCGCGATTTGAGCTGTGCGCTGGTACCTGGCGGTGCTTTGTTGATTTGCGATTTGTGTCGCCATGAGCAGACCTGGGCGCGGGAGGCTTGCGGGGATTTGTGGCAGGGGTTTGAGCCGGAGGATTTTTCTCGCTGGGGGAGTGCGGCGGGGTTGCGTGAGGGGCAGAGTGTGTATTTTGCGTTGCGCAATGGGTTTCAAATTCAATTGCGGCAGTTTTTTAAA
>CBFGWO010000177.1:0-4923 GCA_965652595.1 uncultured Cellvibrio sp. | reverse complement strand
TTCCCCAGCTCTTTTGCCGACCAAGGCCATGCTCCCCATTTGCACTCATCGGCACTATGGGCGACCATGGCCTTTCGTTTTTTTATCCGGCGGTTAGCACCATGAGTCTTGATGTAAAACGCTATTGTCAGCAGCTGGAGCAGTTGGTGGCGCAGCCTTCGGTCAGCTGCGCCCTGCCCGACTGGGATATGCCCAATAAGCCTGTGCTGGAATTACTGGCCAACTGGCTGGAAGATTTGGGCTTTCGTGTCCAGTTATTGCCGCTGGCGCAGGAAGGTAAGGCTAACCTGGTGGCGGTGCTGGGCGAAGGTGAAGGTGGGCTGGTGTTCGCCGGCCACAGCGATACCGTGCCCTACGACAAGGATCGCTGGCAGACAGATCCCTTCCAACTCACCGAAAAAAACCAGCGCCTTTACGGTCTTGGCGCCACAGATATGAAGGGCTTTTTCCCTCTGGTGCTTGAGGCTGTGCGCCCCTACCTGCAAACGCCTCTGCGCGCGCCTGTCATTCTGCTGGTCACCGCCGATGAAGAAAGCAGCATGAATGGTGCTCGCGCCCTGGCTCAGGCGGGTATCCCCGGCATAAAGCCCCGCTACGCTGTTATCGGTGAACCCACCGGCCTCAAGCCCATACGTATGCACAAAGGCATCATGATGGAAAAGGTCAGAGTAGTGGGCAAAAGTGGCCACTCATCCAACCCGGCGCTGGGCCGCAATGCACTGGAAACCATGAATCAGGTGATGAGCGAACTGCTCAAGTTGCGCAGCGAATGGCAACTGCAATACCGCAACCCCGGCTTTGCCGTGCAAACGCCGACTCTTAATCTCGGCTGCATCCACGGTGGCGACGGCGCCAACCGTATCTGTGCCGAATGCGAATTGCATTTCGATTTGCGCACTTTGCCAGGCATGGACAACGAGGAAATCCGCGCCGCCATTAACGCACGCCTTCAACCCCTGGCCGAAGCCAGCGGCACTGATCTGGTTTTTTCCTCACTGTTTGAGGGTGTAGACGCTTTTGCCGAGGACGAAAATGCCGATCTGGTGCGCGCCTGCGAAGCGCTTTCCGGTCAGCGCAGCGACAGCGTCGCCTTCGCCACCGAAGCACCTTTTTTACAACAGCTGGGCGCCCAAACCCTGGTGCTTGGCCCAGGCTCCATCGACCAGGCCCATCAGCCGGATGAGTTTATTGGGCTGGATCAGCTGGAGCCTGGCGTGCGAATTTTGCGCGGCCTGATTGAGCGCTATTGTTTGTAGGCCGCACCTCGGCCAATAATGCGCCCCAGGCAGGGAATTCAACCGACGAGACGCACCGTGACCGCCAATACCCAAGACTATGTAAAGTGGTTCCGCCATTCATCGCCTTATATCAACAAGCACAGGGGCAAAACCTTTGTGCTGATGCTGCCGGGCGAGGCACTCACTCACAGCAACTTCAGCAATATCATCCACGATATTGCGCTGCTCTCCAGCCTGGGCGTGCGCTTGGTGCTGGTTCACGGCGCTCGCCCGCAGATCGACGCGCGCCTTTCGGCGGCAGGCCTTACCAGCCAATTTCACCGCAACCTGCGCATTACCGATGGCGAAAGCCTGAACCTGGTAGTCCAGGCCATTGGCGAGGCGCGGATCACGGTTGAGGCAGCTCTGTCGACCGGCCTGCCCAACTCACCCATGCACGGCGCCCATATGCAGGTACTGAGCGGTAACTTTACCGTTGCCATGCCCCACGGCGTGCTCGAGGGCGTCGACCTGCAACACACCGGCAAAGTGCGCAAGGTCAATACCCGGCCCCTGCAAACCGCGCTGGATTCCGGCGCTATCGCCCTGCTCTCACCCTTGGGTTATTCCCCCACAGGTGAAGTGTTTAACCTCACATTCAGTGAGGTGGCCAGTCATGTCGCCACCGCCATCAAAGCCGACAAGCTACTGGCCTTTGTCGACGGTCAGGGCATAGTGGACGCCGAGGGCAAACTACTGCGCCAATTGTCGCTACAGGAATGCAAGACCTACCTTGAATCCCAGGGTGCCCACATGGATCAGGACCTGCGCCTGGCGCTGAGCGCCTGCTATCTCACCTGCCTTCAGGGGGTGCCTCGCGCACAGCTCATCAGCTATGCCACCGACGGCGCGCTGCTGACGGAACTCTTTACCCGCGATGGCCTAGGCACCATGGTTTACTCCGGCCAATACGAGCAGTTGCGCACCGCCAGCATTGATGATGTGGGCGGCATTTTGGAGCTGATAGCACCGCTCGAAAACGAGGGCATTTTGGTGCGCCGTTCGCGCGAAGTGCTGGAAACCGAGATACACAATTTTCACGTCATGGAAAAAGACGGCACCATCATCGCCTGCGCTGCGCTCTACCCCTATGGCGATATGGCCGAACTGGCCTGTGTTGCCACTCACCCGGAGTACCGCAAAAGCGGGCGGGCAGCGACCCTGCTGGAGCAGCTGGAAGCCTTTGCCAGACGCCAGGGAATCAAGCAACTGTTTTTGCTGACCACCCAAACGGCGCACTGGTTTATCGAGCAGGGTTTTGCGCCAGGCAATCTCAGCGACCTACCCATGGCGCGGCAACAGCTCTACAACTACCAGCGCAATTCCAAGATCTTTGTGAAGCCCCTCGACTGACCCGTCGGGGGCATTTTCGCCCCGGCTCGCGTGGCCGGAAAGGCCGCTTTTCTGCTATGCTTCCCGGCCCTGTTAAGGTTCTTTTCCGCCTGCTCCAGCGCGCAAATTTCTCGTCGATCACATCAGCGACGGCATCCGCGCTTGCTGGCTTTTAGAGGTTAACCCAATGCCCGTTTATCGCTCCAAAACCACCACATCCGGCCGCAATATGGCCGGCGCCCGCGCCCTCTGGCGCGCCACCGGTATGAAAGATGAGGACTTCCAAAAACCCATCATCGCCGTTGCCAACTCCTTTACCCAGTTTGTTCCCGGTCATGTGCATCTCAAGGACATGGGCCAGCTGGTTGCACGCGAGATCGAAAGAGCGGGCGGCGTGGCCAAGGAATTCAACACTATTGCCGTGGATGACGGCATCGCCATGGGTCATGACGGCATGCTCTACAGCCTACCCAGCCGCGACATCATCGCCGATTCTGTGGAATACATGGTCAACGCTCACTGCGCCGATGCCTTGGTGTGTATTTCCAACTGCGACAAGATCACCCCCGGCATGTTGATGGCCGCCATGCGCCTGAATATCCCGGTGGTGTTTGTTTCCGGCGGCCCCATGGAAGCCGGCAAAACCCGCCTTGCCGAACACAAGCTCGACCTGGTAGATGCCATCGTTATAGGCACCGACAAAAATGCCAGCGATGAGCAAGTCGCCGCTTACGAACGCTCTGCCTGCCCCACCTGCGGCTCCTGCTCGGGGATGTTTACCGCCAACTCCATGAACTGCTTGACCGAGGCTTTGGGACTGTCGCTGCCGGGCAATGGCTCGATGCTCGCCACCCACGCCGACCGCGAGCAACTTTTCCTTGAAGCAGGCCGCCGCATCGTCGATCTAACCAAGCGCTATTACGAGCAGGATGACGAGTCTGTACTACCTCGTTCGATCGCCAGCTTTCAGGCATTCGAGAATGCCATGGCTCTCGATATCGCCATGGGCGGCTCCACCAACACTATTCTTCATCTGCTCGCCGCCGCTCAGGAAGGGGAAGTACCCTTCACCATGACCGATATCGATCGCCTGAGCCGCAAGGTGCCGCAATTGTGCAAAGTGGCACCCAACACGCCGAAATACCATATGGAAGACGTGCATCGCGCCGGAGGCGTGTTCGGTATTCTGGCCGAGTTGAATCGCGGCGGGCTCTTGCACAATCAGGTGCCGACCGTGCACAGCAAAACCCTGCAAGAAGGACTCGACAAGTGGGATATCGTCTCCACCAGCTCCGAGGCTGTTGCGACCTTTTACCGGGCAGGCCCAGCAGGTATTCCCACCCAAACCGCTTTTAGTCAAGCTACCCGCTGGCCAACGCTGGACGCCGACAGAGTTGAAGGCTGCATTCGCTCGGTAGAGCACGCCTACTCCAAAGAGGGCGGACTGGCGGTACTCAAGGGCAACATCGCCGTTGACGGTTGTGTCGTCAAAACCTCTGGCGTCGATGAAAGTATTTGGGTGTTCGAAGGCCCGGCCTACGTGGTTGAAAGCCAGGACCAAGCGGTGAAAGACATACTCGACGGCAAGGTAAAGGCAGGCGATGTTGTGGTTATCCGCTACGAGGGGCCAAAGGGGGGACCGGGTATGCAAGAGATGCTTTACCCCACCAGTTACCTCAAGTCCCAGGGGTTGGGCAAGGCCTGCGCCCTGCTGACCGACGGCCGTTTCTCTGGTGGCACTTCAGGTCTATCTATCGGCCACGCATCACCCGAAGCTGCTGCAGGGGGCGCCATTGGCCTAGTAGAAACTGGCGACATCATTCATATCGACATTCCTAACCGCAGCATCAACGTCAAGCTGAGCGATGCCGAACTGGCCGCACGCCGTACAGTCATGGAAGCCAAAGGCAGTAACGCCTGGAAGCCGCTTGAACAGCGCCCGCGCAAGGTAAGCGCCTCTCTCAAGGCTTATGCCATGCTGGCAACCAGCGCAGACAAAGGCGCGGTAAGGGATCTGAGCAAGCTGGATTAATTAAACACTTGTCGCAAGGACGCGTTCGCTTTCTCTGACCCGCCGTTGAAAATACCAGCGGCTGAAAATGAAAACAAAAAAGCCAGCTTTCGCTGGCTTTTTTGTTTTGTACGATGAGGTGTTATCTCATAAGAGCAGCAATACGATCTCTTTCGCGCTGAGCGTAGCTAGCCCACTGACGTCCAAGGCGTTCACCGCGCTTGTCCTTCGCCGCCTCATTAAAGGCTTTGATGGCTTCATCAAACTCACCCAGTTCGATATGGGCAGCACCTATCACCATAT
>CBFGWO010000176.1:0-4935 GCA_965652595.1 uncultured Cellvibrio sp. | reverse complement strand
AATCGCCTTCAACGGCCTGGTGGAGTGGGGACATGGGAATCTTCTTGTGTGCTAGCTAACGTAAAAATGCGAGCCATGCTAGCAGTGGGTGTTGACCTGTCAAGCAATAGTAGAGGCCGATTGAGCGATTAACTGTAATTGCCAACGGCGCTCAGTATCGGGGGGGTAAAAAAGTGGACGGGATAAGCCTTCAGATAGCGGTTTTCGGTAGGCGAGCGCCAGGTAGCCGCGCGCTTGCTCCTCGGTGGGGCATTGCCAGCACCACTGGAAAAACTGCCAGCTTTCCTGGCGCTGGTCGAGAAGGCTTGTTCTAAAGTCTATGTTATTTCCTGTCAGGTCGAATATCGCCTTATCCAGGCCTGCGGAGATCCCCAGGCCAAGCGCTTTGAAAAAAGCTTCTTTGAGGGTCCAGAGCCGATAGAAAACTTCCTTGGCTTGTGGCGGCGGCAGGGCGGCCATAAGGGTTACTTCATCAGGATGGAAATAGCGGCCTGCTATGGATTGCCAACGGCGTTTGCCTGAAACCGCCTCCAGATCTACCCCCAGCTCAGCTGATGTGTGGCTTGCCACTACCACGACGTTGTGGCTATGGCTGAGGTTGAACTCCAATTTGTCACCCACCAGGAAGGGCTTTCCCTGGTCTGTGTGCCCAAAATGCAATTCTCTAGCGGGTTTGCCAAGTTGAGTGCCTAAAAATCGCCTAACGCCTGCACGAATTTGTAGGTAGCGATCTCTCGTGGTGCGACGATTCATGCTCTCGGCTCTGTCCAGCTCATCTTTACTCAGTGTGCTGGCCACACTAGACAGCTGATCTACCGAGGCTAGATCGTTGACATGATCGAGCCAAAGGATTGGGGGTAGAGAATTTAGCATGATTCAGATTGTAGGACGGAAATGTACATTGTTGCACATTTGATAACTGGCCCTGTAAGCGACTATTGGGTATATTGCCGACTCTGCATCAGCCTGCCTGAAATTCAATCGATAATGAAAAGACAGGGATTTCAAGCCCAATCCTGAGATATACCAACAAATGGACTCATTGAAAACCGCTGCAAAGCCTTCCCCTGAGTGGGACGAGCACTGTAAGAATGCAAAAAGATCGGTAATCCCCTCGGATCCTAAATCAGTCGCTACTCAATTTATCCATTACTCAATGGTCGGCGGCGTCGCCTTCGTGGTTGATTTCGTCTTATTCAGTATGGTGATTGCGTTGGGTGGGCACTATTTGCTGGCTACCTTTCTTGGATTTCTTGTTGGCGTCGTAGTTAGTTACCTATTGTGCGTTGTGTGGGTGTGGCGTGGCACTCAGGCCAGAACCCGTCGAGATCTTTTGCTATTTACTGCTATTGGCATCTGCGGCTTGTTACTGACGGCTGCTTTAATGTGGGTAGGTGTCGACTTGCTTTCTCTCCAGCCCCAGCTGGCCAAGGTGTGTGTGGCTGTGTTGGTGCTTGCATGGAACTTTGGTCTGCGTAGAGCGTTTGTATTTTTTCGGTAGGTTTTTAGGGGGTTGGAGTGAGCAAAGTAGCAATAATAATTGGCGCTGGCCCTGCTGGCTTGACGGCAGCTTATGAGATGCTGGCGCGTCAATCCGGTGTAAAGCCGCTAATTTTTGAAGCCACAGATCGCATCGGCGGTATTTCCTGCACCATCAATCACAATGGCAACCGCATTGATATTGGTGGCCACCGCTTTTTCTCTAAAAGTGATCAGGTGATGGACTGGTGGATGCAGCGTATGCCAGTGCAGGGCGCACCAGCTTCCGATGATCTTTTGCTGAATCGCGAGCGCGCTTGGGTGGCGGATGGTCCTGATCCCGAGAAGCAAGACAGAGTCATGCTGATTCGCGAGCGCATTTCTCGTATTTTTTATTTGCGTAAATTTTTTGATTACCCGCTTTCCATCAAACCCGCCACTGTATTGAACCTGGGCATTTTTCGCACCATCTACGCGGGCCTGGGTTATGTGTTTTCTCAAATAAAAAAACGCCCTAATGAATCTTCTTTGGAGGATTTTTTGGTTAATCGCTTTGGTGTGCCTCTCTATCGCATGTTTTTTGAAGACTACACCGAGAAGGTGTGGGGTGTTCATCCGCGCAAGATTTCTGCTGCCTGGGGCGCTCAGCGCATCAAGGGATTGTCGCTGTCCAAAGCCATTTTTTCGGCGATGAAAAAACTATTGCCGAGCAAACCGCGCGACGCCAACGACTTGCGGCAAAAAGACACAGAGACTTCGCTGATTGAACAGTTTTTCTATCCAAAGCTGGGGCCGGGACAGCTCTGGGAATGCGTGGCGGATGATGTCAAGCAAATGGGCGGCGAGATATTTATGCAGCACCGGGTGGTCGCTGTGCACACCCAGGACAATCGCATAGTCGCCGTTTCTACCGAACATCAGGGGCAGGTGCAGCGCTATGAGTGCGACTACTGCTATTCCACCATGCCCATCAAGGATTTGGTTGCAGCTTTTGAGGGAGATGATGTGACAACGGATGTGCAGCGTATAGCGCGCGAGCTACCTTACCGCGATTTTATGACCGTGGGTGTGCTTACCAAAAAACTCAAAATCACCAACGATACCAAGATCAAAACCCTGGGTGATCGGGTGCCGGATACCTGGATCTATATTCAGGAGCAGGAAGTCAAACTCTGCCGCTTGCAGATTTTTAACAACTGGTCGCCCTACATGGTGGAGGATCACGAGAACACTACCTGGGTGGGGCTTGAGTACATGTGTTCGGATGAAGATGATATTTGGAAGATGAGCGACGAGGAATTTATCAACCTGGCGGTTGATGAGTTGATCAAAATAGATTTGGTGGATCCGGCAGATATTCTCGACACCTGCCGTATTCGTATCGAAAAAGCCTACCCGGCCTATTTTGGCAGCTACGGAGAGTTTGATAAGGTGAAAGCGCACCTCGATCAAATCGAAAATTTGTTTTGCATAGGCCGCAATGGCCAGCACCGCTATAACAATCAGGATCACTCAATGCTCACTGCCATGGAAGCTGTGTCCTGCATGATGGATGAGTCTCTGTCGCGCACCTCTCTCTGGTCGGTGAACACTGAGCAGGAGTACCACGAAACCCGGAGCCAAAAGGTGTGATTCGAAACCTGATGAGTCTACGCACTGGGCTCTTGTTGCTAGCCGTCTCCTTTGGTTTGGGTCTTATCGCTTTCGGTCTGGGAATGTCATCACCCAATATCACCTATATTGGCGGCGGGGTGCATAACCGATTAGCGCAAGTGGATCTCCCTTGGAGTTTTGAAGGTGCTCGCCAAAACAATAATTTGGTTATGGAGTTTGAACTCGAGCGCTTTTCTCCGCGCACCTGGCGCATTACACCAGATGACCAGTTGGTCTCTGTCAAGCTGAACGGTAAGTTTGTTTCTCTCGCCCATATTCCTCCCGAAGGCCTGCGCGATTACAGCAACGGATTCGAGCTGGATTTATCCAACTATTTATCTCAGGGAAAACAGCGACTAGAAATTCGGTTCCACAATTTTGGTGGAGCCGGCGGAATAGATGTAAAGCCTGTTTGGGGCTTTTGGTTCTACACGGTGCTTTATATTGGGGCCTTGGTCTTACTTCTTTGTCTTTGTGGCTGCTTCGGCTTGAGAGCCAGTCAGCAGTGGATATTGGCGCTAGCCTTGATTTCGATTTTTTCCTATTGGTCGGACACCCCTTGGCAGGTTCGTGCTCATGATGTGGGTGGAGTAGGAGGCCACTACCAATACATTGAGTATGTCGCTACAAAAAAATCTTTACCCAAGGCCACCGATGGTTGGGTCTACTACCACCCGCCTACTTATTACCTCGCTGGCGCGGCTGTATGGAAGTTAGCCGATTGGGCGGGGCTGCCAAAGCACGAGAGCCTGCAACTTTTCTCTATTTTCCTGTGGTTGGTTTTTCTCGTCTCGGCAATTGCCACTGTGAATATGGTCACTCGCCATCAGCCTTGGGCGCGCAGAGTCGCTTCCTTGGCTATAGCGTTTTGGCCTGCAGGAATATTGCATAGCCCGGCAATTGGCAATGATGCGGCACTTTACGCTGTTGTGGGTTTAGCGACCTGGATGTCGTGTCGTTGGTGGCGTAGTGGAAAACGTAGTCACTTAATGTGGTTGGCTATGTTGTGTGGCTTAGCGGTCATGATAAAGACCAATGGTATCGTTTTGTTAGCAGTGGTGGGGTTGCTATTACTTTGGCGCTTTGAATTGCGGAGTAAGCGTACACGATGGCGGACTTTTGCGGATGGTTTGTATTTTGGTCTCATTGGTATAGCTTGTATTGCAGCCAGCATGGCTGTAAGGGTTTATTACTATGTGAAAGGTGAGACGGCGAGTTGGTTGATTGGCAACCTGGGTACGCTGCACAGCGGGTTGAGAGTCCCGGCAGACGTTAAAGCGTTTTTGCCGTTAGATATTCCTACGTATTTGACTCAGCCCTATATAAACGCGTTTAACAGTGCGACCGGCCGCGAAAATTTCTGGAATTATCTGTTGCGTTCTGCGATTACCGGTGAATTTTCTTTCCAGCACTCGTTGCTGACGATCTTGGCGTATGTAATGGGGTTGTTGTTACTAATGTTGTTTTTCTGGCTGATGTTGGGCGTACCGAAGGTCTTCCATACAAGCCGCGTCCAGCTTTATCGCAATTTGCCTCTGCTGCTGCTTGGAGTAACCTGGTTAGCCAGCCTTGTGACTTTGCGAATTAGTGTGCCCTATGCCAGTAGCAACGATTTCCGTTATGTCCTACCAGTGCTTATTCCCGTAATTATTTTTTGGGTCAGACAAGGAAGCTGGCCGCGCTGGCTTTTGGTGCTATTTTCAGCCAGCTCGGCAGCGTTCTATACAGCCACAGGTTTTGTTGGTTAGTTACCGACTCGGGCCAAACAACAGCCAAAGAATAAAGCCCAAAAAGGGTAGCACC
>CBFGWO010000175.1:0-5011 GCA_965652595.1 uncultured Cellvibrio sp. | reverse complement strand
CATACCCACCAAAGGGAACAACAAGCCCACCAGAACCAGATAGTTGTCCTTGGCCAGTTCCTCAGGCACAGCAAAAAGGACAGGCGCCGAAATCGCGTTCCACAGGAGCGCAAACGCCCACACAAACCAGAGTCCACCACGGGAGTTGCACTGAATGCGGTTATCGGCCCATTCACGCCTGGCAAGCCAAGGCTTGGCGTCGCCCTCGGGATGATCGACGTGGCTGGGTTTGGAGACTAAAGCCCACGCCATAATCCCAAATCCCACCCCACCAAAGACCAGGGCGAACAGCAACTTAAAGGCCAAGGCATTCCAACGCATATCCCGGTTGAGCACCGCGTCACCGGGATCGCTCGGATTCACCCAGGCGGGCACTGGACGCCCCACACGCTGCGCGGCTTGGAGTTTCGCTACCAGCTGCTCGTGAAAGTCGCCGATATTGTCTGCGCCGCCCATAATCGCCACACGGTCACTCTGGTACTGACGCCCGTCATAAAAGTAGCTGTATTGGGCACTGGCTTGGTAGGTGACGCCATCATCGCTGGAATTGCGCACCAGCTTGACGTGAGAGAGACGCGCCTCCACCTGGGGCCAGGATTTCATCTGCTGCCATTCCGTCAGGCTGGGAATAATGCTGAACAGGAGAAAACCCAAACCCACGGCGGCAAAGGGAAGAGAAAACAACAACAAAAACCAGCGACCACCGGACTTTTTAGCCATGTCAGCTCCATAGACGGAAGTTATTTTGGGCGGATCTGATATAGAAGCCCGGAGTATAGTGGCACACCAGCGCCAGCTCAAAACCCCTCATAAAGGCGCCCAAAGCGCTGTTGACAATCCTTTTCAAAACGGCATAATGTCGCGTCCTTGATTTCAGACCCCGTTTTAAACCGAATTTTTACAGGAGCACCACGGTGGCCAATACAGCCCAAGCCAAAAAACGCGCTCGCCAGAACGAGAAAGCCCGCAAGCACAACGCCAGCATGCGCTCCATGGGGCGTACCTACCTGAAGAAAGTGGTCAGCGCCATTGAATCAGGCAATGTTGAAACTGCCCAGTCTGCCTATGCAGCCGCCGTGAAAGTGATCGACCGCATCGCCGACAAAGGCCTGATCCACAAAAACAAGGCTGCTCGTCATAAGAGCCGTCTGAACGCCAAGCTCAAGGCACTGGCTACCAAAGCCGCCTGATCTTGCGACCCAAAGCCCGGTTTTAAAGCGGGTGAATCAAAAAAAGCCGACCTTGTGTCGGCTTTTTTGTGGCCGTAAGAAAATCTATACACTGCAACAAAAACAGATTATCTTCGCCGTGCATTTCAGCGCTGCGCCTTTTGGCCAGGCATAACGTATAAACGTGCACAGACCATTAACGGAGATGTCTATGCTGCCGCGTGAGCATTACCTGAAACAAGCATTCCAAGATCCTGTTAACTTCCCCGACGGCTTTGAAAAAGGCGGACTTTCCAGCATTCAGGCGCGTCTGGTGCGCAAACATGGGGTATTGATAACGGCTCTTTGCGAAGACAATGTGTCCGACCCCAACGCCGAAGATCAACATCTGCTGAAAGTACTGGCAAACCAAGGGGCGCCAAAAACACCGGTAGAGCAAGCCTGGGTTAAATATCTGAGCCTGGTAAAAGCCAAACAAGAAGCGGCCACTGCTACTCCAGCCAAACCAACCAAAAAAACAAAAACCGAAAAATCCGCTGGATAGATACCGCACTAACAAGAAAGGGGCCGCCAGGCCCCTTGTTGCGCAACAACTCACCATGAACAATTAGCCAGGCAGATACACCTTTACAAGGTAACGCCTACCCGCCTCAATTTGCGCAATGCAATTACCCTGCAACTGCTCGCCGTCTAACTCAAGCGCCATCGACTGACGACCCAGTTCGCGCAGGTAGCTCACCGAGAAATGCGCACCGCGAAACTCCCGCTCAGCCTTGGCTTCCATCCAAGCGGAAGGCAACTGTGGCTCCACCAGCAAACCCTGAACACACCCCTTAAGACCAAAGGTGCCTTCGATCAGCGAACGGTAAACCCAGGACACTGTGCCCGTATTGAATAGCTGGCTGGAGCGCCCCGCCGTGCGCGGATGCTGGTAGTAGGCGCCGCGATAATAGTTGGGAATGTAAACCGGCAATTGGCCGCGCTGCAGGTAGTCCTGGGCATCAGGACCGGGAATCATCTGGCGCAACAACTTAAAGCCACGATCCGCTTCTCCAACGCAATAAAGGCTGTAGATATAAAACACCGCTGCGTGGTTATAGACGGAACCGTTTTCCGCCGAGCCAGGAAACTTTTGCGTTACCCGCCCCACATCGTCACGCATGGCGGTATAGGACGGAGCCAGCATCATCACGCCGTAGGGAGTTTCGAGCTGCTGCTCAACGGCGGCAATCATTTTTTTGCGCTGTTCGGTATTGGCAGCACCACCCAACATGGCCCAGCTTTGCGGGTTGAGGAAGATGCGTCCTTCCGGGTCCTTGCTGATCCCGAACACCACACCATCATCGGTAATACCGCGCCCGAACCAGTCGCCATCCCATAGATATTGGTTTACCGCCTCATTGATGGCCTGGGCACCCGTGCGAAATTCATTTACCAGCACTGGTTGTTGGCGCTGATGGCAAATATCTGCCCAGAGATTCAGCGCATAGGCAGTGGCCACCGACAACCAACCGGAAACCCCCTTGCCCTTGTAACCCACCATGTTCATGGGGTCACACCAATCACCTTGGGCGATAAAACTCAGGCCGCGCTCATCCCGCGCTTGCAGTAACCAGCGCATCGCCAAGGAAATGCGCTCAAACACGCTGAGCACGCGCTCGCCTTCTGCATCTTTGACCTGCTCATCCAGCAGCGCGTAATCGTTGGTCTCATCCAGATAGGCCTTGAGGCACACAGGCAACCACACGCAGTGATCCGTGTGCGGAATCTGGTTGATGTATTTCAGCTCGGCACCTTCGACCAACAGGATGCCATCGGGCATGGCACCACTGGCTTCCTGTTGACTCAGCGCAAGTAAAAAGGCCTGGCGTGTTACCTCGGGCTTGATAAAGGTCATGCCCATATTGTCTTGCAAATAGTTGCGGGTTTGTGGATCAGTCGTGAGGCGATTGACGTCACCGTGATAAAACATTTGGCGCGGCAACCAGTGATTTACAAAGTTATCCAGCTCCGCATCCGGGGTTTGGATACGCAAGCAGCCTCTGCCACTGGCCACGTAGGCCGCGTAGTCAGATCGAGCTTGGGCGAAAGCATCAGCGCTCAGATAAGTCTCGCGCAGTTGACGAATTTCACTATCGTCAAAGGCCGGGCCAAACAAAAAGCGATAGGTTTGCGCTGCGCCTTGTTGCAACTCCAGTCGATACTGGAGCACAGCCGCTGGTGTTTCATAGCGCGCATCGCCACAGGCCAGTTGCTCCTGCGCGAGCGCGTCCGGATTGTGCAAACCGCCCTCACCTTCAAATGTTTCCTGTTTCGCTTCCCAGGCGGCTGGCGTCTGCTCGTGCAGAAAAAAAGTTTTGTCTTTAAAGTTTTTATTTTTGAAATAGTCTGCGACCTTTTGGTAAGGCGTCACACAACTGGCGACCACACCGCCAAGATCTGCACGATACTCCGCCGACTGGTTCATCCAGGACATATAGCCGACGGGGAAATAAGGATAGACGCTGATGCGGCGCGGCCGATCGGAAAGATTGGTCACCTTGACCTCCCAGAGTTCCACCACATCTTTTACCGGTAGCGACAAGCAGAGCTCCACTTGAATGCCGAAACACTTCAGCGTCCACCGCAGGTCGCTCTTGCCTACTGAAAATAGAAAATCTTCATAGGTAGCGCGCACAGGCTCATAGGGCGCGGAAAAAATCTCGCCAGTGTCTTCATCCTTGACGTAAAAAAACCGACCGGGATGGTGCGCGTAATAGGGCTGCTCCGGCTGCATAAAGGTCTTGGCTTCGAGATTGGGCGCGTAGGCATACTTGGCCGGTTCCGGTTGCATAAATTGGGCAACCGCGTAACCGCGACAAGTGGATTGAATCATCATGCGCTGGTTCCACAAAAAGCCAGCGGCGCGCGGCATGGCCGTGGGGCTGGTCAATTGGTAGCGCTCGCCTTGATCAGCCGGATACAAAAATTGTTCGCTCATGAAAATTTCCTGGATATAAAAAAGCGCCGCTAAGCGGCGCCGGGTGTGTCGAAAAAAAGCCTTAGCCTTGCTGACGTGCCTGTAACTCCTGCTGAAGCTGCTCCACCTTTTCATCCGTCAGGTTGTAGAACACCAATGACAGGGCCGTGAGCAGCGCAAACAAGCCGGGCACGGCGGTTTGCATATAGACGATGGAGTCCAATGAAGCGCCCGCCTGCATCTGGCCCGCTTGATAACCCATCACCGCCAATACCGACAACATCAAGGCCTGACCACCAGCACCGCCCAGTTTTTGCGAGAAGGTCGTCGCCGCAAAAGTCATGGCTGTGGCGCGGCGACCATTGCGCCATTCGTTGTAATCCGCCACATCCGCATACATGGCCCAGGTGATGGGCGGCTTAAAGCCCAACGCAATACTGATGAGGATATTCAAGGTAAACATCCAGATAATTTCGATGGGCATATCTGCACTATCCTGGGTTGTGCCATCGGCACGGGTGCGAATCACACTGATCACCTGAGGGCTCACATCCGTTAATTCCATCACCGGTCCCGTCTCATCCAGAGGCACACGCTTTTTGATAATCCAGAATATTTTGTCATGGCGCAGCCACTGATAGCTGTCGCCCTCCGCGTGAGCACCGCTGAGCAGATCGGGCGCTTCAAGACGCACAGAATCCGATGCAGCCAGCTCCACCACCCCCAGCTTGTCGGGTTTGGGCACCAGCGTAAAAATAAAAGACAGGACAGCAACCACCACCATCAACAGCATCATCAGTTTGCGCTTGTCGACGAAACGCGTCAGGGTTGAGGCCATCATGGCGCCCACCATCAAGCCAGCCATTTGCAAACCAATATAGTT
>CBFGWO010000174.1:0-5125 GCA_965652595.1 uncultured Cellvibrio sp. | reverse complement strand
ATCGCGCGCCCGAGCCGGGGGTGTTTTCGGCTCAGCTATTGGATCGCAGTTGGGGCTAGACTATGCAGGTGTTCCACCATATTGAGTCGCTGCGGCAGTCGCTGCAGGCCGAACGCAAGGCGGGCAAGCGCGTAGGTTTTGTGCCTACCATGGGCAACCTGCACGATGCCCATATTGCCCTGGTGCGCCAGGCCCAGAGTCTGTGTGAGGTGGTGGTTACCAGTATCTTCGTCAACCCTTTGCAATTTGGTTTGAATGAAGACTGGGACAAATACCCCCGCACCCTCGCCGCTGATTCTGCCCGCTTGGAAGCGGCCAATTGCGATTACCTCTTTTGCCCGGATGAGAAGGAAATCTACCCCAACGGTATGGCGGAGCAGACCCGCGTGGTGGTGCCCACCATGACCGATGTGCTCTGCGGCGCCAGTCGCCCCGGCCACTTCGAGGGTGTGACCACGGTGGTGAGCAAACTGTTTAATATTGTCCAGCCGGATCTGGCGGTGTTTGGCATCAAGGATTTTCAGCAGTTGGCGGTGATTCGCCGGATGGTGGAGGATCTGTGCATCCCAATCGAGATAGTGGCGGGGGAGATAGTGCGTGAGCCGGATGGCCTGGCCATGAGTTCGCGCAACAGTTTTATCACCGCCGAAGAGCGGCCCCGCGTCGCCCAGCTCAACCGCAGCCTTAACTGGATTAAGGCGGAAATCACCCAGGGGCGACGGGACTTTCTGGCGCTGACTGCCAGTGCCCGCGAACAAGTCCTGGCTGCGGGGTTCAAAGTGGACTACATCAGTATCTGCAATAGCCGTACGCTGGAACTGGCGGCCCACGATGATCGGGAGATCACCATACTTGGCGCGATTTACACGAGCGGTGCGCGCCTGATCGACAATGTTTCCCTGGTGTTGAACTGACCTGCGCGGTCAGTGCCCGATTCGGAGGATTTTTCATGCTTTCAACCATGCTTAAAGGCAAGCTGCACATGGCCACCGTCACCCAGGCAGAGCTCTGGTACGACGGGTCCTGCGCCATAGATGCGGACCTGGTGGCCCTGGCAGGGCTGCGCGAGTTCGAGCAAATTGATATTTACAACGTGAACTCCGGCGAGCGGTTTCACACTTACATTATTCTGGCCGAACCGGGTTCGGGCACTATTTCCATGAACGGCGCTGCGGCGCGCAAGGTACAGGTGGGAGACAAGGTCATTATCGCCACCTATGCGCAGTACACTGAAGCCGAGTTAGTGAATTACAAACCCAAGCTGGTTTATCTGGGTGAGAATAACCGCGTTGAGCGCACCACTAATACTATTCCGATGCAAGTGGCTTGATACACCTTGGGTTGGTTTTGTAAAAGGGCTGCATATGCAGCCCTTTTTTATTAGCTGATTGCTAGTCTTCAACAACTCTGGTTAAGCGGATGTTTCGTAGCGAAATTCTGTCGCCGGTCTGCGCGGAAGGCGGAAAAAAGATCACTTGTCCAAAGTTGCTGGTCGCCGAGAAGTCTGTAGTGACCCTTTGCCATTCCCCTGCGGTGAGTACTTGTGTATGCCATATGGCTCCAACTAGACCCGCGTAAAGTTCAGTGCCGTTGCGATTAGCCTGAACATCAAAAGTCAACCGATAGGTGGCGTCAGGATCTGTCGCAAAGCCGGATTGACTGATTGAATAGGTCATGTCTGAAGAGCCAGCATCAACAACAGTCAGCGCAAGGGTGCCTTGTTCGTAAGAAAAATCCACGGTCCCGATTTCGTTAGTCCATGGCTCCCAATAAAGAGCTTGGCCATACTGATCAATTAAACTGAAATCGCTGTTGCGTAAATAGTTTTCTGATTGAATCTCAATATCGTCCACGTAAATAGGTGCGCCGGAATTACTTTCATACCCAAACATAAGATAAGGCATTACTTGGGTCGTTTCTGAAAGATCAAAGGGAAAAGATAACGTCTGCCATTCGTTGGTGATGGCCAATTGCTGTGAATCAATAATAGAATTTAGGCTATTGTCAAATAAAGCTGCGCGAAAAAGTGCGGATTCATTATCACTGCGCACTCGCAGGGAGAGGGTATATGACTCAGACTCGAGGCGAATACTTTGTTGCACAAGCCGAACTGCCCAGGGATTGGGGATTTCTTGTCCTGGTGCGACGTTAACCACAAAAAATCGATCGCTTGGCGAGTTTTGCGCTACGGCGCCAATGGACGGTAGTCCAGTGAAAGACCAGTCTGTTGCATCCCCGCTTGCTGCGAAGGAATTAAAGTTTCCGTTCGCTACGCGATTGAAATCGTTAACCTTTTCAATGCGCACATTATCCAGAAAAATTCTCTGGCCAACATTTTCCTGATATCCATACATAAAATAAGGTATGACTTCGGATGAGTCTCCGCCAACAAATTCAAAGCTTATGCGCCGCGGATTAGCATCTATAGAAAATGACTGTGAATCAAATACGGGCTCTAGACTCGGTGTAAAAATAGCAGCGCGAAAACTGGCGGGTCCATTGCTGGACCATGCGTCAAAAGAAAATCTGTACCTCATGCCTCTTTGCACTTCTACTCTTCGTTGGAAGAGCCTTTGAGCCCAAGGATTATCGCCAGAATTTAAGGAGTTTATCTCGGTTACTAGAAGGTCTGTGACAAAGGCGTTTTCGTAGTCTATACCAATGTCACTGGTGACGTAGGCAGAGTTGTCGTGAATGTTGGTGACTTGCCAGCCAGCTGGTAGGTTATTTGGTCTTCGCATATCAAAGCCAGAGTTAGCTATCAATGAGCCGCGGAGGTCATATCCTACGTCGTCTATTTCCAGGTAGGATCCGATGTTTTGACTGTAGGCTAGCATGAAATAAACTACCACCTCTTCAGCGGCAAGAGAGGCCGGAAGAGGAACACGAGAGGCAGGTATCTGTACATTAATTGTCTGCCACTCATTAGATACTAGTAAATCCCCTGTGTCCGCTAGCGAAGTATTACCTTCGCCGAATACTGCTAAGCGAATAGCTCCAGATTCAGCACCTTGTACCCTTACTCTTGCTGTGATTTGTCGTGGTCGATCACGCTGTATTTCTACTCCGGTTTGTATCAGGCGAGCATCCCAGGGGCGAGTGTTCGATGAAATAGAATTTGTATACAGTGAAAATGCTCGATTGCCATCTGCTTGACTGATGACTCTTGCTTCGGTTCCATTCAGGGTTCTTACCCGCCAATGAACTGGTGATGTATCGCCTGACTCTTCAAAGTCGCCATTTAATATCTGGCTATAGGATAGGTTTGAAAAAAATAGGAATAGTACAAGTGCCGTGGCTGAAAAAGTGTTGAGTCTCATGCGTTTTCCCTTATCTGAATTAATATGGAAAATCTTGTAAGGTAGGATTTGCTGTGCGGGAGTAGGTTCTGACTACATCCGCCGGAATGATTAGTATGAATATCAGTGTAGCTATCAGCCCATATGATTTTTGTGTTAATTGTTGGCATGGCTTATTCAAAAATAAAAGCCTGGATTCCCATCCGGGCTTTTGCTGGTGGCAGGGTGGCAGCTTTAATTGTATCGGCGAAGAAACAAGCCGAGCATCAGGAGTAGAAGTAACCAGGTTGTCGTACCCGCTCGGGTGTCTTCACCAGGGGCATTGCTACTGCTATTTGCTGCGTTATTGTTAACTTGACTGCTAACGCTAGACGCTGCACTGCTTACACTAGCTGCCAGGCTACTGGAAGAACTACTGGAAGAACTACTGGAAGAACTACTGGAAGAACTACTGGAGCTTGTACTACTAATAGATGAATTCGATGCGTTACTGGAGCTTTGTGCAGAGCTGCTTGAGGTGGCACCTGTGCTGCTTAGACTGGATTGACTGGCGGCGGATGAACTGCTGCTGCTGTTTGCGGGTACATTTTCTTCGGCGTCGTCAATCTGCAACAAGTAAGCAATCAGTGAGCTACGCTCCTGTGCGCTCAGGCCTGCCATTTTGCCGTGAGCATTGTTGTCGGGGTGTGTTAAAACTGTCTCCAGTGTTGCCGCAGAACCATCATGCAAATAGGGAGCAGATTTCCATAAGCCCTTAAGGCTGGGTGTATCCAATCCATCGAGTAGTTCATTGAGCCGCATACCGCTGGCAAGTGTGAGTGTGCCAACGTCGTGACGGAGATCCATGCTGCTGTCGGTAAAGTTATCGCCAGCGTGACAGGATTGGCAGTTGCGCTGGCGAAAAATTTCCCGACCTGCGAGCGCAGCACTGCTAAGTGTGCCGCCACTGTTTTTGTGTGGGCTGCGGCCAACCGAGTTCAAAGAGGCGACGTAAGCAGCAAGCGCATCCAGATCTGCTGAAAGTCCCGACTTGGGTGCGCCCAGCGCTGGGCCGTGTGCACCATTAAAATCCGAGTTGGAAACAAAACCCGTGCCGCCAAACAGCGCGCGTATGGGAATTTCAAAATCCTGTATCTCATCAAAATTTCCACTCCAATGTACTGGCCCATTGCTCATACCGGCTGCGCCCTTCAGCGAGGTGGTGTTGCGCAGACCTTCACCTAACTGCGTGAAATCCCATACGCGCCCATCTTGGTCACCATCGATATGGCACACGGCACAACTCAGATAGCCTTCGCTAGCCATGCGTGTGTCTTCGGCGTTGTAAAACACCTGTTTACCCAACAGAACTTGAGGCGATAATAACTCGTCTGTCACTGTATCGATTTCTTCCAGCAGCTGCATTTCGCCAGCGCCCGTGGCCAGAATATGGCTGATATCTACCACACTCACAGAGCGACTTAAAAAGTTGTTGACGTAGAGTCTACCGTTGTTGGCGTCCAATGTGAGTTTGGCGGGCGCCATGCCTAGGTCGAGGCGAGAAATTTCCCGGCCATCGCCGGTATCAAAAACCACGACACGGTTATTGGCTTGCATAATGGCAAAACCGAGGTTGCCGTTTGGTGAAAAGGCGACATCAGTCACCAGGCTGTGATTGTCGATATCGACCCGTCGATTGACGGATTCACTATTGGTAGCTGTATCGACCCGTCCAATCAGGCCGCGTACCGTGGCGTCGTGAGTAAGACCTTGTCCGTCGCGCATCATGCCGCGCAGCACATTGTCTTTTTTACCGGTGTACCAGAGGCTGGCATCCAGGGGATTAA
>CBFGWO010000173.1:0-5192 GCA_965652595.1 uncultured Cellvibrio sp. | reverse complement strand
GATGTGCGCACTGCCGCCGAGGTCAAGGCCAAATCATTACCGGGTTGCCTGCATATCCCGCTGCACGAGCTGACACCCGAGCGTTTGCAGGCCGCTATCGCCGCGAGTGGCAAGGACGGCTCTGCCGTTTACTTGCTCTGCCAAGGCGGCCGCCGTGCCGAGCTGGCAGCGGATCAGCTCAAGGGTCAGGTAGGCGCCAAACTGTGTGTTATCGACGGCGGTATTCAGGCGGTGGAGGCGGCCAATATCCCCTTGGTGTCCGCCCCGCGTCAGGTGATTCCGCTGGAGCGTCAGGTGCGCATCGCCGCTGGCCTGCTAGTGCTCACCGGCGCGGTGCTGGGCACCTGGGTGCATCCGGGGTTTTACGGTCTTTCGGCCTTTGTGGGCGCCGGGCTGGTGTTTGCCGGTGTGACGGATATTTGCCCCATGGCCATGGCGATCGCCAAGGCCCCCTGGAACCGCTAAGCCGTGGATCTGGCGCTACTGGCGATTGGCTTGCTGATCGGCCTGGTATTGGGGCTGACAGGGGCGGGCGGCTCGGTGTTTGCTGTGCCCCTGCTGATGCTGCTCGCAGGCCAGCCCATGGCCAGTGCGGTGGGTATTTCCCTGGGCGCCGTGGCCGCCAGTACCCTCTACGCCAGCCTGCGCAATGGGCTGCACCAGCGGCTGCTGTGGACGCCGGGGCTGATTCTGGCCGGGGCAGGGGTTGTGATGGCACCTATTGGCAAGTGGCTGGGTGTTCGTCTGCCGGAGCCCTGGCTGCTGCTGGCCTTTACCCTGCTCGCCAGCTTGATTGCACTGCGCATGTGGTGGAGCGCGCGCCAACAACCCGAGGCGGCCCAGGTAGTGCGTGCCAGCCGCTTTAGCGACGAGCCGACGCCGGGCCTCTTGTGCAAGCTGAGCCAAAGCGGCCAGTTTGAACTCAAGCCCCGCTGTGTCACCGGGCTGGTGATCGGTGGCCTGCTGACTGGATTACTCGCGGGGCTTTTTGGTGTAGGCGGTGGCTTTTTAATTGTGCCATTGCTACTGGCGCTCAGCCCTATCGCCATGAGCCAGGCGGTGAGCACATCACTTTTGATTATCGCGCTGATCAGCAGCGCCGGTTTTGCCAGCCATCTGCTCAGCACCGAGCCGGACTGGCGTTTGCTGGGTCTGGTCGCCGCTGGTGGTGTGGTGGGCATGATGCTCGGTCAGCGCCTGAGTGCGCGCATCGCCAACGCGCGTTTGCAGCAACTTTTTGCGGTGGGGCTGGTGGTGATTTCCGGCGTGACCCTGATGCGTTTTTGGTGATCTTTTTTTGGAGGCTTGCCCATGATTTTTCGACAACTGTTTGAACGCGAATCAAGCACCTACACCTATTTGATCGCCTGCGAAAAAACCCGCGAGGCGGCGATTATCGATTCGGTAAAAGAAGAAACCGAACACTACCTGCAACTGCTGCGCGAACTGGGCTTGACACTTAAATATGCGCTGGATACCCACACCCACGCCGACCATGTCACCGGTGCCGGTGCACTGCGCGAGGCCACCGGCTGCATTACGCTACTGGGTGAACAAGCTGGCTCTGCCTGCGTGTCCCAAGGCCTTAACGACGGCGATCAAATTGCCATCGGCGAGCTGACACTCAAAGCGCTCTACACTCCGGGTCACACCGACGACTCCTACAGCTTTTTACTGACCCACGCGGGCCAGTCCTATGTGTTTACTGGCGACACACTACTCATTCGCGGCACCGGCCGCACCGATTTTCAAAATGGTAATGCGCGCGATCAGTACTACAGTTTATTTAACCGATTGCTCACTCTGCCCGAGGACACCTGGGTATACCCGGCCCACGATTACAAAGGCTGGACGGTAAGCCGCATCGGCGAGGAGCTTGCGCACAATCCGCGTTTGCAGGTGAAAGATGTGGCGGCTTACGAGGCGTTGATGAACAACCTGAAGTTGCCGAATCCAAAATTGATGGACGTAGCTGTACCTTTAAATCGCGCTTGTGGGAACGGGTGATTTTTTTGAAAGCGTCAGTACTTCGTAGAGAGACGGCTGGGGTTTGGGGTTAAGACTTTTGAAAACGCATGAATACCCTACGGGGCCGGCCCAGCAGCACAGCCGCCGTGCGTTCAGCTGCGCGCAAAGCAGTGCTTTGCAAACGCTTGCTTCACCCATATATCTCCCTCGCGTCGTCCATGACGCGAGGGTTTCAAAAGTCTTAACCCCAAACCCCACCCCAGTGCGAAATTTTGGCTTTGGTTTTCTTTTCTTTTTTTTCCAAAAAAATTCAGTGAGATATTGGTGAAGTTGGCACGGTGGAGGGTGGGTGGAGGCCTGTGAGACCGTCGACCGCGGGATGCGGGCGTCGAGCCCCCATGGATGGGTTCACGGCGTGTCTCACAGGCCTCCACCCACCCTCCACCCCGGCTTACAAAAAAGGACACCCCTTATGCGCAAATTATTTCCAACACTTTTTTTAAGCAGTGTATTGCTCGTCGGTTGCAGCGACTCATCCACACAAACGCCCAAGACCGCCGCGCTGCCTGCATTGGAAAGCACGTTCATCAGTGTTGCCAATGTCGACACCGAAATGCTGTTCGATGGTGTTATCGAAGCAGTAAACCAAGCCACGGTCGCGGCGCAAACCAGCGGGCGGGTGGTGGAGTTGCCGGTGGATGTGGGGGACTTCGTTGAAAAGGGCACGCTGATCCTGCGCCTTACCGACACCGAGCAGCGCGCTCGTGTTGAAAGTGCCGAGGCTGCGCTCGCGGCGGCGCAGGCGCAGTTGGTGGATGCGACGGCAAACTATCAGCGTCATCAGGAACTCTTCGACAAAAAACTCGTGGCCAAAGCCGCCTTTGATCAAGCCGAGTCGGCCTTTAAATCGGCGGAGGCGCGTGTCAAATCCGCCGAAGCGGCGGTGAGCGAAGCACGTGAAGGTTTGGCGCACACGCGCATTCACGCACCCTACAGCGGCATAGTTGTCAGTCGCGCGACCCAGGTAGGTCAAACCGTTGCGCCGGGTACGCCATTGATTACCGGTTTGTCGCTCGCGCATTTGCGCGTGCAGGTGGATGTGCCGCAACAACATATTCACGCGCTGCGCCAGCAGGGCACAGCGCGGGTGCAATTGGGCGAGCAGGTTTGGGTGGAAAGTCGAGACTTGCGTATTCCACCCAGCGCGCAAAATCATAGCTTTCGCGTGCTGGTGAATCTGCCCGAGGCGGATTACCCGCTCTTACCCGGCTCCCTGGTAAAAGTGGCCTTTGCCACTGGCAGTGAAGAGCGCTTGCTGATTCCAGCGGCGGCTGTTGCCTGGCGCGGTGAAGTTAGCGGTGCCTATGTCATCAAGGATCAGCGCTTGGAATTTCGGCAGTTGCGTCTCGGGCGTTTAACCCGTGAGGGGCAGTATCCGGTGTTGGCCGGTGCGCAGGCGGGTGAACGTGTGGCACTTGATCCGGTGGTTGCGGCCAGTGCCTATCAAACTCTCTACGGTCGCGAGGAATAAATTGCCATGGAAAAGCCATCCCTGGGAATATCCGGCAGTATTGCGCGCGCATTTCTGACAACAGAAATTACACCGCTGCTCGCGCTCACCGGCTTGTTGTTGGGTTTGTTTGCGGTGTGGGTAACACCCCGCGAAGAAGAGCCGCAAATCAATGTCACTTTTGCCAATGTGTTTATTCCTTTTCCTGGTGCCTCGGCAAAGGAAGTTGAATCGCTGGTCACCATGCCCGCTGAACGAATCGTGTCAGAAATCGAAGGTGTGGAGCATATTTATGCAGCGTCCTCGCCGGGCATGGCCATGCTCACCGTGCGTTTTTATGTGGGCGAAGGGCGCACCGATGCGATTGTTCGCCTCTACAACGCCTTTTATGCCAACGCCGATTGGTTGCCGCGCCATTTGGGTGTGGGGCAACCGCTGATCAAACCCAAAGGCATAGATGATGTGCCCATAGTGGCAGCCACTTTGTGGAGCCGCGATGCGGCGCTTGGCAGCAGCGAACTGCTGGCGGTAGCGCGCAGCCTGCAAACCGAATTGCAGCGTGTGCCCGGTACTCGTCAAATTGATGTGATTGGCGGCGCCGATCAATTAGTGTCGGTCACGCTCGACCCGCAACGTCTGGCTTCCTATGGTTTAACCATTGCCGACCTGAGTGCTGTATTAAACAGCACCAATGCCTCTACCGATGCGGGTGCCCTGGTGCGTGATGGCGAAGTGATTTTGATTCAGGCGGGTGATTTTTTATTGCATGCCGATGAGGTTGCCGACTTGGTGGTGGGCTTGTATCAAGGCGCGCCAGTATTTTTGCGCGACCTGGCACAGGTGCGTGCCATGGCCGATGAACCAACACAAAGCCTGGTGCATGGCCTGGGTGCGGCGAGTGCCAATACCAAAGCCAATACCAACACAACAGGCGCGCGCTATCCGGCAATCACCCTCGCTATTGGCAAAAAGCCTGGCGAAAATGCGGTCACTGTTGCTGAGGGTGTTATTCATCGCCTTGAAAGCCTGCGCGGTGTTTATATCCCCGATGCGGTAGAGCTGAGCATTACCCGCAACTACGGCGCCACCGCCGAAGACAAAGCCCAAACCCTGATTAAAAAATTACTCTTTGCCACTGCTTCGGTGATTTTGTTGGTGTTGGTTGCGTTGGGTAAACGCGAAGCGCTGGTGGTGGGCGCAGCGGTAATCGTAACCCTCGCTATTACGCTTTTTGCTTCCTGGGCCTGGGGTTTTACGCTCAATCGCGTGTCGCTGTTCGCGCTGATTTTTTCCATTGGCATACTGGTAGACGATGCCATCGTCGTGGTGGAAAACATCCATCGCCATATGACGCTCGGTAAACACTCGCTCAAAGAGGCCATTCCCCTCGCGGTGGATGAAGTGGGTGGCCCCACTATTCTCGCTACCTTTACCGTGATTGCGGCGTTGCTGCCCATGGCGTTTGTCTCCGGCCTAATGGGCCCTTATATGCTGCCCATTCCGATTAATGCCTCCAGCGGTATGTTGATTTCCTTGGCAGTAGCCTTTGTGTTTACGCCCTGGCTCTATTTAAAACTTTTTGCGCGGGATGCGCATGCGGCGGGTAGTCATGAGCCTGGTCATTCGGAAAGCAAACTGACGCAGCGCCTGCAAACACTTTTTCGCAAACTCATGACGCCTTTTTTGCGCGGTCGCCAGGGGCGGGGTGCGCGTC
>CBFGWO010000172.1:0-5203 GCA_965652595.1 uncultured Cellvibrio sp. | reverse complement strand
AGACATTAAACAAAAAATGCAAAACATCCCCATCCTTCACCACATACTCCTTCCCTTCCTTGCGCGCCTTACCCGCATTCTTCGCACCCTGCTCACCTTTGTAGTGCACAAAATCCTCGTAGCTGATGGTCTCCGCGCGGATAAAACCCTTTTCAAAATCCGTGTGGATCTTGCCCGCCGCTTGCGGCGCCGTAGCACCCACAGGAATCGTCCAGGCGCGCACTTCTTTTACGCCAGCGGTGAAGTAGGTTTGCAGGCCGAGTAGCTGGTAGCCAGCGCGAATCACGCGGTTTAATCCCGGCTATTCCATACCCATTTCAGCCAAAAATTCTTTTTTGTCCTCGCCTTCCAGCTCGGCAATGTCCGCTTCGAGCTTGTTGCAAATGGGCACCACAACGGAGTTTTCTTCTTCGGCGATTTTGCGCACCGTGTCCAGGTGTGGGTTGTTCTCAAAGCCATCTTCCGCCACGTTGGCGATGTACATGGTGGGCTTGAGGGTGAGCAGGTTGATTTCCTTGAGCAGCGCTTTTTCGTCGCTGTCGAGTTTGAACGAGCGCAGCGGTTTGGCTTCGTTGAGGTGCGGCAGAATTTTTTCCAGCAGCGCTTTCATCACTATGGCGTGCTTGTCCTGGCCTTTGGCGGCGCGGGCGTAGCGTTGCAGGGCTTTGTCCACGGCTTCGAGGTCGGCAAGGGCCAGCTCGGTGTTGATCACGTCGATATCCGCCGCCGGGTTTACGCCGTTGGCCACGTGAATCACGTTGTCGTCGTCAAAGCAACGCACCACGTGGGCAATAGCGTCGGTTTCGCGAATATTGGCCAAAAACTTGTTGCCCAGGCCTTCGCCCTTGGAGGCGCCTGCCACCAGGCCAGCGATGTCCACAAATTCCATGGTGGTGGCGATGACTTTTTCGGGTTTGACGATGTCGGCCAGCACATCCAGGCGGTGATCGGGCACAGCGACGATCCCGGCGTTGGGCTCGATGGTGCAGAAGGGGAAGTTCTCGGCGCCGATACCGGCGTTGGTGAGTGCGTTGAACAGGGTGGATTTGCCGACGTTGGGCAGGCCGACGATGCCGCAGTTAAAACCCATGGTGGTATTCCGAATTCGCTAGTAGAGAGGGGCGAGATTATACCTGTCCAGGCTGGCAGGTGACGAGTTGCACAGGGCGTGAGCGATTTATTTCGCCGCCGTGTGCAGATTTTGCGTGGCGATACTCCAATTGCCTTTTACTGCATCCGGCATCACGCGCAGTGCCGCATCTATGGCGTCATCAATCAGCTGCTGCTCACTGCCGGGTGCTTTTTTTAACACAAAGCCCACTACCTGCGCTGCCGAACCCGGATGGCCAATACCAATGCGCAGACGGCGAAAATTGTTGTTATTGCCCAGGGCGCTGATGGTATCGCGCAGCCCATTGTGGCCGCCGTGACCGCCGCCCTGTTTAAAGCGGGCAACGCCGGGGTTCAAATCCAGTTCATCGTGGGCAACAAGAATGGCTTCGGGGGGAATTTTGTAAAAGTTCGCCATGGCGGCAATTGCCTGGCCACTGCGATTCATAAAAGTGGTGGGGATTAACAGCCGCAAGTCGCGACCGTCGACAAAAATGCGGGCTGTGAGGCCAAAAAATTTTGCTTCTGGAACCAGGCTGGCGCCCTCGCGGCGCGCCAGCTCGGTTACAAAGTCGGCACCGGCATTGTGGCGGGTTCGGTCGTATTCCGGGCCTGGATTGCCCAGGCCCACGATCAGCTGCAAAGGAGTATCCATTGGCTGAGTCAAACCCCGCTGGTGCCCGATCGCAATTAAGCGCTTTCGCCTTCGCTTTCGCTCTCGTCACTGCCGCCTTTCGGTTTCAGCATGGTGACTACCGCCAGGTCGTGGTCAGCACCGTGGCTCAGTGCCACAGAGGTAACGCCCTTGGGCAGTTTGAGATCGGAAATGTGCAGGATCTGGCCCACTTCCATGTCCGCGACATCCACCTCGATAAACTCGGGCAGGTTGGCGGGCAAGCAGGTGATTTCCAGTTGCACCAGGTTGTGAACAATTTTGCCACCTTGTTCTTTAACGCCTTTGGAGTTGGCTTCGTTAAGGAAGTGCAGGGGCACATTGGTGTGCAGCTTGGTCGATTTGGAAACACGTTGGAAGTCAGCGTGCATAATCATCGGCTTGGATGGGTGACGCTGAAGGTCTTTCAGGATCACGTCTTGCGCTTTGCCATCAACGTTCAGGCTGATGATGTGCGAAAAGAAGGCTTCGCTCTCAAGATGCTTGAGCAATTCTTTTTGCGCAACGCTGATGTTGGTTGGCTCTTTGTCGCCGCCGTAAATAATGGCGGGTACTTGTGCAGCCAAACGACGCAGGCGGCGGCTCGCACCTTTCCCCAAGTCGTTACGGGCTACGGCATTCAATTTAAAATCTTCAGACATTGTATTGTCCTCGTTGGTGTCCATCGGGGTCCGCGACCAGAACCTTCGACGGCGTTAAAAAAACCGCACAGATGACTTGCGTCGGTTGTGCGGCGGTTTATCCGGCGCCATGTTTCGCGTTAGCGAAACATGGCGCTCAGGGATTCTTCATTACTCAGTCGGCGTACAGCTTCGGCCAACATTTTGGAGAGCGTTAACTGGCGAATGCGAGGGCAATCGCGCGCGACCTGGCTCAGGGGTATGGAGTCGGTAACCACCAGCTCATCCAGCACCGAGTTGTTCAGGTTGTCGATAGCGCGGCCCGACAGCACTGGGTGAGTACAGTAGGCCACCACTTTTTTCGCGCCGTGTTCTTTCAAGGCTTTGGCGGCGTTGCACAGGGTGCCGGCGGTATCCACCATATCGTCCACCAGCAAACAGGTGCGACCTTTGACATCACCAATAATGTTCATCACTTCGGCCACCCCGGCGTGTGGGCGACGCTTGTCGATAATGGCCAGGTCGATGCCCAATTGTTTGGCCACCGCGCGGGCGCGTACTACACCGCCGATATCGGGAGAGACCACAATCAGGTCTTGAAAGCCGCGTGTTTCTATGTCTTCCAACAACACGGGCGAGCCGTAAACATTGTCTACCGGCACATCAAAAAAGCCCTGGATTTGTTCTGCGTGAAGATCAACGGTCAACACGCGATCCACGCCCACGGCCACCATCATGTCAGCCACGACTTTGGCGGTGATAGGTACCCGCGCGGAACGCACGCGGCGATCCTGGCGGGCGTAACCGAAGTAGGGCACCACGGCGGTGATGCGTCCGGCCGAGGCGCGGCGCAGCGCATCGACCATCACAATCAATTCCATCAGGTTGTCGTTGGTGGGTGCGCAAGTGGGTTGCACCACAAACACATCGCGACCGCGCACGTTAACCAGCAATTCAACTTCAATTTCACCGTCAGAAAACTGGGAGACAGAAGCCTCACCCAGTTGCATGCCGAGATGATCCACAATTTTTTTTGCGAGATCCGGGTTGGCGTTGCCAGTAAAGACCATTAAGTCTGTCACGTCGGATACCTTTGTCTGTCGATTGCCGAAGTTTTGTGTGTGCGTAGTGCGGCGGCTGCCTTCAACCTATGGCCACCCGAAGATGCCTTGGCGAAATGCGCTAGAACAGGTGGGGTAAAAAATAATAAACCATTGCCGAGGCAATGGTTTGAGAAAATGGCAGGGGCGGAAGGACTCGAACCTACGAATGGCGGGATCAAAACCCGCTGCCTTACCACTTGGCGACGCCCCTAAAGATCTGTTACTCGTTGACGGGAAGCAGCTCATAAAGCGCTGAGCGGTTAATGCCTTGTGCAACAAATCCCGGTAAATCGTCTGGCGCTTGCGCCAGAATTTGTTGGGCTTGTGCTTCAGAATCAAAGGCCGCAAAAACACTTGCGCCGGTTCCTGTCATTCGCGCATTGCTTGTGAAATTTGCCAGCCATTTCAACGCTTTATCGACCGGTGGATAAAGCTTTCGGACCAGCGCTTCACAGTCATTTCGACCACCCTGCGCGAGAAAGGCCGCTAATGTAATGGCCGCAGTGTCTCTTGTCAAATCTTTGTGAGAAAAAATCCCGGCGGTCGAAACCGCGCAATTTGGATGCAAAACCAGGTAGCTCATTGCAGGCATTTTTATCGGCGTAAGGGCCTCGCCAACGCCCTCCGCCCAGGCGGTTTGCGCACCGACAAAAACAGGTACGTCGGCACCCAGCTGCAAACCCAGTTGCATCAATTGAGCGCGGCTGAGCCCGCATTGCCAGAGGTGGTTGAGCGCAACCAGTGTGGTGGCGGCGTTACTGCTGCCGCCACCGATACCACCGCCCAGCGGCAAGCGTTTGTGCAAGTGAATGTGCGCACCTTTGGGCGCAAGGCCCTTGTGCACTTGTGCTGACTGTAGCAAGCGTGCGGCGCGCACTATCAAATTGTGTTCAAAGGGAACGCCTGCCAAGGGCGGTTCGAGTATCAGTTGATCGTCTTCGCGCAGGCTGAAATCGAGTTGATCGCCGTAATCCAGCAACTGAAACAGGGTTTGCAGTTGGTGATAGCCATCGGCGCGGCGGCCGGTAATGTGCAAAAACAAATTGAGCTTGGCGGGGGACAAGAGGCTTAGGCTCATTCCGCAGGCCCCAGTTGCCAGTTGCGAATCACCAGCGTGAGACGAACTTCTTTATATTCGGCCACAATTTTTCCCGGCAGTGCCAGCTCATTCTGTGCGTGATTAACCGGTTGGTAATTGCTGTAGTGAATGCGCCAGCCCGCCTGCTCCAGCAGGCTAAATTGGCCGCTGTCGTTGTATTCCCGGTGTTGAATCCGCTGCCTGGGTGCAGGAAGCCCGCGCACCCAGTAGCTGAGCTGGCTTACGGGCAGCGTCCAGCCAAGGCTTTGCTGTATGAGGTCTTCGGCACTGCTGGCGCTGCGCACATGGCCGCTGGATTCGCGTAGGCTAACCTCACCTGGGTGACCTTGGATGCTGACGCGGCGGCTGCCGAGTGGCCCGGTCAGATCCAGTGAAAACTCATCGCCCTGTTGTTGCCAGTGGAGGTTGGCGCTGCCGTTATCTCCGGGTATGCGCACGCCCAGCTTGCCTTTCATGTGCCAGTGGTGGATGCGCTCCAGTTGGTTTTGTCGGCTATCCCAGTCGGTGGGAGCCAGGGGCGCGCGATGAGCGCAGCCGAAGGTCGCTAGCAGTATGAGCAGGAGCGCCAGGCGCTGAATCCCGTAACCTTGGATCACAG
>CBFGWO010000171.1:0-5229 GCA_965652595.1 uncultured Cellvibrio sp. | reverse complement strand
ACTACCACAGAAGCTATCAAGGCGACCCTCGCCTTTGCCGCTGGCGGTGTGTACACCGCCATTGCTCGCGATGGCGCAGGTTTGACGGCGCCCCTGGGTGTTATAGGTCTGGACGGTTTAGCTCCCTGATCCAGCAAGATCTGTAGACGTTCACGGAGGAACCACTGCCCGGCTTCGGCCGGGCTTTTTTTTGCTCACAAGTTGCCGGAGGAGCGCTAAACCGGTGGTTCTGAGTTGTGATGGGGTATTTGTATTATTATATTGCATTTTAAAAAAGAATATTAGAATATGATATTACTTTTTAGCGTTCGTAGTCCTATGCCGGTCGGGCGGTCGGGGACTTATGGCGGTTAATAGGGGAGTTGAGGGAGGCTCAAGGTTTGAGTCCTGTTGTTCCGTCTGATGTATCCAATCCACTGCGCCAGCCTTTTAGGAGCGCGCCTATTGCTTCCAGAAGTTGAGTTTCGAACAGGCTGTTTAAGCGGCTAGATGAATTGCATGGAAAGTCTCTAATCAATTTTTAATAACAAGGGGCATGCTATGACAATTGAAACACAGCATTTTTGGGGAGTTCTTCTCTCGGCAACCTCGCTCGCCAGCGGCGTTGCTCTGGCTCAGCCAGCAGAAACAGACGCAAGTCAAAATAAAAGCGCAGCGAGTGTTGAGGAAGTATTGGTTACGGGTACCAGTATTAAAGGCGCCGCACCTGTCGGTTCCAATCTGGTTTCTGTTGGTGTTGAAGAGCTGGAAAAATCCCAAGCAATCAACCTCTCGACGCTGGTAAATACCATTCCGGCACTGACAACCAACGGCTCTCTCGCGCAGGGCGAGAATCTTTGGTCTTTCTACTCACCCCAAATTCACCAATTGGGCGGCTCATCCTCGAATACCACCTTGGTGTTGATTGATGGCATGCGCACGCCAGGTGGTGGTGCACAGTTCAATCAGACAGACCCCAACATTATTCCCACCTCGGCGATGCAGCGTGTTGATGTGCTGGCTGACGGTGCCTCATCGGTTTATGGTTCGGATGCGGTAGCGGGTGTGGTGAACTTTATTACCCGGCGGACCTTCGACGGTGCCCAGGTGAACCTGTCTTACGGTAGCGCAGACAGCTATAACAACCTGGATTTCAATGGTATCTGGGGAACAACCTGGAGCACAGGCGGCGTCTATTTTGCCGGTCAATACAGCGATCAATCTGAGCTGTTTGTCAGAGATCGGGATTGGGCCAGTCGCGGTGACTATCGTGATCAAGGTGGCTCCAACACCAACAGTTTTACCTGTGATCCGGCGACCATGCGCGTAACAGGCGTCAATTCCGGTACTGCACCGGGTGGCGGGCTTGTTTTCCAAAATACGGATACGGTGACACCTGTCGCCAACAACGCCGCCGCCAATGGCGAGTGCAATACCTCTATCCACAGCTCGTTTATTCCGTCGCAATATCGCCTCAATGGCCTTATGCGTATCGTGAATGATTTTTCGTCGGACTTGTCTGTGTCCTTATCGCTGGCCTATAACCGCAACAAAACCCACAGCACAGGTGCGCCAGGGCAGCTCAACGATGTCACCGCATTTGGTACGGGTGCTGGTGCCGCCGGGCAACAGAACCCTTTCTTTACGGCGCCCGCAGGTGCTCCGGAAGCCAACACGCAGATTATCCGTTGGCTGGCGTTGCGCGACGATGAGCAATACGGCTACACAGCGTCACAACAAGATGTCATCTACGGCAACCTGGTTATCGATTACGACTTGAACGAAGACTGGTCGCTGACCTTTGCCGATTCATTTGGCTGGAACCGCTCTTCACTCGATGGATTCAACCAATTCTGCGGTGCCTGTGCCACCCTTGCGTTGAATGGCACCACACAATCCGGCGGAAGCACCACGGCATCCAGTATCCCCGGTAGAAATGTGGTTGTACTGCAATTGCCACTGACCACCGACAACGCACTGGATGTGTGGAATGCCGGTTCTGCTAACCGCACCAATCCATTAGTGTTGAATTCGCTCTATACCAACAATACCCAGAACAACAACTACAACACCTTTAACCAGGCGCGGTTGGCGTTGCAGGGCAATTTGTTTGATATGCCCGCCGGTCCTGTTCGGGTTGCGGTAGGTGCTGAGCATATGTGGCAAGAGCAGCAGCAGAAGTTGAGTGCGCCTAACAACACTGGCCCAACCACCACCGGATCAGGCTATCGCGTGTTTAATTATGAGCGCGATATTGTCTCCATGTTTGCCGAAACTATCGTGCCAGTGGTGTCGCCGGATATGTCGATTCCCCTGGTTCATCAGCTGGATCTTACGGTGGCCGTGCGTTACGACGATTTTTCCGACGTGGGTGATACCACCAATCCCAAGTACGGCATCAATTGGGATCTGGTGGAAGGCTTCCGTCTGCGTGCAAACTATGCAGAATCTTTTGTTGCGCCACCCATTGCCGTTATGGGCGATCCTTCCCAGGGTCACCTCTATTCATCGGGCAGTGTGACGCCAACAGGCTCAATCAATGTTCCCGTCGCGGCCTATCCCAATGTTTGGCAGGTGCCTGGTGCAGTTGAAGTGAATTCGTCCAATCCCTGTACCTCGTCGTCAGTGGTTTGCACCATTGCGCAAAGCGGTGAGGCCATGCGGCGACAACTGGGCGGTGGATTTTCGCAGATGGGGCCACAGTTTGGTGAGAGCTATTCGTTTGGCTTTGACTACTCGCCCTCCTGGTTACCGGATTTCAAAACATCGGTCACTTTCTTCCATAACGACTTCACCGGTGGTGTTAACTCGCCATCACCTGCGTCGATTACTGCCTCGGGTTCTCCGTTGCTGACGATTTGTCCCACGGGTTGTACACAGCAGCAGATTCTTGAATTTGCGAACGTGGCCAATGGTGCGACTATCGGCGGTTCCATTCCACCAAACGTTTACTACCTGATCGATCAGAATGCGCGTAACTGGCTCAATCTGTCGATTGAAGGCTACGACGCGACCATCGATTATGGTTTTGATCTTGGCAGTGCTGTGCGTGCCAGGGTTGGTGCGAGCGGAACCTACTTCACCGCCTTTGACCAAAACTTTGGTGATACCCCAACCTTTTCTGTGCTGAATACGTCGGGCTTTAACGGCGTTTTCCCGTCGATTCAGTTCAAGTCCCGCGCCTACTTCGGTATTACCTGGGGTGACTTTACGGCGGACCTCTTCTGGAATCATGTGGGCGACTACAAGAACTGGGGTGGAAGCACGGTTACGCCGCTGGTTCGCGATGCCAATGGCAATCCACAGAGTGGTGGCGATACAGTTAAGGCAAGCAACACCTTTGATTTGAATATGTCGCAGAAGCTATCGCTCGGCGGTGCATTCAATGATCTTACCTTGACGCTGGATTTCCGCAATCTTACCGATGAAGACCCTTCATTCTTTAACGGTAACCAGGGTGGATTTATGGGTGGTGCCTGGGGTTACGACAACTACACTTCCAACCCGGTTGGACGTCTTATCACTGTCGGAGTCAGAGCTAGATTTTGATGGCGTTCTCCCATTGGCCAGCCCGCTTCATCGCGGGCTGGCATTTTTTATTCGGGATGTGACCAATGCAGGAGAACCTAAAACAACTCGTTATTGTGGGTGGCGGCGCTGCCGGATGGATGACTGCTGCTGCTCTTTCAAAGCTGCTTAAACCTGACGATGTATCTCTAACGCTGGTCGAATCCGACGAGATAGGCATTATCGGCGTGGGTGAAGCCACCATTCCCGATATGCTGCAATTCAATTTATTTTTAGGTATCCCCGAAGCTGAGCTGATGCGTGCAACCCAGGCGACCTTCAAGCTGGGTATTGAGTTTGTGGATTGGTCGCGCAAAGGCGAACGCTATTTTCATCCCTTCGGCTTTCACGGTATTGATATTGATGGCCTGGATTTTCACCAGTACTGGTTACATTGCCGCGCTAATGGCCACCCTCATCCGCTCGGCGACTATTGCGTAACCGAAGTGGCTGCAATGAAAAATAAATTCGCCTTTCCCGACACCAGAACCCCCGGTGCTCCCGCGTCCTACCTCCGTTATGCCTACCACTTTGATGCCACGTTATATGCAGGTTTTTTGCGTAATTATGCCGAGGCGCGCGGTGTAAAGCGTATCGAGGGGAAAGTGTGTGAGGTGTTGCACTCGCCTGACTCCGGCAATATCACCGGTGTGCAATTGCAAAATGGGCAAATCATTTCGGGCGATTTCTTTTTTGACTGCAGCGGATTTTCATCGCTGCTGCTGGATAAATCCCTAAAGGTACCCTGGGTTGACTGGCGTCACTGGTTGCCCTGCGATCGCGCACTTGCGGTGGCTTGCAAACATCAGGGCCCCTTGCTGCCCTACACACGCTCAACGGCCAAATCGGCGGGCTGGCAATGGCGTATACCCACGCAACACCGCACTGGCAATGGCCATATCTATTGCAGTGAATTTATGAGTGAGGACGAAGCCACCTCTGTGCTTGTTGACGGCCTCGACGGTGAGGTGATGGGCAACCCGCGACTTATAAAATTTGCGACCGGTCATCGACAGAGATTCTGGGAGAAAAATTGCGTGGCCATCGGCTTGGCGGCAGGGTTCCTTGAGCCATTGGAATCCACATCGATTTACCTGATTCGGCAGGGAATCAGCCGATTTATTGCATTGTTTCCTGATGCCTCCCTGCCGTCGGTAATGCGCGACGAATACAACCGTTGGATGCAAAAGGATTTTGAGCAGGTGCGCGATTTGCTCATCTTTCACTATTTTGCCAATCAGCGCGAAGAGGCTTTTTGGCAGCAATGCCGGGCCATGTCCATTCCCGAAAGCTTGCGGCGACGCATGGCGCTTTTTGCTGAAGGCGGGCGCTTTCTCCGTTTTGAAGGAGAGCTGTTCCCGAATGCCAGTTGGGTTGCGGTTATGTTGGGGCAGGGGATTCTGCCGCGCCGGGTTGACCCGCTGGTTGCAAGCCTCCCCGTGGCTGAGATAGAGCAAAAGCTCGCCCTGCTGCGGCGCGCGATGGGTGATTTCGCCGAGACCTTGCCTGAACATCAGGATCTGCTTAACCAGTATTGTGCTTCCATTGCCCGTTAGGGCTTTTCTCGCTCTTTTTCCTTTCTGATAGAAATTGTCGTCATCGCTATTTTTGCGATGGGGCTTGTATGTCGCAAGTGAATTGGTGTATCAATACACTTGTTTTCGAGCCAAGACCCACCCGAAG
>CBFGWO010000170.1:0-5295 GCA_965652595.1 uncultured Cellvibrio sp. | reverse complement strand
GCGTAAAGCGTCCGCTCCCCCACCAGCATTTCGTAGCGGCACACCTCACCAAATCGCAAGCTCACATGGTAGCGGGCGTCGCCGCGCAGGCTCACCCTGGACTCTCCACCCTCAAGGCTCAACGGCGGCGGGTTTTGCAGCAGCTTTTGCCACAGAAACTCGCAATCCTCCACCTTAAGTGGCCTGGGCAGGGGCTGACTTCCTCTGGGCCAACCGGCAGCGTTAACGTAAATACGCCCGGCTTCATCCTCCACCCAGTCGCGCCCACCATCTTCATTTCGGGTGAGTATCCAACGCACCTGCACATTGGCCGCTGCCGCCGTGAAGTTATGAGATAAAAGCTCAAAACCCAAACGCTGGGTTTCCCGCCCCAGCGACAGGTAGCGATCCACCGCCACCAACACAACCAATCCCGCCACCAAGGCCACCAGCAGATATTCAAACCGTTTGGACAGGCGCACATGGGATTTCATGGTCGCTTACTTCTGAATCGCGTACATGTCCCACATGGGCAGGAAAATACCCAATGCGAGCACGGTAACAAATCCGGCCATAATCAGGATCATAATCGGTTCGATACGGTCGCTGATTTGTTTTACATCATACTCCACTTCTCTTTCGTAAAATTCGGCCACTTCTGTAAGTAGAGTATCCACCTGGCCGCTCTCCTCGCCCACCGAAATCATTTGCAATACCAAAGGCGTAAACATGCCGCTGGTGGCGTGGGTTTGGTAAAGGCCTTCACCGCGTTCAATACCTGAACGAATCGCGCGAATTTTGTCCGCCAGGTAGGCGTTGTCGATGGCGCGGGCGCAAAGCTCCAGCGCATTGGAAATAGGTAAGCCCGCCTTGAGCATCAAACTAAACGCGCGCGCGTAACGCGCCATGGACGCTCGCTCGATAATGTCGCCCACCACCGGCATGCGCAGTTTTTTGCGGCCCCAGACTCGGCTGCCCTCATCGGTTTGCACATAGTTGTACACACCCAGGGACACAATCACCGTCAACCCCAATAGATAAGGCCAAAAGGCAACAAAAAAATCGGACGTGCCAATCAGGATGCGGGTTGGCAAGGGCAACTCAGCGCCAAATTTGGCAAACATACCGGCAAAGGCGGGAATCACTTTGAGATTGATGACCAACATGGCAACGGCCAAGGCAATAAGTACAAAGCTGGGATAGCGCAGCGCGCTTTTAATACTCTTAATCGTTGCCAGATCCCGCTCCATGTAATCCACCAGTTGGCGAAATACCAGATCCAAACGACCGGAATTTTCGCCAACACTGATCATGCTCACATACAAATGGTTAAAAATTTTAGGGTGGGCACGCATGGCCACCGACAACTCCACGCCCTTTTCCAAGCGCTCAACAATATCGTTGAGTGCACGTTGAAAGGTCGGGTTGCGCATGGAGGCGGATAGACCGCGAATGCCTTTAATCAACGGCACACCGGCTTTGGTCACCGTGTACATTTGACGGCAAAACATAATCAGCTCAACCGTGTCTACCCGCCCGCGACTGCTGAATTCTGCCCAGCGTTCGCTCAGGCTTTGTTCAACAACCTGCTCCTCCAGACTGAGCGGGGTCAGACCGCGATCCAGCAGCTGGTTGGCTGCGGTTTCGCGACTGGCCGCCTCGATCTGCCCGGTAACCGGGCGACCATCAGCGTTGCGACTGCGGTGAACAAAAAGAGTCATAGGTTTATGGCTTTAGGTTAAAGGCTGTGGGTAGTTTGCATTTCATCATCTATCTGCGCAGTAATACTCATCACCTCATCCAGGGTCGTCAGCCCCTGCTCGGCGTAACCCAAGGCAACTTTCGCCAGCGGCTCGAAGTTCGGGCAGTCATTGGCGGCGCGAGCAAAGGCATTGATATCGTTAGCGCGCAGCGCTTCCGCCATGGGCGCATTGAGTTCGAGCATTTCAAACACACCAATACGACCGCGATAGCCGGTGTTGTGGCAGTGGGGGCATCCGGCGCCTTGTTTGAATTTCACCGCACTAAAATCGCGCCCTTTGGCAATACTGGCAAGCAGTTGCAGCTCATTGGCATCCGGCTGATGATCGCGGATGCAACTGTTACAAATTTTGCGCACCAAACGCTGGGCGACTATGGCTTTCAGCGCGGTCGCCACCAGATAACCATCCACGCCTATATCCACCAACCGCAACGCCGAGGTGACAGCATCGTTGGTGTGGAGCGTGGACAACACCATGTGGCCCGTCATAGCGGCGCGCAAGGCAATTTCGGCAGACTCCGCATCGCGAATCTCGCCCACCAGCAAAATATCCGGGTCCTGACGCAGGGTAGCGCGCAGCACGCTGGCAAAGGTCAGGCCGATTTTTTCGTGCAGCTGCACCTGATTAATGCGTGGTAGCCGGTATTCCACCGGATCTTCCACGGTGATGATTTTTTTCTCCGGGCTATTAAGCTCAGAGAGCGCGCCATAAAGTGTGGTGGTTTTACCGCTACCGGTGGGCCCGGTAACCAACACCAGCCCGTGGGGGCGGGTAATGGCGCGGCGAAAGCGCGCCATTAAGTCTTTAGGCATGCCGACTTTTTCCAGCGCCAGCACACCGTCGGTATGGTCGAGCAAACGCATTACGACTGATTCGCCAAATTGCACCGGCATGGTGGACATACGCACGTCGATATTGTGGTGCTTAACACGCAGATTAAAACGACCATCCTGAGGCAGGCGTTTTTCCGAGATATCCAAACCCGCCATGAGTTTTAACCGCACCACCAGCGCCGAGGCGATACGCTTTTCGTTCATCACCTGTTCAATCAACACGCCGTCAATACGGTTGCGAATACGCAGCACTTTTTCGTCGGGCTCGATATGGATATCCGACGCCTTGGCGGAGATAGCTTCTTCGAAGATTTTTTGCAGAAGCTTTACTACCGGCGCATCGCTGTCGGTGGCGTCGGTAATAAAGTCCGCCAAATCCAGCGCCGACTCTTGCAGCTCTTCTTCCAGCTCGGTGGCCAGGCTGGCGATTTCGCTGGCGCGGGTGTAGGCGATATCGAGAATATCCAGCAGCTCGGATTCGCGCACTACCGCCGGTTTAAGCGGCTTTTTAAGAATGCGTTGGAGTTCGTCCAGGCAGAAAATATCCGTGGGGTCGGCCATACCCAGCAACAGGCCGTCGGCATCTTCGCGCAAGACCATCACACGGTAGCGGCGCGCGGCGGTTTCCGGCAGGGTTTGCACCAGATTGCGATCAAAACGAAATTGTTTGAGTTCAACGAAAGGAATATTGAGCTGCGCCGAAAGCAAATTGAGCAGCGCGTTTTCTTCCACATAGCCTAGCTCCACCAGGGTAGCGCCCAGTTTGCGCCCGGTGAATTTTTGCTCCTGCAAGGCGTGTTGCAGCTGCGCCTCGCTGATCATGGCTTTTTCTACCAGCAGATCGCCGATGCGAATGCGTTTGACTGGGCCGGACATAGTTTTAATCTCTTGAGTTATCTCTTGAGTTATCTCTTGAGTTTAGGGCGAGAGCGCCTTGATGCGCGACTCGATGTAATTGGTGACCGCCGCGTCCTGGGTGCCGCCAAGCAGGCTGCGCTGGTAAGCCACCAGTGCACTGCTGCCCTGCCCCAATGCATCCAGCCCCAAGGCCATACCCAACCAGTAACCCGGCTTTTCCCCAAAGGCGTCGATGAGGCGCCTATAGCTGGCAACAGCTTGGTGATAATCACCGCCACTGTAGTAAAGCCGCGCCAGAAGCGAGCGATAGGCTTCATCCTGTTCGGCATCGGCCAAATGTTTTTCCAGCAGCGCGCGCGCCGAGGCGTCATCGCCACTGGCTTGAAACCAGCGTGCGCGCATCTGCGCATATTCCGTCGCCGGCCAGTTATTCGCCTCGCTTAACAGGGCGTCGGCTTTAGCCAGCTCGCCCTGCTCCAGATAAATATGGCACAGCATGCGCGCACTGGCCTGGGCCGCTTCGGGATCACGGCCAAGATAATCTTCCAAATACGCAATAGCGCCTTCGGTGTCACCTTGTTGCAAACGCGCGCGCGCCGCCGCTACCGCCTGCTGATCACGCCATGCCGGGCTGGGCAAAATGTCCAGTGTTGCTTCAGCCGCTCTGGGTTCTTCAGACCTTTGCTCAGATCTTTGCTCAGGCTCTTGCTCAGGCTCTTGCTCAGGCTTTCGCTCGGGCGCCCGCTGCGAGGCGTCAACCGCTTCACTCGCCGCGACGCTGGACGGCGCACTCTTTACTGACAACAACTCCGCAAGTTGTTGCTGCAAGGCCATCAGCGTTTCATCTGTAGGCGCAAGATGTTGTGCGCGTTGCAAAAGCGATTCAGCTCTTTCGTGCCGTTCCGCCAAGAGCGCTTCGCGAATCAATTGGCGGTAGCGATCAATCACCGCTGCCTGGCCCGCCAGTGCGCGGGGATTTTCCGGTTGCAACTGCAAGGCCTGGGCAAAATAGTAGCTGGCGTTGTCATCTGCCGGCGCCGAGAGTCGATCCCTGGCCAGCGCGCGCTCACCCAACTGCAACCATTGCTCCACCAGCTTGGTCAGCGTTGCTTGTGCAGCGTCGTCGATTTCCAGGCTGGGCTCTGCCACCGGCTTTGCCAGGGTTTTATCGACGTCTGTTGCACTTGCCTCAATTACCGTCGCTTGAGTCTGGGTTGGCAAAGGCGGCTCTTGTGCCTGCGCAGTCGCCTTTACCTCATCCACACTCGCGAGTTGCGCATCGCGGTCAAACCAATACGCCAGGATCCACAAGGCCAATACCAACACCAGGGCAAAAACCGTCAGGGTCAGCAGCCAAGGAAATTTTTCGTCACGCACAAAACGGGATTCCACCAGCAACTCCGCCTGATCTTCCGGCGGTTGTTGGCCCGTTTGGCGCGATGACAAATCGCGCAGCATGTCATTGAGCAGGCTCATCACCAACCACCCTGCCAAAACAGGCTGAGCACCAATGCCAGGGCGACCGCTGCGACCGCCGCCATCAACGGCCAAAACCACAAATGCTGACGCGCCAGCCAGCGGCCCGTAAATCGGCTCTCGCGGGTATCTGCCACGGCGCGCGCCATATGCGAGCGCCGCACCCGGTCACTGGCCTGACCATAGGCAACTAACATCGCCTTGTGAGCCAGCACATTAATTAAACGCGGCACACCGCCCGAGGCGCGATAAAGCAACTGTAACGCGGAGCGCGAAAACAGGGGGCTGCCCTTGTAGCCTGCGGCGCGCAGGCGTGAATCCAAATACCTGGCCAGCTGATTGCGCTCTATGCCTTTGAGATATTCCGCAAACACAATGCGCTGTTT
>CBFGWO010000169.1:0-5308 GCA_965652595.1 uncultured Cellvibrio sp. | reverse complement strand
GTCGCCTGTATTGCTGTGGGTGTGATTGCGATGCAGAAAGTGTCACCGGAGATGTTGCAAGCGGTTATTCCCGATGGTTGGACCAGCATTGCCTTCGGTTGGGATTTGTCTATCGACTGGAGTGAAAAACTTGCGTCGGCCCAAGACAAGATGAGCGCCGATGGATTTTCGCCGTTTACGATCTTTTTTATGTTGATGCTCCTAAGTGGCATCCTCAAAAGCCTGGCGGGGCCGCAGCCCAACTATGACATGCAGCGTGTGCTCTCCGCCAAATCACCGGTAGAAGCCGCCAAAATGAGTTGGCTGGTTAATCTGGTGCTGCTGTTTCCGCGCTACCTATTGATTACCGGCCTGGTGGTGTTGGCGCTGGTCTTTTTTATGGATGAATTGCGGGCCATGGGGCCAGCGGTAGATTTTGAACAGATACTGCCCTTTGCACTGAAAAATTTCATTCCCACCGGTTTGCTCGGCCTGTTGATTGCCGGTTTGCTCGCGGCTTTTATGTCCACCTTTGCTGCCACCACCAATGCGGCACCCGCCTATGTGGTTAACGATATTTACAAGCGTTACATCAATGCCGATGCGGAGCCTAAAGTCTATGTGCGCATGAGCTATTGGGTGTCGGTGATTTTTGTGGTCTTGGGGGTGTTGATTGGTTTGTTTATTCCCACGCTCAATGATGTGATTCAGTGGATTGTGAGCGCTTTTTACGGTGCCTATACCGCCGCCAATGTGCTCAAGTGGTACTGGTGGCGCTTTAACGGCTTTGGCTACTTTTGGGGCATGGTGGCCGGATTTGTCATAGCGCTACCCTTGATATTTACGGACATTCATCCGCTCCATGCGTTTCCGTTTATGTTCCTGGTGTGTGTGTTCGCCTGTGTGCTCGGGTCGTTACTGACTAAACCGGATGATATGCAGGTGTTAAAAGTCTTTTACCTAAAAGTGCGGCCTTGGGGCTTTTGGGGGCCGGTGCGTGCGGAGCTGCGCCGTGAATATCCCGATCTGCAAGCCAATACCTATTTCACCCGCGACATGATCAACGTAGTGGTGGGTGTTGTATGGCAAACCACTTTTGTAGCCGCTGCGATTTTTATGGTGATCAAACATTGGCAGGAGTTGGTCGTCACCCTGGTTGTTATGGCCATCACCAGCGTGTTTTTGTGGCGCAATTGGTACCTCAAATTGGAAGATTACCCCGCGGACATGCCAAAAGCGCTTTTGGGTAAAGATGCAGAAATTGATGAAAAATCTCCTGCGAATCAGCAGTAACTATTTATCAGTAATTTTCGATAACAGGCGTTATTTACGATGAGTCAATTTAAAGAAAAAGTTAAACAGCTGTTGCAAGCGCACCAAGTGCTGGTTACACGTAAGAATAAACCCCGCGCCCAGGGTAATGGCATTTACACTTGCTATGAGAATCCCATTCTCACCGCTGAGCATGCGCCTGTTTTCTGGCGTTATGACTTGAATGAAAAAACCAATCCCTTCTTGATGGAGCGGCAGGGTGTTAATGCGGCTTTTAACTCGGGTGCTCTCTATTGGCAGGGTAAATATATTCTTGCGGTGCGTGTCGAAGGCGTGGATCGTAAATCTTTTTTTGCCATTGCCGAGTCGCCCAACGGCATTGATAACTTTCGCTTTTGGGACTATCCGATCACCCTCCCGGAAACCGAACGCCCGGATACCAATGTGTACGACATGCGCTTGACCGCCCATGAAGACGGTTGGATTTACGGTCTCTTTTGTACTGAGCGCAAAGATGAAACCCGTCCCAATGACACCTCGGCGGCCGAGGCCCAGTGCGGTATTGCACGTACCAAGGATTTAAAAACCTGGGAGCGTTTGCCGGATCTGATTACCTACTCTGGCCAGCAGCGCAACGTGGTGTTGCACCCGGAATTCGTGGATGGCAAATACGCGCTCTACACTCGCCCGCAGGATGGCTTTATCAGCGTGGGCGCGGGTGGTGGTATAGGTTGGGGCTTGACCGAGACCATGACCCGTGCCGAAGTAAAGTCCGAAGTAATTGTTGATCCCAAGGTTTATCACACCATCAAAGAAGTCAAAAACGGTCAGGGCCCGGCGCCTATCAAAACCGCCGAAGGCTGGCTGCATCTGGCCCATGGTGTACGCAATACTGCTGCGGGTTTGCGCTACGTGCTTTACCTGTTTATGACCGAGTTGGATCGCCCCTGGGTAATCACTCATCGTCCTGCCGGTCACTTTATTGCGCCCCACGGCGAAGAGCGTGTGGGCGATGTTTCCAACGTGACTTTTTCCAATGGTTGGATTGTGAATGAAAAAAATGAGGTGTTTATTTACTACGCCTCATCGGATACGCGTATGCATGTGGCCACCTCCACCGTTGAAAAATTAATCGACTACTGCAAAAACACACCAGAAGATGGTTTGCGCTCAGCGGCTTCGGTGGCGGTGCGTAACCAACTCATCAGCGCCAACCTCGAATTGCTCAAGGATCTGGTGTAACTATGGTGGCAGCGGGTCGCGTGGAAATCCACGGTCACTTGCAGCAGGAATGGCGCACAGAATTAATCGCTATTGCTGACTGGTGGGTGACGCACAGCCAGGATCTGGACCAAGGCGGATTTTACGGTGAGATAGACGCACAAAATTGCCCGGTGGCTGGCGCCTCCAAGGGTGTGATCTTGAACACGCGCATTCTCTGGTTTTTTTCCGAGGTGGCGCGTGTGCTGGATAAGCCGGAATACCAGCAATGCGCTCGGCGAGCTTACGATTATCTGTTAGCGCATTTTTTCGATACGCAACAGGGCGGCGTTTACTGGGAGCTGGACGCTGCTGGTCAGCCGCTCAACACCAAAAAGCAAATCTATGCTCAGGCCTTCGCGATCTATGCGCTCTGCGCCTATCATCAGCTGACTGGTGAAGCCGAAGCCCTGACCCGTGCGCTGGATTGTTTTGCGCTGATAGAGCGCTATGGCGTAGATCGCGAGCGCGAGGGGTATTTGGAAGCCTTCGCGCGCGATTGGAGCCCGCTGGAGGATATTCGCCTGAGTGACAAGGATTTGAATTTCCCCAAATCGCAAAATACCCACCTGCATGTGCTGGAGGCCTACACCAGCCTCTACCAGGTGCACCCTACGACTGAAGTGGCTAACGCATTGCGCTACAACATTCAGCTTTTTGATAAATACATGATCGACAAGCGCACACATCATTTGCGCATGTTTATGGATATAGACTGGACCGACCATTCACCCGGTTTTACCTACGGTCACGATATAGAAGCCAGTTGGCTGATTGCACGGGCACTGGACGCGCTGAATGATGCGGAATTGACTGCGCATCTGACACCGACCTTGATTCGCATTGCCGAAGTCACACTGGAGGAGGCCGTGGGTGAGCAGGGGCAGGTGCTGGACGCCTACGATTTTGCCAGCCGACAAGTCAGCCCGGCTAACGTCTGGTGGGTGCAGGCCGAAGCCTTGGTAGGCTTTCTCTATGCCTTTACCTCCACCGGCGACGAAAAATATTTTTACGCTGCCGAAGGTGTGTGGCGATTTATCCAGCGCTATCAAATTGACGCTGAGCGGGGTGAATGGCTGTGGTTGTCATCGTTGGATACCTCGCCTGCCCAAGCGCCGTACAAACTGGGATTTTGGAAATGCCCCTACCACAATGGCCGCGCCATGATAGAGGCGGGGCGCTATTTGCAACTGGCTAAGTGAGGCCAACTCGGCCGACGAAGCTCAAGCTGTTCCACGCCGCAGCGAAAGTTGCGGTTTTTTTGTCGCCAATTTAATTGTATGATTAGTAATACTTCAATAAAAACGAAGGTCAACAGAGGAAAACATCATGACAATCAAACGCTTTGCGCTGCTATTTATCGCCGTTGGCAGCCTATTTTTCTCGGCGATGAGCAGCGCGCAAAAATTCCCCGATCTCGCACTGACGCCGCCCATGGGCTGGAATAGTTGGAATACCTTTGGTTGCAATGTGGATGAAAAACTCATTCGCGAAATGGCCGACGCTATGGTGTCCTCGGGTATGAAAGACGCCGGTTATGAGTACATCAACATCGACGATTGCTGGCACGGTGAGCGCGACGAAAATGGCTATATTCAAGAAAATCGCGAGCGCTTTCCGTCGGGTATGAAAGCCCTGGCTGACTATGTGCATTCCAAGGGATTAAAAATCGGCATATATTCCGATGCGGGCAATACCACCTGCGCCGGCTATCCCGGTAGTCGCGGGCACGAATATCAGGACGCCCGCACCTACGCCGCCTGGGGTATCGACTATTTAAAATACGACTGGTGCGACACCGAGAATGTAAACCCGATTGGTGCCTACACCACCATGCGCGATGCGCTGGCCAAGGCGGGTCGCCCGATTCTGTTCAGTATTTGCGAATGGGGCGACAACAAACCCTGGGAGTGGGCCAAAGATGTTGGCCACGCCTGGCGTACCACCGGCGACATCTACCCCTGCTGGAACTGCGACCACAACAGGGGCTCCTGGTCGTCACTGGGCGTGTTAAAAATTCTCGATATCCGCGACCTGCGTGTACTGCGCAAAGCGGCTGGCCCCGGTGCCTGGAACGATATGGACATGATGGAAGTCGGCAACGGCATGACCGAAGCTCAGGATCGCTCCCATTTTTCTCTCTGGGCCATACTCAACTCGCCGTTGATTGCGGGCAATGATCTGCGCAGCATGTCTGCACGCACACGCAGCATCCTCACCAACAAAGACATCATCGCGCTCAACCAGGACAAGCTCGGCATCCAAGCCATGAAGTACTACCACGAAGGCGACCTGATGATTTTCACCAAACCCTTGGCAAACGGTGACTGGGCCTGGTTGTTTTTAAATCGCGGCAATAGCACCCTGAACACCCGCTACGACTGGAAATTCCACGAATTCAAAGACGACCAATTCGGCTACGAACTCGACTTCAACCACCAGTCCTTCACCTGGCGCGACCTGTGGAAGTCCGGCCGCGGCGACACAGAAAAACCTTTAAAACTCAGCATCCCACCCCACGATGTGGTGGTGCTGCGCTTAACACCGAAGAAGTAAAAACTGCTGAATACCCGTCGCGATATTCGTGTTATGCAGAGAGATTGAAATTCAATATTGCCGCCAGCACTGAGCTTGGGGTTGTGGGTGCCTGCTATGGCAAGCGTCGCGTCAAGGACGACGCGACGCAGCTACAGGGAAGTATTCATGCGTTTGTCATAGCGGGCATCCACAACCCCAAGCGGTCTAGCAGGCCGCTGAAAAACTATCTGCGTTGCCGCTGCTGCGTTAAAAATGGCCT
>CBFGWO010000168.1:0-5334 GCA_965652595.1 uncultured Cellvibrio sp. | reverse complement strand
GCGCTACAGCATCAACTGCCTGCATCTGGATCACCCTCGCGCCTATGACAACCCGGAAACCTGGCGCAAAAACTACGCGATACGCAATGAGGTCAAGCGCACCGGGCGCTATTGGACGCCCAATGGTATCGTCAAATCCGCCGAGCCAAGCGCCTAGCGTTAATCAAAACTGTGGGGAACTCCATGAACGACGTGCGTATCAGCGCCTACCTGATCACTTTGAATGAAGGTGAGCATTTGGATGAAGTGCTCGCCAGCCTCGGTGGCGTCGACGAGATAGTGATCATGGATTCCGGCTCAACGGACAACACCTTGGCGATTGCACACCAGCATGGTGCCCGCGTTATTCATCAACCCTGGTTGGGTTTCGCTCGCCAAAAGGCCAAAGCGATGGAGGCCTGTAGCCACGAGTGGTTGATTAACCTCGATGGCGACGAGGTACTACCAGCAGGTGCGATAGACAGCATTCGCCAAGCCATTCACGAACACCCCAATCATTGTTTCGCAATAAAACGCGACGATCTTTTCATGGGTGCGCCGATGACCGGGCGCAGAATGCGTTACTTCAAACGCATTTATCCCAAAAGCCAATCCAAATGGCGCGAAACGGATCTGGTACACGAGCACATAGACATCAAACTGCCCTGCATCAATTTGCCCATTGTTTTTAAACACTATGGATATGACACCATAGATAAGATGCTGCTCAAGATGAACCAATATGCAAAGCTCAAGGCGGAGCAGCGTCGACAAAAAGGCAGGCCATTTTCCATTGCACGCTTACTGGTGATATTTCCTCTGGCCTTCCTCAAGGTTTATTTGCTGAATCGACATATTGCCTGTGGGTGGCGGGGTTTTATACGAGCCTGGATTCAGGCCAGTTATTTTTTTCTGACTGAAGCTCATCTTTATCAACAGGCCTACATGAGCAAATTGCCGTCAGACGATCACCCGACAAAATAGGCCTGACTATTATTATGCCATCTTCTCAACAGGCCTATGCCCCAGCGCTTGCGTTGATCAACATTGCCCACTTTCAGGGGCAACTAGCACCGGACTTTGATCAGCCCATAGTACGCCAACAATTGGCTGATATTGCCAAGATGCTGCGCGCCTCACACGTTGAGGAACTGGCGCGAGGCGATGACCCTGTTTACAAACTGGCTTTAACCACAGAAGCAGGCGAGCGACTTGTTGCCATTAAACGCTTTAAACGGCAAAGCTGGCTCAAAGACTGGCATGATCGGCACCACAAATCCAAAGCTGAGCGCTCATTTGCTGCGGCCTATTTTCTTTTTGAACACCAAATCCCCACACCCGCACCTATCGCCTGGCTGGAACGCTGGGAAAATAATCGGCTCCTGGAAAGCTATTATCTGTGTCTCTATGAAGAAGCGCCCTCAATGCGGGATTTGCTTTCGGATATCTATTACAACCAACGCGACAACGGACCGCTGATGGACTTGCTCATGCAAGTGGCACCCAACATTCGCGCCATGCACGATGCCGGGTTTATGCACCGGGATCTTGGTAATCAAAATATCCTGGTTCGCGCTTCAACCCGAGGACACCAGGCCTGCGCGCTGATTATTGATCTCAATCGCGCGAAAATATTTCCGCGTCCGCTCACTGATAAGGAACGCGGAGAAGACCTGGCACGTATTCAGTTGCCCGGCGCCTACCTGAAAATTTTTAAGTTCATCTACGCCAATCATCAAGAAATTCCCTCGGAGTTGGATCGGACGGAAGCAAAGCATCGGCGACGCTTCGAATGGCACACGCGCACACGCCGCTGGCGGCGTCCACTGCGCAGCCTGCGTCGTAAGCAGGAAGCGAAATCGCAACCACCCACCTATCCAGCACCGCAAAATATCTGGCTGTGGGATGAAAAATCAGCACAGCCAATGACTGTACTGAACCGACAAGAAAAAAAACGGCAGCGCCATCTGGGCTACTTGATAAAGTCCGCCTGGCAGGTAATAGCAGCCGCACCCAGTATTCTGAAACACTATCGGCAGTTGCTCGCCAGCAGTTATCAAAGCCCGGTTCAGCTCAACAACCGCATAGGCGTGGCACTACATCCCAAATCTGAATACATAACCCATGAACTAAAGCTGTTGGAACAGTTGGGCAATCCGCCAGTGCTAATTCGTTTTTACCACCACGAAAAGGAAACGGATTGGGCTCAAGCCATCCAATTGGTAGAGCAATTGCACCATCAAAACACTGAGGTGATGATCGCGCTGATACAAGATCGACAGGCACTACTCGAGCCCGAGCGCTGGGAAGCCTTTCTGTCAACAGTGATTACGCCTCTGGCAAACAAAGTCAGTTACATCGAAATCACCCACGCCTTTAACCGAGTCAAATGGGGCATCTGGAGCGCCGATGAGTATGCCCAATTGATGCGCCCCGCCTTTGCACTACAGGAACGCTTCCCAAAGATTCGGCTGACTGGCCCTGCCTGCATAGACTTTGAGTACCACCCGGTCATCGCAGCGCTCAAGCGCCTGCCTCGCGGCAAAACGCTGGCGGCGCTTTCTCACTTGCTTTACGTTGATCGTCGCGGGGCTCCCGAGAACAAACAAGGAAAATATTCCACCCTGGAAAAATGCGCACTGCTTAAGGCCCACGCGCGTTGGGCCGACAATTGCGCTGAAAAAATTATCGTGTCGGAAGTGAACTGGCCGGTGAAATACACAGGCATTTGGTCACCTATCGGGTGCCCCTATGAAGCCCCCCAATGGCGACGCGATCAGCCTGGAGAAACCGAAGAAACCTATGCTTGGTACATGCTGCGCTACCTGGCCATTGCGCTTTGCTCCGGGCATGTAGATCAGGTTTTTTGGTGGCGACTGTCAGCACACGGATACGGACTGGTGGATGACCTGGACAACTTCCGCGCACGCCCGGCGTTTAACGCCTTAAAGGTCTTTCTGTCTTTACTCGGCAACGCCCAATTTATCAAAAAGCACCCAGGTCCACCCGAAACCTACATGTTTGAATTCCAGCAAGAAAATCAACGGGTATTGATGGCTTGGGCGAATGGCATCGAAGCGCCGCTGCCGCATGACTTAACCTACGATCAGGCCTTTGACGCCTATGGCCAAACAATAGAATCCCCCCTTCAGTGGCTAAATGATGCGCCGGTTTATTTGATTAAAGGGGGCAAGATCTAGCTGCAACCCGAATCCAGGGTAACTTCACGGGAAATAACAGGTTTCCAGAACCTATGAACCCTGGGCTTGTTAAAACCATGACACGCAAAGGGCAGCTTCCCCTGAGTTAATTTGAAAGCCAAACGCGGCTTCCGATCCACAGCAAAACTCACTGCCTCGCGATAACCGGGAATATTAATACCTGGCAATCGACTGGGGGCGTAGACAGAGAAGAACACATCTTCCTGATGAAAATCCATATCGCTTTTGTGCGCCAGAAAAAAATCTGCCTCTTTTTGTAGACAAGACAAAATATGCAACATGACCCCGACCCTTCTCAGTGAGAAACCGCCATTACCAACCTTGAAAAAATGCTGGTAAGGCCTTGTTTTTCGCTTGACGAAGTGCTCGACTCTATAAAACATGCGCCTGACAGGCGTTTGGCGTGAAGCCAGCCAGGGGGCACCAATGTAGTCGTAGCCCTTCATACACCAATAAGCCAACTGATCAGAAAAAACAAAGACATCCATTTGGCAAATAAGTATGTACTGAGAGTCCGAAAAGGCCCGGTAAAAAAATCGGCGAAAGCATCAAACAGTTGTAGCCCATAATACCGTCGAAGAAGTGTGCATTAAATCGCCTGATATCGTAATTGACTCCGATAAACAAAGGCTCAAGATCGGCGAGATCAAGATGCTCGGGACATACGATGGAAAATGGGTGGTTCTTTAAAATTGACAAGCTACGGACAAGACTCATGCGCTCATTGGCATCGAGTTGAGTTTTGTAAACCGGTATCACAATCCTTACGATATCCAAGACGTTTTCTCCGTAATTAATAACTGTTAACCAAGTACTTCCCCAGCATAGACTCAAGTCTCAACCAGACCTGCTTCACACTAATCGCGCTCAATTTTTCTTCATAACTCATAGTTAACTGCTGTTCTTGGGGTATCAAGTCATCAAGGCTTATGCCCTGATAAGCATCGCCTGCTTCAGGCATCCAAAGAGACTTGGAAATCCCAGGAGGATAGATAGCAAATGCAGGAATCCCCAACGCCTGCGCCATATGCCGTGGGCCACCTTCATTACCAAAAAAGAAGTGGCAATTGGTCAAAAGCGCTGCCAATTCCCGCAAACTATCCGCCCGAATATCAATAAAAATCGGATCATTGGACTGCATATTGCGATAAAGTTCCCGAGCCAGTGACTCTTCTACAGCGCCAGCGTAGTTGAACACTATCTGCACCTGATATTTTTCTATCAACAACCCAAGCAACTCACGCATTGATTCCAGTGGCCACATTTTGTGCGGCAAGCGGGTAGCGACAGCCACAAGTATCACGGGACGGGAAAAATCTATGCCCGCAGATAGCATCTTCTCGCGCATCTGCGCCTTCTCTTCGTCCGTTACCTGCAAAGTAAACTCGCGCGTCAACGAAAGTTTTCCTTCAAATGCAAGAGGCGCGAGCGGCTCCAGCAACTTCAGCCAGCGATCGAGCGCGCTCAAATTGCTGGCATTTTGCTCCAAATCAATCACATGGTTGTAAAGCCCAAGATTGTAAGGCTTGCGCAAACCTATCCTGTAAGCAGATGAGCGCGAAAAAAGTGCAAACCAAAGGGTGCGGAATGTGGAGCGCATATCAATAATCACATCGTAACGGCCCTGCCGAACCAGACGCCAGACGCGAGCGATATAGGGGAAAATACTGTGGTTTTCGCGCGGGCTAAATGTAATCACGTTGTCAATGGAGGGGTGGCCTTGAAATAGCTGATCAATGCCGGTGTTTAAAATCAAATCTATCTGCACTCCCGGAAAACTCTGCTTAAGGCTGTTGCATAAAGCCGTGGTCAGAACTGCATCACCAACCCGGCGGAAACGCACAATTAGCACGCGTTTTATGGCCATAATCCTATCTTCTACTCGCTATTCAGGGGCCGCCCATTATGCCCGAGCACCCCGGCCAGCGACAAACAGCACTGCCAGATGTTCGCCAATATGAGTCCCCCAAGATAAGCCCCAAGAGCAGGACTTCATCTGCGGCTCTCTGTATAATCGTGCGCCTTCATTCTGCCAAACTCGCGCCTCACATAAGGCACTGACAAAGACCGGTTAACGCTATGGATAAAACCTACCAGCCCCACGCCATCGAATCCCACTGGTACCAAACCTGGG
>CBFGWO010000167.1:0-5344 GCA_965652595.1 uncultured Cellvibrio sp. | reverse complement strand
GCTCGGGCGCCTACTACGGCTACCGCATGTCCAAGGCGGCGCTGAATGCAGGTGCTATGTCGTTGGCGAGGGATTTGGCCAAGCGCGGTATCGCTGTGGCCATTTTGCATCCAGGTTTTGTGCAAACTGCGATGGTGAATTTTGCAGGCGATATTTCGCCAGAGCTATCTGCGGAGCGGCTTGCTCAGCGTATTGAAGAGTTAACCCTGGAAACCAGCGATGGTTTTTGGCACTCGAATGGTGAGCGTTTGCCGTGGTAAAGGCCTTTTAAATCACCCGGCGTGTTGTTGATTAATCGACAAAAAGTTCAACATCTTTTCCTTGAATGTCCGGGGGTCGATGGGCTTTGAAAGGTAATTGTCGAAACCGGCAGAGAGCATTTTTTGTTGGTCATCCACCATCGCAAAAGCGGTAATGGCTACTACAGGTGTGGTGGATAGCTGCGGATGTTCTTTAATCTGCCGAATAAATTCATAGCCATCCATCACCGGCATTTGTATATCGCAAATTATCAGGTCTGGCTGTTCTCGCGCAGCAATCGATAATCCGACATCGCCATTGCCCGCTGTCAGCACCGCATATCCAAACGAGGTTAATAAATACTCCATCAGGTACAGGTTGGTTGGGTTGTCTTCTATCACCAGCACCTTTGCGCTCATCTCATGCCTCCCTTTAGTTGTAGCGTAAATACACTGCCTTTGCCGTACTCGCTGCGACAGCTGATTTGTCCGCCTTGTAGCTCGGCCAATTTTTGGCTCAGGTGTAGCCCCAGACCCGTACCTTCAAGGTGCCCTTTGGTGGGTGTGTCAAGTCGAGTAAAGGCATTAAACAGCTTTTTCTGATCTTCCTCGCGAATACCCATACCTGTATCGACCACCTTGATCTCAACAATATCTTTACCGCGTGATCGAGCGTGCTTGCCTTTAATATGAATACTTCCCCGCTCGGTAAACTTAATGGCGTTATTCGCTAAATTAATAATAATTTGGCTGAAAGCGCGTTGATCAACTTCGGCAATCAGCTCTTCATCCTCCAGATCTGATATCAGGTGCAAGCCACGTTTCTCGGCGATAGGCTTTAATGTTGTTACGGCATCTTCAATAATACGGCGACAATCAACGGATTCGATATTAAGCTCTACCTTGCCAGAGCCAATTTTGGCCAAGTCGAGCAGGTCATTGATGAGTCTGAGCAGGTGTTCCGCGCTGCTTTGTATGGTGTTTAGCTGCTTGTCCTGATCCGGCGTCAAAGGCCCTGGCAGCTTCATCAGCAGAATACCGGTAAACCCAATGATGGCATTGAGCGGTGTGCGCAGCTCATGGCTCATGGTTGCCAGAAACTTGTCTTTGGCGGTAATAGCTCTTTCCAGGTCTGCATTTTTGTTTTGCAGTTCACGTTCAACATTTTTTCGGTCAGAAATGTCCCTGATAGCACTGGAAACCAGCGTACCATCCTCGGTTTCCAGAGGACTGAGGCTTATTTCAATGGGAAATTCCTCGCCATTTTTGCGTCTGCCAAAAAGTTCCAGGCCAACGCCCATAGGACGAACTTTAGGTTCGCTAAAAAAGCTGTCTCTGTGATGCGGATGATTTTTTCGATAGCGCTTCGGCAACAGCATCTCGACTTTGTGGTTTAGCATCTCTGTGCGGGGATAACCAAACAGCTTTTCCGCTTGGGTATTGACCAGGACAATATTGCCCAAGCGATCAACAATAATCATGGCGTCGGGCGCTGATTCAAGCAGGCCTCTGAACTTTTGCTCAGCCCGCTTGCGCTCGGTAATGTCGCGTATGGCGCTCATTACCAACACACCTTCCTCTGTCTTCAGGGGGCTCAAACTGATTTCTACCGGAAACTCCTCGCCATTCTTTTTAACGCCAAAAAGCTCTAATCCGGCTCCCATTGAGCGTGTGCGTGGTTTGGCAAAGAAAGTTGACCGGTGTTTTACGTGGGCTTGGTTAAAGCGTTCTGGCAGAAGAATTTCGATGGGTTTACCCAGTAGCTCCTTGTTTGGCCAGCCAAAAATCTTTTCCGCCTGGCTATTCACCAACACAATGCGGCCAGTGGTATTTGCCATCACAATGGCATCGGGCGTGGATTCGAGTAGGTCGCGATATCTTGCGTCAAGCAGTTTTGCATCGCGCTCAGCCTTAAGATGGGTTATGTCTTTTTTATTGTAAACAAAACATTCCAGCTGGCCTTGATCGTTGTATACGGCACGAATTGAAATATTGACGTAAACCAGAGATCCATCTTTGTGGCGTCGAAAGGATTCATAGGTTGATACATCCCCTTGAATTGCCCGCTTTCGAATCGCCAGCTCTTCCTTCATTTTGTCGGAAGGGACGGTCAATTTATCAATGGAGCAACCCAGCGCTTCTTCGCTGGAATACCCAAGCGTGGCCTGCGAGCCGCCGCTCCAATGCAAAACCTCACCTGTCGGTGAGGTCACGATCAAAGCATCGGGAGTCATTTCGGCTAAAATCTTATAAAAATAACTGGACATAGAACGCGCCGCTCCTAAGCTATCTTCTTTCCGATAGGGAGATGCAACTCGTTTGGGGGGCAGGTGACGATTAATGCGTCACGATGAACAACTTGCCAATTAATTTCCGCAAATGTCGCTGCAAATACATACTAGCACAGGGTTGGAGTCGCTCCAGTTGAAAGTTGTCTCAATTACTTGCAACAATTTATTCTCGATTTCGCCCAAGCGATTGATCAACCCAAATCAGCTTGCTGGTATCAAAGCCATATAGCTTGGCTTGATCGATCAGGTAAGTGCGCACCTCGGGGGCAATTTGCGGGTCGCGCGCCAAAATCCAGAAGTAATCGCGGCTGGAACTGGTTACCAAGGCGTAGTCGTAATTTTCGTGATCAAGAACAAACACAATATACGAACTGTAAAAAGGCCCAAAAAAAGACACCTTGAGATGGCCAACATCTTTATTGCCAACGAAGTAAGCCTTGGCGTTAGCGGACTTCCATTCCTTGTTACTCACCACAAAACCCTTATTGAGAACATTCACGCCACCATCTTCGCGCAGGCTGTACTCGGCCGTTACCTGGGTCAGGTCACGCTCAAAGCGATGATCAAAGCGCGCTATCTCGAACCAAGTACCCAGGTAGCGATCCACCTCGAAATTTTTAACGGGCGTAATGCCTTCAGGAATGCCGGTGCAGGCAGTTAATATCGCCAGCGTAAAACCCAGCGCAATTTTTAGTGGTGTTTGCATAGCAACTGCGTCTTGTAGGGAATATAAATCGCCAGTTCGGTAATGCCCGTGCGGTGCCACTGAACGCGGTTGGAAAGCCCATCCAATTGCACTTCGCACTTTTGGCCTATGGCTTCCAGCAGGCGGGTGTTTTCAGCAGCGATTTGCTGGATAACCTCGTAGCGGTATTTTTCGGGGTTTACGATACTCAGGCCGGTATCGTCGGTTGCATCCAGCTCAGTGCGCCCGACTTTTTTGGCGGATTGGATAAATTTTTCGAGGGCGGCTTCCTGGTCTTCGGGGGACTGCTTGTCATTTACCCGCAGCTTGACCGAAAAGTACAAATAGCTGGTGTCGGCGCGGGATCTCTCTTCCATAAACACCAGCGTTTTGTCTTTGGGATCCAGGGTGCGCAAAAATTCATCACCGTAGGAAAGCTCGATATTGCCGTTGCGTGTGGCGGCGCTGGCAAGGCCTTGCAGGGTTTCGCGAATTTCGCGTTCGCGTAGTGTTTTATCGCGGCTATCGTTGACCACTTTTACACGCTGTACCAGAAAATCGCCGGTCTTCTTCAGGGTGATGGCGGGTGTCTCATAATAATCGTCAGATGCCCTGATGCCGGTAACGACTATCTCCTCCACCCCAAAATCTTGCGCTTGAACCGGGAGCGCGAGGCCCATAAGTACCAGGCAGGTTGCTATTATTTTTTTAAACATAGAATTCCCTTGCGTGTTAGTGATGTGCGTCTGAAAAATGCGGGTTAAGGCTCGAAGCAGATTATGCCTGTGAGATAGTGGAGTCAAACACTTGGTTCTTGTTATTTTGCGATAAGGCCTTAAGATGCGGGGATTGCGGTATTGCGCTATCCAATGCCGATCAGGGCGATGGTTTAACAGGTAAATAATGCATAAACAACCTATCGACGAGCGGGCTTTTTATCGGGGCGCCCTGGGCATGCTCCTGCTAACCGGGCTTATGGCATTGGCCGCCAGCATCATGCACTATCTGGAGCCCCAGCCCGAGCTGATGGACCTGGTGATTCCGCCCCTGGTGGCCGTGGCGAACCTAACGCTGGCCATTTGGCTGATACAGCGGCCAAGGCACATTTTGCCGGTGATCTATGGGGCTTTTGGTGTCGCCATAGCCGCGCTCGCGCTACCTGCCTGGCATTATGGCCTGCGTGCTTTTCAATCAGCGGATGTATTGTTGATTGATATCTTCCCACCAATTTCCTCATTCCTGATTATCTTAATTGTATTGGTCATGATAGTGCTGCCACCCAGGCGCGCCTTCCCCATTATGATCCTGGCCTGGGTTTCCAGTGCGCTGCCGGTACTGGTGTATTTATTGACGCATACCGAGGAACTTTGGACGCCCCGTGGCAAGGAAATGTTTTTTAGCTACGGCCTGGCCGTGACCTTGCTGTTGGTGCTGTTACCGTTTCAGCACCGGGCGCGCCTGCAAATTGTGCGCCTGCAAAATGACAACACCCACATGGCCAGCCTGGCCGAGCGGGATGAGCTAACGCGGCAATACAATCGTTGGGGCGGGCAGCGGCTGCTCAATGAATTTATGCGCAGCGGTGAGCCCGGCAGTATCATTATGCTGGACATAGACCACTTCAAGCAGATTAATGATGCCCACGGGCATTTGATTGGCGACAGTGTGTTGCAGGAATTTGCCCAGCGCTTAAGCCGCGCACTGCGCAGCGATGGCTATTTGATTCGTTGGGGCGGCGAGGAATTTTTAGTGGTGATTCGAGGCATTGCCGAGCAGGACGTGGCACTCGTTGCGCAGCGACTGTGTAAGGCCATTAACCGCGAAGTGTTTGCGCCAGTGGGCGAGTTAACCGCCTCTGCTGGCGCCACCTCCCGCCGGGATGACGACACCTTGGAAAGCCTGATAGCGCGAGCGGATAAAGCGCTCTATCAAGCCAAGCTGAATGGGCGGGATCAGGTGGTGTGTGATTAGTCCGCCCTGCCAAAATAAGCGAATGGCCCCGCACTACAATAAATGTTGAAGCTCGCGCTTGAAGTAGTCTGCGCTGGTGGCTGCACTTTGCATTGGGCTGTGAGTAAAGTTGCCACCTTGTTCCAGATAATAGAACTCCAGCCCGGATTTCATTGGGT
>CBFGWO010000166.1:0-5492 GCA_965652595.1 uncultured Cellvibrio sp. | reverse complement strand
TCAAGCTCAAGCTCAAGCTCAAGCTCAAGCTCAAGCAGTTTAAGTTCGAGCAGCAGCATAAGCTCCTCAAGCAGCAGTTCAAGTTCTTCAAGCAGCCATACAACATCCAGCAGCTCATCATCGTCATCACCAGCGGGGATACTCAACTGGGCAACCGGCGCCAGCGTCTACGCCTTTGAGGATGAAGTGGACTATCCCCTCGCGCAAGTCAACGACGGCGTAATCGATGGCGGTGCTTTTCGCATCAGCTATGACGTCAACGGCTATGTAGAACTGCATCTAGAACAACTGGTAGAAGTGCACGAAATTATTGTGCACAGCGGCCCACCCAGCTCCAATCGTTTTGCACTGCAAAAATTTTTGCTACAGGCACATAACGGTGGCTGCTACCAAACCCTGCCCGGCGGAGAATACGATTTACCCAACGACCAAACCCGCAGCATCACGCTCAACCTTGCTACACCCCACGTCACCGATCGCATTCGCCTGGTAACCAAAGATCACCCCAACAGCCAAATTCGCGAAATCGAAATACGCGGTATAGCGGCCACTGGGCCACGCACACTGGTGATGAACTGCGGCAATCCCGGCAACCTGACCGCCGCACCGGCAGCCGGTTATGACTACGCACTCTACTTACCGCCGGGTTACAACAACGCCGCCAACGCCAACACACAATATCCGCTGGTTATTTCGCTCCACGGGCTCGGCGGCAAAACACTTAACACCCAACACACGGCAGCCTTGGCAAACCCCGAAGGATTTATTCGCCAAATGACAAAAGCCAGCATGGTGCAAAATTTTCCCGCCATTGTGATTGCCCCTCACTACGCACCAGTGGGTGACGGAGGTAGCGGCTGGCTAAATCCAGATCGTGTCCATCGCTTAACCCAAGCGGCCTTGCGCGAATTTCGTGTCGATCCTGATCGCGTTATCGCCACCGGCCTGAGCGCCGGCGGTTCGGCGGTGCGCGGACTCATCCAGGGCGGTTATCGCGATACCATTTACGCCGCGTTTATTCCCGTCGCCTTTCAGGCACCCAATCAAATTGCGCAATATTGCTTTTACACCAAAGCGCCGATTTGGATGCTGGGTGGCAGCGCCGATACCAGCCATCACCCCAACGGCTGGATCAACCTGAAAAATACTCATGTACCCACTCACTGTGGTGCGACCGGAAACAATCTTAAAGTTACCGTTATCGAAGGACTGGGACATACCACGGCGCTCTGGGACGGCGCTTACGCCAGTGAAGAAGTACACGCCTTTATGTTGTCTATTTATCGATCAGATTGGATTAACAGCAACTACAGCTTTCCCTAGGTGGCCAACTTTTTCTCCTTGACATTTAACAGCGGCGCCAATACTGTATAAAAAAACAGTAATTAACCGCTTAACCAGAGGATACCCCCATGGCTGTTATCGCCGTATGGCAATGTGATCGGGACGGAAGTATGTTTGAAGATAAAAAACAAGCAGAGGAACACGACAAGTTTTTAGAGCTGGCCGCCAACATTACCAGCTTGATCGAAAATGAAATTCAGGGTATCGACGAAAAACACAGCGAAGCCATTGGCCTACTGCTGGCGCGCCGTCGCGAACAACTGGCCAAAGCCTGCAAGGGCAAACCCGATGAACTGCTACAAACCACACAGGAACCCGACACTGGCGCCAGCGCCATTGGCAAAATGCCCACAGGCGACAAAACCACCGCTAACAACAAAGCCAATGTCACAAGCCTGGCTGACACGCTGCGCACAGCTAGCCAATAGCCCTTAACCGAAAAATCACCGGTTTCCACGCAGCCGTGGGCACCCTTTTCCACTACGCCCACCTCAAGGGGTGTGGTGGCTTTTTGGTTGCTCCAGCGGGTATTAGCTATTGCGCACCAAGCTCAAAGGTTTAAAAAACTGGCTGCGATACGCCTGAGGCGTTTGCCCCAAAAGACGTTTGAACGTCTGCTCAAATACCTCAGTGTTGGCAAAGCCCACGCGCTGGCCAATTTCCGCGGGCAATTCGCTGGGGGATTGTTGAATCAACACCTTGGCCTGCTCTACGCGAATCTTGCTCATCATCTGCTCGAATGACATACCCAATCGGTATTTCAGCAATTGGTTCAGTTGCACCTCAGGCAATTTCACCGCGCTGGATACCAGCTCGACCGTCAGCGGGTGGCGATGATAAGTGAGCATATAGTCCATTGCTCTGACCAAGCCGGGGTGCTCCCACTTCAGCTCCCGCAGGCCGCCAAACAAACTCTGCAAACTCAACCCTTCTTGATGAGGCGATTGAGCCTCTGCCAACGAAGAAGACATTCCGCTGCGGCTGGGAGCGCCCAATGAGGGAAACCAGCGCGCCAACAGGCTGGCCGTGACCAGCGAGGTATCCGCCACCACCGCCAGCTTTTGAATCATATTTTTCAGCTGCTGAACATTACCCGGCCAAGGGTAAGCCTCCAGCTGTTGCCAGGCGTCCTCGGCAAAATCAAAACCCTTACCCAAGCGAAATTCCTGCGCAAAAAATTCACCCAAAGCGCGAATATCTGCGCGGCGTTCGCGCAAGGTCGGCAAACGCAGTTCCAGTGCATTAAATTCCAGCCACTCACTCAGCAAGCCTGGCTCATCGCGTTTTAGCGCATCCAAATTGCCGATACTCATCAGCAAGCGGGTAGGCGCCAGCGACTCGTCACCCAGCTGACGCTCGCGCTCTGCCTGCCAATGTTCCAGCAACTGGCTGAGCGCCGATTCGCCCAGGCGATCAACATTGCGCAATAACAGGCTGCCGGTGCGCGCGTTGGACCAAAGCTCCGCCAGCAGATCGTCGAGGGAGCCGCGCCCCGTCCAGTCGGCGCAGTTGGCTTCAATAAACGGGCGAAACTCGTCGAAGGCATAACCGTGAATGGCCCTGGCCGCCAGTCGCTTGCCGCAACCTGGTTCACCGGTAATCACTACCGGCAACTCGCTGGTGGCGAGCCGCAGCAGCTGGTCATCCAGTTGGCAAAGCGTGCGGCTGGCACCAATCCAAAAAGGCTGGTCGCCGTGAAGGGAAAGCAGTTTTTGGCGCAGGCGATAGCGGCGAATCAAACGCGCCAGATCGGTTTCCAGCGCGCTCAGGTCCGGCACCAGGCCGCGTCTTGCCGCAGGTATCAAGGCCACGAAATATCCCAGGCGCTGGCCGTTCCAATTGACCGGCACGCTGATGGATTCGGGCAGGGAGAATCGCTCGTCACCCAGGGGCGTCGACTGAAGGCTGGACACAATAAATTCCTGTGCATGAACTTCCTGGGCCTGATTCAAACCTTCAGGCGCCTCCTGCTCCGCCAATAACAAATAGCGGGCAGCCTCTGCGCCGCAGCCGTTAAGCATTAAGGCAGCGCTGGTCAGGCCCTCGCGATCGATGGTGTCGGACACCAATCGGCGCGCCGCTTGAATAAAAGCGCGATCCAGGGGTAGAGGTTCAAAGGCCAATCCTTCGTTGGGGGTAATCGTCATATCGCCATCTCCAGGGCTATAACCCGCGCCAGCCAGGCAAAACGGGTGAATATCAACACGTCTTGTGGCAATCTATCCCCCGCGTGAAGGATTGCCCATTACAGACGATTACAGCACGCTAATTCGCTGCCCAGCGGCTCACCAGGAAGAGCCCCCAGAATAACGTTACGCCTATCGGGTACAGGGTTTGTTATGGCCTACTTGTTAAACCTGGACACTGGCGAGGCCTTCCCACTTGCCGAGCACCACACCTTTGGTCGCCATGCCACCTCGGTGAACACGCACCTGGATCGCCCCTGCGTGTCCAAAGTTCACGCCGCCATCATTTGGGATGGTGTCAGCTGGTGCATCAAAAACCTCGGCTTGAACGGCACCTGGCTCAACGAACGCCAATTGCAGGAGGGCGACGCCCCCGAGCTGGCCATTAACGACCATATTCGCCTGGCCGAAGTCGATAGCCCCGGCTTTCGCGTGATCAATCTCTCGCCCCCCTCAGACATGCTCTGGCCCCTGCACGCTGACCAGGAACTGGCCGCTGGCGAAGTCCAGCCCATTTATCTGGAGCGCTACCACCTGCTACCCGACAATCAAGCGCCCAGTCTCGCGATTTATTACGACGAACAGCGCCAGGGCTGGTTTAAGGAAGACCTGCAAAGCAGCGGCCACAGCCAGGCACTGGCCGAGGGTGAAACCCTCTGGCTGGATCATCACCCCTGGCAACTGCTGCAAACCCCGCTCTACGGCCCCACCGAAGCCAAAGTCGGCGCACTCAAGCGCCTGAGTGATCATCGGTTTATATTCCACCTCAGTGCCGATGAGGAAAGCACGCACCTCGAATTGCACTGGGGCAAGCAAGTGATTGATATGGGCCACCGCACTCACCACTATCTACTGCAGCACCTGGCGCGGCAGCGCCTGGCAGACGCCGAAGCGGGGCTAAGTGCCAGCAACCAGGGCTGGGTTTACAGCGACCAACTCAACGCTGAACTGGGCATAGAAACCACCCACATCAACATCCAGATTTTTCGCGCACGCAAGCAATTTTCTGACGCTCTGCCCGATGTACTGGGCATACAACAACTGTTGGAAAGGCGCGGCGGCAAAATTCGCTTTGGCTGCGATCAATTTACAATTTTCAAAGACGATGTATTGCTGGCGGAATCCACCGCATCGGAATTTCGCAGCTCGGTAAACGAATGAACGAACCCACAGAGAACGCCAAACCCGAAACCTATATCGCGCACTACAAACTCGGCAAAATTATTGGCCGTGGCGGTATGGGTTTGGTTTACCTGGCCGAAGACACACGCCTGAATCGCCGCGTTGCCATCAAATGCCTGCGCACCGAACTCTTTGAGCCCCACTACCGCGAGCGCTTTAGGCGCGAGGCCCTGCTGCTGGCCAAGCTCAATCACCCCCACATAGTGCACATCTACGACTACATCGAAAGCGATGATCAGATGGCGCTGGTGATGGAATACATCGACGGGCAAAACCTGCAAAGCCTGCTGCGCGAACAAATCGTGCCTATCCACCAACGCATGCGCTGGCTGGTGCAAATTGCCCAGGGGCTGGCCGTTGCGCACGAGGCGGGCATTATTCACCGCGATCTGAAACAAGAAAACATACTGATTAACAAACAGGGCATGGCCAAGATCTCAGATTTGGGTATTGCCAAGTCCCAGGACTTTAATGCCACCCTCACCGACCATGTGGCGGGCAGCTACTGCTCCATGTCGCCCGAGCAGGCCATGGGCGAAACACTGAGCTTTAAGAGCGATCTGTTTTCGTTTGGCATACTCGCCTATCAACTCCTGTGCGGCACCCACCCCTTTGGCGATGCGGAAAACAAGCTGCAAATTATGCAGCGGATTATTACCCACCCGCCCATAGCACCAAGCAAATCCAACCCAGACCTACCCGCTGAACTTGGTCAACTGCTCGGCCAATTGCTCTCTAAAAATCCGGAGCGCCGCCCCGACAGCACTCACTGGGTGGCAG
>CBFGWO010000165.1:0-5563 GCA_965652595.1 uncultured Cellvibrio sp. | reverse complement strand
GGCCCGGTGCCTGTCGAAGCGGATTTTCTGCGCGACTATGCGTCATTGCGCAAGGACGCCCGCCGCCCGCTGCCGCTGGCGGGCAGCTACTGGCCGGGGCTCTACGCCAGCCTCGCCTACGGCTCCCGGGGCCTGGCCTATGCCCCCCTCTGTGCCGAGTTGCTGGCGGCGCAAATCTGTGGCGAACCCCTGCCTTTAGGCCAGGAGCTGGCAGCGGCGCTCAACCCGGCGCGTTTTCTCATCCGCGATCTCAAGCGCAACCGGCGTCAGTGACTATACTCCGAGATAAATTGCTGACTCTGGAGACACCATGCTGACCAACACGCCCCACCGCTACTACAGCCTTGATGAAGAATCGGATTTTATTCACAACTACTACGAGCGCCTGGTGTTGCAGGAAATCGTCAAGCAAAGCGAGCGGGCGCGTATGGATCGGGAGTTTCTCGCCGACGCGGCCTGCGTAGCGCTCAATCGTCTGCCGCCACGCTACATTCGCCACGATGTGGACATGACCTTTTTTATGTCGCCGCAGGACATGCAGGAAATTGAAACCAAGGTGAGCCAGGCAGTGAGCAGCGCACTGGCTTATGTCGAGAGCCGCGATGGCACCCGAGACGCAGCGGCCGCTGAGAGTGGTGAAAGTGGAGCCAAACCCAAGCCCAAAAAATTGCCTGGAGCAATTTTTGACGCCGGAAACGGCGGCCCCGAAGGGGTGGCTGCCGGGGATGGCAGCCACAAAAAATCCTCACGCAAGGATTCGGCCAAAGAACCACGGCAGCCACCCGGCAAAAAACCACCCACCAAACACTGAGCAACATCAATTTTCCGGCGGCGGCTCGGAAATAATTTGTGATCCGGAACCACAGGCAATCACCGTGCGCATGGCGGTTTCAACACCGATATGGGGCAAGAGATCCACGCAGTCTTTCGATAGATGGTAAACAAAACCCGAGGTCGGAATAGGAGCGGTGGGCACATACACGGTGCAGTCGCCATTGCTGTGGTTGGCGGTGACTATGCCGGTAACTGAAACACCCGAAGCTCGCCCGTGAATATAGGCTCGACACACCTGCCCCTTGAGCAGTGACGTATTGCCCTCGCCGCCCAAAAATTGCATCACCACTTCGCGCACGGTTTTGTAGCCGGGCGCGAGGCGAGTGAGCCAGCCGTCCAGCATATCGTGCAGCCAACCCCCTACGCGGGTGCGAATTAGCAGCCCGATCAAAAAGCAGCCGCAGAGTACCGCGACTATGCCAAGAAATTCCGCCACATAATGTGCAAAGGGTGTCCAGCTGGCGATCCAGTTGCTGAGCGGGCTGATCAAGGAGGTCACCAGGCCAAACAACCAATCCAGCAACAAAATAAAGATGGCAATCGGCAACACCACCATAAAACCACCCAACAGGGTCAGGCCCATAAAGGACTGCAAACGCTTCATTGTTAAATTCCTCTTGATTATGATGGCCGCTCACTCACCAAGGATTCCGTCTGTGCAGCCCATTGTCGATGCCCGTTATTACACAAAACGCACCCGGCGAGTGGCGCTGCTGGTCTGTCTGGCATTGTGCCTTAGCTTGTTGTTAAGCGCCAAACCAGAGGCGGATGCCAGCGCTCCGCCCCAGGTTCGCGCCTACAGCTACACACTGGTTGCAGAGCGTCCGCATCATCCCAGCCTCTTCACACAGGGGCTGTTGATTCACGAGGGGCACTTTTACGAGAGCAGTGGGCTTTACGGTAAATCGCGCCTGGTGCGCTACCCGGTGGCCAGCACCGGCAGCCGCTGGGCGCAGATGACCGGGCGCTTCAGCAAGGAGCTGGTGCTGGATGACACCTATTTTGCCGAAGGACTCACACGCTTTAATGACAGGCTCTATCTATTAACCTGGAAGGAGCAAACCCTGTTGGTCATAAATCCAGAGGATTTTACGTTGGAGAAATCCCTCAGCTATCGCGGCGAAGGCTGGGGGCTCACACACAACGAGGATTACCTGATTCGCAGCGACGGCAGTCATCGCTTGTACTTTCACAAACCCGAAGACTTCACTCTGGTAAAAGCCCTGGAGGTGCGCGAGGGTGCTCGGCCTGTCTTTCGGCTCAATGAATTGGAAATGATTAATGGAAAAATCTGGGCAAATATCTGGTACGAAAATCGGCTGGTGGAAATTGATCCGCACACCGGGCAAGTGATCGGCTCGTTGGATGTAAGCTCGCTGGCAGCCTCACTCAAACTCACCAGCAGCGAACAGGTGTTAAACGGTATTGCCTACGACGCCCAGAGCAGCAGTTTATGGATTACCGGCAAGCTCTGGCCAAAACTCTTTCAAATAAAACTCATTGCTCCCTCAAAAGGTATTCCCTCAAAAAGTGCTCCCTAAAAAAATGCTCCCTGAAATTTGCCCATAAAAAAAGCCGCTCTTGTGAGCGGCTTTTTTTGAACATTCTGGTCGGCAATTACAGACCAATCACGTTCTCGGCCTGCGGGCCTTTTTGGCCTGGCTTAACATCGAACTCAACGCGCTGGCCTTCAGCCAGGGTTTTAAAGCCGGAGCCAGTGATAGCGCTGTAGTGAACAAAAACGTCCTGACCACCTTCGCTCTCAATAAAACCGAAACCTTTGGATTCGTTGAACCACTTCACAGTGCCTGTACTTTTAGACATAAAAACCTCTTTTGCTGTAAGCAAGTTAATAAAGATTTGCCACCTTGGCGCGTGCTGACTGATCACACTTACTTATGAAAAACAAAACGAGGTGCTAAGAGACAGACTGCTAGTACAACGATGTAACCATAAATAATGCTGCATGTTTGCCAGCCAAAGCACTATAGGCCCGCCTATCGACCAAGTAAAGGACTATTTCCCCGGCCATTGGCCTGGCTCAAGGCCGAGGTGCGACAATTTGTCACTATGCCCAGGGGATCAAGCTGTTTAGCATTCGGCCCCAAAATCATAGCTTGGAATCCTCAATGCATCGTCCAGATCCATCGGCATATTTGGCGTTATGGCTTATCCCACTACTGCTGGTGCCAACCCTGCCAGCCTCGGCAGATCACCCGCAACCGCGCAACACCAACCCTCTGGATACCATTACTGTTACCGGCACCCGCGACCAAGCAAGGCTGGCTGACACAGCCACCAGCGTCGGGGTTATCGATCACATCACCGTCGATCAAATCAACCCCACCCACTCGGCGGATCTGCTCAATCGCATCCCCGGCGTGTTTATTAACCAGCTAGGCAGCACCGGACAGGGCGTGTCCGCCGCCATTCGCCAACCCATCACCACCGGTCCGGTTTACCTCTACCTGGAAAACGGCGTGCCCACCCGATCCCCGGCGTTTTTTAACCACAACGCCCTCTACGAAGTGAACGTCGCCCAGGCTAACGGTGTGGAAGTGACCAAGGGCCCGGGCTCCGCCCTCTACGGCAGTGACGCCATGGGTGGTGTGGTCAATGTGCTCAGCAACCGCCCCATCAGCGAAGATCGTCTGGGCCTGACCCTGGAAGGCGGCGACCATGCCTGGCAGCGGGGGCAGCTGCGTGCGCAAAAAGTGCTGGGCGAAGATCACCTGGCACTGCGCCTGGACGCCATTGACAGCAAAGGCTGGCGCCAACACAACGACTTTACCCGTGCCAGTGGCAACCTGGTGTGGCAAACCGGCGTCGCTGGCTTTGCGGTAAACACGGTTTACAGCGGCACCTGGCTGGACATGAACACCGGCGGCACCGGCCTCAATGCCACTGACTACCGCAACAACCCGGAGAAGGCGGGCAACCTGATTGGCTACCGGGATGTTTCGGCCCAAAGACTCTCCAGCCTCTGGCATGGCCCCTTGGGCCAGGGCGACCTCAGCCTCACACCTTACTGGCGCAACAATCGCCTGGCATACATCGCCACCTGGACCCTCAATACCGGCCGCGAAGTGCCGCGCGGTGGCGCCCTGGTGCTGGACTCCCAAGACGCGCACATCAATGACAGCGGCGACGATTCCTACGGCCTGCAAGCGAAATACAAACAGCAGATTGCTGGCTGGGATAACGCCTTCTGGATCGCCGGTGTGGATGTGGATTACAGCCAGGGTTTTACCCAACAAACCTATATCGCGCGCACCGACACAGATCCGGGCCGCTACTGGTTAAGTTATGAACGCGTGCGCAGCATTTACGATTACGAAGTAGATTTCACTTCGATCTCGCCCTACCTGCACATGGAAACCGATCTTGGAGCAGGCTGGCGCATTAACGCTGGCCTGCGTTACGACCGCGTGGGCTACGACTACACCAACGCACTGGATACCGACCTAACCAGCCCTATCCACAAACGCCCCGCCGATACCAAACTGGACCTGGATCACCTCAGTCCCAAGCTCGGCCTGATCTACAAAGTCAGCGAAACCCTCAACGCCTTTGCCGCCTATCGCCACGCGTTTCGCATTCCCAGCGAAGGTCAATTGTTTCGCGCGGGCGCCACTGTCGATTCAACCCATCTTGAACCGGTAAAAGCGGATAGTTATGAACTGGGCATACGCGGACAGCTCACCCATCACATCAACTTCGACATCACGCTTTACGAAATGCGCAAAGACGATGAAATTCTCAGCGTCACCGACGACACGGGCGCAAGACGTAATGTGAATGCGGGCGATACCACACACAGAGGTGTGGAGTTGGGCCTGGATTGGTTGATCACCCACGAACTGGGCCTGGGTGTTTCCTATGCACGCAATCAACATGAGTTTGATCACTGGGTGGAAGGCGCCAACGACTTTAGCGGCAACACCATGCCCCAGGCACCGAGCTATTTTGCCAATCTGCGCTTACACTACGCGCCCTCCTGGTTACGCGGTGGGCGACTGGAAGCCGAGTGGAGTGATCAGGGACAGTATTTTATTGATGAGGCGAATACGCTCGTTTATCCGGGGCACAGTTTGCTGAATGTGCGCGCGAATTTTGCATTGAGCGATTCAGTGGAGTTGTATGTGCATTTGCTGAATGCGGAGGACAAACTCTACGCCGAGAGCACCAGTCGTTTTGGGCCGGCTTATACGCCAGGTCGGCCAAGAACCCTGATGGGTGGCGTTAAATTTGATTGGTAGTTCTTTACTTGGAGGGAGGTCGGGTGTCAGGGGTACAGGTTGCGCAAACGCATGAATCCCCTTCGGGCCCGGCCCGGCGGCATAGCCGCCGGGCGTTCAGCTGCGCGCAAAGCAGTGCTTTGCAAGCGCTTGCTTCACCCCTATATCTCCCTCGCGTCGTCCTTGACGCGAGGGTTGCATAGGTACCCACCCCAACACCCTTCCGCCGCAGCGGCGAGATCGTGAATCCTAGGGGATCATTGAAAAAAGGCGGGCAAACAATGTCGCATCGCTGGTAATTTTTCACAAAAATCCAAAACATCTAGAAATCCGGATTTGATACTGGTACTGAGAGGGTTGGTGATGGGATGACCGAAACCCTCACCTGAGTCGTCACGGCATCAAATTAATTTTCTACAAGGTGATGAGCCGCTGTTGGGGATTCGCTTGCCAGACAATCGACAACAGGGATGTTGGCGATTAGCCCCCAT
>CBFGWO010000164.1:0-5746 GCA_965652595.1 uncultured Cellvibrio sp. | reverse complement strand
GAGCATTGTCGCGAACGTATTCGCGAATTTGAACGGCGCCGTCGTCTTGTTCATTGATAGGGAGGCTCTTCGTTGGGCCCCTTGATTGCCTTTACAAAAATACAAGAGTTAAGCGCTTTGCATGAGTGATATCTCCTCCAGTCTCGCTGTTCCCGAGGCAGCTGCCAAGCGCGCAGCTGACTTGCGCGCCCAACTTCACCAGCACAATTACGCCTACTACACGCTGGACGAGCCCCAGGTTCCCGATGCGGAATACGATCGGCTGATGCGCGAGCTGCGTCAGCTCGAAGCGGATTATCCGCAACTGCTCACCGAGGATTCACCCACGCAAAGGGTAGGGGCTGCGCCCTTAACTGCCTTTGGCAGCGTTGAGCACGAAGTGCCCATGTTGTCACTCGATAATGCCTTTGACGATGAGGATCTATTCGCCTTTCACCGTCGCGTGCAGGAACGCCTCAAGACCACCGAGGATATTTGCTTTGCCTGCGAGCTTAAACTCGATGGCCTGGCGGTGAGCCTCTTGTATCGCAATGGTGTATTGGTGCGAGGCGCTACCCGTGGCGATGGCAGCAAAGGTGAGGACATCACTCAAAACCTGCGCACCATTAAATCCATTCCTTTAAAACTCCATGGTGACAACTTTCCTCCCGTTTTGGAAGTGCGCGGCGAAGTCTATATGCCCAAGGCGGGTTTTGATGCGCTCAACGAAAAAGCCCGCGCTGCTGGTGAGAAGCTGTTTGTTAACCCGCGCAACGCTGCTGCTGGCGCATTGCGACAGTTGGATTCGCGCATTACTGCCAGTCGCCCCCTGGAAATGTGTGCCTACAGCGTTGGTTTGGTGCAAGGTGGTAACTTGCCACCGACTCACTCGGGTGTGCTCGAAGCGCTCAAGCGCTGGGGGTTGATGACTAACCGCGAAACCCGGGTGGCAAAAAATATTGAAGAGTGCCTGGCGTTTTATCGCGATATACAGGCGCGTCGCGATTCACTGGCCTACGATATAGACGGCATAGTCTTCAAAGTTGATGATCGTCAGCTCCAGGAACAGCTGGGTTTTATTTCGCGCGCACCACGCTGGGCCATTGCCTACAAATTTCCTGCCCAGGAAGAAATTACGCGTTTGTTGGATGTGGAGTTTCAGGTAGGGCGTACCGGTGCGGTGACGCCGGTGGCGCGCTTGCAACCGGTTTTTGTGGGTGGTGTGACCGTCTCCAACGCAACACTTCACAATCGCGATGAAATTCAGCGTTTGGGCATCAAGATTGGCGACAGGGTGATAGTGCGTCGTGCTGGCGATGTTATTCCGCAGATAGTTGCTGTGGTTGAAAGCCAAAGGTCCGAGGATGCGCGCGATATTATTTTTCCTGAGCATTGCCCGGTATGTGCATCGCCAGTTGAGACCACACCGGGTGAAGCTGTGGCGCGTTGTAGTGGTGGCTTGATCTGCGCGGCACAGCGCAAGGAAGCCATCAAACACTATGCATCGCGCAAAGCCATGGATATCGAAGGCTTGGGTGACAAGCTGGTGGAACAATTGGTGGATAGCGGCTATGTCAATGCGGTGGCTGATTTGTATCGCCTGACTCGCGAGCAGCTCGCGGCCATGGAGCGCATGGGCGACAAGTCAGCCGAAAATCTACTCGCGGCACTTGAGGCCAGTAAAGCAACCAGTCTCGCACGCTTTATTTATGCGTTGGGTATTCGTGAAGTGGGAGAGGCTACGGCGCGCAACTTGGCGCAACACTTTGGCAATCTTGATGCGCTCTCGTCTGCCGACGAAACACAATTGCAAAGCGTGCGCGACGTGGGGCCGGTCGGCGCCCACTATGTCGCGGAGTTTTTTCAACAGCCACATAATATTGAGGCGATTACTGCGCTGCGCGCGGCAGGCGTCCACTGGTCCGAACAAGAGCAGGTTGTTCTGGCAGATTTGCCCTTGGCGAGCCTGACCTATGTGCTCACGGGCACGCTCGAATCCTTGTCGCGCGATGACGCCAAAGAAAAACTTTTGGCTCTGGGGGCGAAGGTTGCAGGCAGTGTGTCGGCTAAAACCGACTATGTGGTCGCTGGCCCCGGCGCTGGTTCCAAGTTGGCCAAAGCGGAGTCTCTTGGGATACCCGTGTTGGATGAAGCGGCTTTGTTGCAGCTTCTGAAAGAATATGGGGTAGATGTGTGATTGTGCGTTGGTTGTGTCTGTTAAGTGCAAGTATTTTAGTGGGATGTGCTTCGGCGCCACCGGCTAACAAAAGCAACATTTGCGATATTTTTGACGATAAACCCGGATGGTACGACCATGCCAGGCGCGCCGAGAAAAAATGGGGTTCGAGCATTCCCGTGGTGATGTCGATGCTCCATCAGGAGTCTGGCTTTGTGCACAACGCGCGCCCTCCCCGAACCAAAATACTGGGCTTTATTCCCGGGCCGCGCAAAAGCAGTGCTCTCGGTTTTGCCCAGGCCAAGACCGAAACTTGGGGAGAGTACCAACGCAGCACAGGAAACTCCTGGGGCAGGCGTGACAGATTTAAAGATGCCGTAGATTTTGTGGGCTGGTACAACCGCCAAAGCCAACGGCGGAGTAATATCACCTTATCCGATACCTATAGCCTTTACCTCGCTTATCATGAAGGACATGGCGGCTTTAATCGCGGTACCTATAAGAGCAAGGGGTGGTTACAAACAACGGCGCGACAGGTGGCGAATCGCGCCGACCAATATGCGGCCCAGTTGCCGCGCTGCGAGAAACGATTGCAGCGTAGCTGGTGGTGGCCGTTTTAGATGGATTAATAAAAATAGCAGCAGACACATACTTTCGGAGACGATATGGATCAAGAGTCAATTGTGTACGGTTGTATCAAAGACAGCCTTACTTCCCTGCGTGATTCCGAGCGCATTCGTGCCAATCGCGAAGCCATGTTGTCTTTGCCCCATGCCGATGAATGGCCGTTTCTCGCCCAGGAAATGTTCTCCATCCCGCAGCTGGATTCGCCCACCGCCAATTACCAAACCGAAGTCATGCATTTTGGTGCTTCCTACAAAGCGGTTGAATACGAGTGGGATCAGTGGATAGCCCAGTTTGAATCCCTGTTGAGCAAAATGTACTGGGTTTCTGCCACCGTGCATCTGGAGACAGAATTGTCAGGTACGCATACGTTTATCTGGGAGGCCAACGGTTCTGGTCACAAGCCTGGCTCGGGCAATATGCGCGTGCGCTGCGAATGGAGCCACGAAGGTGCGCTCAAGGCCGGATAAAATTTAAGGTAAAAATAGCAATGGCTAAAGAAATGCTCGGCCCGGATTTTCGTTTTCGTCGCCTGCGCCGAACCCCGGTGTTGCGCGATCTGGTACGCGAACATCATTTGTGCATGGATGATGTGATTCTGCCCATTTTTGTGGAAGAGGGCATCGGCCGGCCGGTTGCCGTCGCGAGCATGCCCGGTGTGTTTCGCTACCCCGAAGCCCAGTTGGCTGACCGAGTGCAGCATGCCTGGAGCAAAGGTGTTAAGGCGATTATTCTCTTTGGCGTTTCCACCCACAAAGATGACAGTGGTAGTGATACCTGGAACGACCAGGGGCTGATGGCTCGCATGATTCGTACTGCCAAGGCAGCGCAACCCGACATTCTGGTTATTAGTGACAATTGTTTTTGCGAATACACCAGCCATGGGCACTGTGGTGTAGTGCACGAATGCGCTGGACATGTTGATGTGGATAACGACACCACGCTGGCAAATTTACAACGCCAAGCGGTGATTGCTGCACAGGCGGGCGTGGATATGATTGCGCCCTCGGGCATGCAGGATGGCATGATTGCCGCTATCCGCTCGGCGCTCGATGACGCTGGCTTTAGCTGGATTCCTATCATGTCCTATTCCACCAAATTTGCGTCGGCCTTTTATGGCCCGTTTCGCGATGCAGTAGACAGCAATTTTAAAGGCACTCGCGCCAGCTATCAGATGGACCCAGCCAATACCCGTGAAGCGCTGGCTGAGTCGTTACAGGATGAAGCTGAGGGCGCCGATATTTTGATGGTTAAACCCGGTATCGCGTATCTTGATGTGTTGGCCGCAATTCGCGCGCACACTAGGCTCCCCCTGGCTGTGTATCAGGTAAGCGGTGAATACGCGATGATCAAAGCAGCCGCCGCGGCGGGTGTGATTGATGAGCGGGCCATTGTGCTGGAATCGTTGCTGGCGTTTAAACGCGCTGGGGCGGATTTGATTTTGACTTACTACGCCGAGCAATTGGCCGATTGGATAAACTGAGTTATGAGTGGTAAATCGTTTTTGCGCAGCCACTGGCTGCTGGTTGTGGCGGTTACTGCCAGCGTAATCGTGCTTATTTTTGGTGTCGCCTTGATACAACTTTCAAAACCCGGTGCAGCCTCTCCACCACCGGGTTTAGTCGAGGAAGATTTTATTAATGATCTTCCAAGCTTACCGGAGCTGGATAACTCGCCCCTCAGTCAAACCCAGTTAAAAGCCACGCTTGACCAGCTGTCACAGGGTAATCTCCCCACGGACCACGGTGTTTCTGCCGAGCAATTGCAGGAGTATTTGCAGCAACTCGAATCAGGCAGCGAAAACTGGTGTGATCTGATGCTGCTAAAAGCGGACGATGCCTGGACCGACGAAGACGCGCAGATCTTTGCCAAGCATTGCATCTAGCCCATGTTTTTTGTTCATGAGCGCCAACATTTTTTCAACCCGCTGACCGGAAAATATCGGGCGGTGGTAGTTGAGTGTGTGCGGCTTTTGTATCAGCGCCTCTACACAGATCTGCGTGATTATGGCCATGCCATGAATCGCGAGCAGCTGCTGGATATTTTCAAGGAAGCTATAGCGCGGGCACCCCAGGTAGAGACTGACAAGCTGGATGCTGACAAAGACGAGGATGACAGCGAAGGCCGCTTTAAAACCCAACGCGAACTGGCCAATTTTATTATCAACCGTTTGCTGGAGCACGGTTGGTTGGAAAAGCAAGTGGATGAGGCCAGCCTGCAAAGTACCTACGGCTTTAGTCGCATGGGAAGACTTTTTACCCAGCCCTTTGCCGACAGTGATGCCAATCGCTTTCGCACCCGCAATCGCAATACCCGCAACACACGCAACAGCTTACAGGCATTTTTGGATAAAGCCGAAGTGCATGATTTGCTGGATGCCTACGAATACTCTGAGCGTATTATCAGCGACTTTACCGACGTGATCGCCGAGCTGGAAGAGCGCAAGCGTCAGCTAGTGCGCGAGGTAGAGGCGCGCCAACTGGTAGAGCAGGCGAGCGATGAATTTTTTGATTTTATGGAGAAGGTTTTTAAACCGGATCTTGAGGTGCGCTTGTCCGCCGATAGCGTTGAAAAATACCGCGATCAAATCAGTGAGGTCATTGCCCGGATTCGGCGTAAGCGCAAATATGGCCAGGGCGATAGCAGTACCGCAGACCTGGATTGGCGCGCTGTGATGGAGCTGCGTTTGCGCAAGCTGCTGCCACAACGGGTAGTGCAGGGCCAATCGCTATTGGAAAACCTGCTGCAAACCATAGAGGCACGGCTGAAAAATGCCTGCGAGGTGATGCTGCCGGCACTGCGCAAAGCGCTCAATACTTTTACTCAGCGTGCTGACATTATTATTCGCCAGCTCAGTTATCTGCACGCCCAGGGCGGCGATGATCTGGTCGAACTCTGCCGAGGTCTTGCCAAGCTGTCACCCGAGCAACAGGATGCACTCTTTCAACGTGAGGCACCGCAGCTCGA
>CBFGWO010000163.1:0-5750 GCA_965652595.1 uncultured Cellvibrio sp. | reverse complement strand
GGTAATGTAATACCGCTCTTCTCCCTCAGGTTTTTGCAACACCACTTCATCATCTAGCTGCTTGCGCAGCATTGCCCGCGCCAGTGGCGAATCCATACTGAGTTTATTCAGGCTCACATCAAACTCATCCGGCCCCACAATCTGCCAGGTTTTTTCATTGCCTTCGTCGTCTTCCAGCGTTACCCAGGCGCCGAAAAAAACCCGGCTTTGATCCTCGGGCAAACGATCCACAATCGTCAGCGCTTCCAAACGCTTGCTTAAAAATCTTACGCGGGAATCGATTTCGCGCAGGCGGCGTTTGCCGTAGATGTAATCACCGTTCTCGGAACGATCACCATTTTTGGCGGCCTCGTGCACGGTTTGGGTCACCTGGGGTCGTTCGACTTTCCATAAGTGGGTGAGTTCGTCTTTTAATTTTTTTGCGCCCGCCGCCGTGATATAGGCGGAGCTTTTGGGGCGCGGGGGTCGCCAGCGACTCATGATGTCAGTTTGTCTCCGTGAATAATGTCGAGTGGTGTCAGCTGGTCAGCGGGCTGAAAGCCGAAAACCTGGCTGTAAAAGGATAATTCGGCTTCGAGAGATTGCACTAGCGTATCCGCCCGGCGAAAGCCGTGGCCCTCCTCGGCGAAGGTGATGTAGGCGTGGGGAATGGCGCGGGCTTCAAGCGCCGCCACCATCGCCTCGGCCTGGGTCGGCGGCACTACCTTGTCTTTCAGGCCCTGGAAAAAAATCACCGGGCACTGGATGCGCTCGGCGTGATGCAATGGGGAGCGGGCCAGATAAGTGCTGCGCGCCGCCGGGTAGGGGCCAACCAGGCTGTCGAGGTAGCGGGCTTCGAATTTATGGGTGTCGCGCGCCAGGGTTTCCAGGTCGCCTATGCCGTAGAGGCTGGCCCCCGCGCTAAACCTGTCGCTGAAGGTGAGGGCGGCGAGCACCGTGTAGCCACCGGCACTGCTGCCGCGAATCGCCAGGCGCCGGGGATCTGCCAAGCCTTCGGCCACCAACCAATCGGCGCCGCTGCAAAGGTCGATTACATCCACTTCGCCCCAGGCGCCTTTGAGCCGGTCGCGGTAGGCGCGGCCATAGCCGGTGCTGCCACGGTAGTTCACGTCCAGCACCGCAAACCCCCGGCTGGTCCAGTACTGAATTTTGAGGTTGAGCGCGGCGCTGGTGGCACCGGTTGGCCCGCCGTGGCCGAGTAACAGGGCAGGTGGTTTGTCGCCCGCTGGCGCGCAAAACTCCGGGTTGTGGGGCTGGTAATAAAAGCCATGGGCCTGTTCGCCATCGCGGGTGGCAAAACTCACGGGGCGGGGCAGTGACACACCGCCTGCGGCCAGGGGGTTGGTGCCCGAAGCGCGCAGGCATTCAAGCCCCTGGGGGCCGTAGCGGTAAACAGCGCCGGGTGATTCGCTGCCCGCCGCCAACATTAAGGCTTCGCCCCTGTTGCTACTGGGGTCGCAGCAAATGTCGGAGAAGTCGCACAAATCGCTGGCGACCGGCGTCAGTTCGCGCCGGGTGAGATTCAGGCGCCCCAGTTGCCAGAGGCCATTGCAGGTGTAACAAAAGAGCAGGTTGTCGGCGTCGAGAAAGTCGTAGCAGGACATGCCAAACACCCACTGGGGCGTGGCGAATTCAGCGTCCATCGACAGCAAGGCTTCCAGTTCGCTGCCATTCCAGCGGTAGAGGTTCCACCAGTTGCTGCGATCAGACACCACCAGCAGTTCACCGGCGGGCGACCACTGGGGTTGAAACAGAGATTCGGTCTCGCCGCCTGCCAACTGCCGCGCTGCCAGCGGCTGGCCTTGATCATCCAGATCCGCCAGCCACAACTGGGTGCCGTCCCAGGGCATTTGCGGGTGGTTCCATTGCAGCCAACTCAACTGACGACCATCGGGGCTGACGCGGGGATTGGCGTAAAAATCGGCGCCAGTAGCAAGCAATCTCGGCTCTTTCACGCCGTCCAAGCTGACGGCGACCAATTGGGTAAGGGGTTCATGCCCTTCGCCGGACCCTTGCCCTTCGCCAGAATAGTCTTCGCGCACGCACACCAGCCGCCGGTGTTGGCGATCCAGCCAGAGGTCGCCATAGCGCCAGGGGCCGGGGGGCGTCAAAGGCGTCAGTTCGCCCGCCAGGCTCAGGCGGTAGATGCGCTGATCCCCATCCAACACACAAAACACTTCGTCATCGCCCAGCGCATAGGCGCCACCGCCGTACTCCTGGGCGCGGGTGCGCAGGCTGTGGGGCGCAGGTAAAAGGTCGCGCACCTCGCCCTGGGTGTCGCGCATCACCAGCACACTGCGCCCCTGTTCGGCGGGCCGCGTCTCCAGCCAAAAACACCGGCCAGCGTACAGGCGCGGCTCAGCAAGGCGCAGGGATTGGGTAGAGAGCGCTGCCGCGCTCAGGGGCGAGGCCCAGCTGCCGTAGGGGGAAGTGGTTGTCATGGGGTTGTCTCGTGTACTGCAAAGGGGGAGCTATTGTGTGGGCTGGGGTGGGCGGCGACAAGTTGTGCGGTGGAAGAGTGATGATGCTAACCTGCTGCCGCCCAATCTGACACACAAAGAGCCTGTAAATGGTTTTTTCGCCTATACAACTGCGTCAAGAAATTGCGCTCCTAAGCCCCACCCAGTCTATTTGGGTCGGCCTCAGTGGCGGCCTGGATTCCACAGTGCTGCTCCACGCCCTCGCCGGGCTTGGTCTCGGCGCTCGCCTCAAAGCCCTCCATGTGAACCACCAAATCTCCCCTAACGCTAATGATTGGCAGGCCCACTGCGAGCAACTCTGTGCCCGATTGGCTGTGCCGCTGGTGTGCGAAAAAGTCTCGGTAAAAAACACTGGCCGAGGCTTGGAAGACGCCGCTCGCCAGGCGCGCTACCAGGTGTTTGAGCGCCACCTGCAAGCGGGCGATTACTTGCTCACCGCCCATCACCGCGATGACCAGAGCGAAACCCTGTTGCTGCGCCTGCTGCGCGGTGCCGGTCCAAGGGGGCTTGCGGCTATGGCGCGGGAGCGGCCGCTGGGTGCGGGGTTTTTGTTGCGCCCGCTGTTGGATGTCAGCCGCGCTGAACTGGAGGCCTACGCCCGCGAGCAGGGGCTGACCTGGGTGGACGACGAGAGCAATAGCAATACCGATTACGACCGCAATTATTTGCGGCAAACCCTGATCCCCCTGCTGCGGTTGCGTTGGCCGAGTGTTGATCAGCGCTTGGGCACCAGCGCGCGGTTGTGCGCGGAATCCGAGCAGCTGTTGGAAGAGTTGGCGGCCCAGGACTTGGCGTTGGCTAAGCCTCGGTCCGAGCGGCTAGGGCAGAGCTTGGCGCTCCCAGCACTGATGCAGTTGAGCCGCCCGCGTCGCCAAAACCTGTTGCGCCATTGGTTGCGCCAGCAGGGCTTTGAGGTGCCAGAGCAGGCCCATCAGCAGCAAATCGAAACCCAGTTGGCGGGCCTCAAGCCGGATGCTGAGCTGTGCATCAATTGGGCCGGCCAGAGCTTGCGGGTGTATCGCCAGCGGCTTTACGCACTGCCTGTGCTGGCAGAGCCTGATGCTTGGCCGACCTTGCCCTTATATCTGGTGGCTGGCGAGTCCCATCAGCTGGTGCTGCCCGATGGCGGCTATTTGGCGTTTGCTGCGCAACCGACAACCGCCCCGCGCCTAAAAGCCAACCTGCAGAACCTGCGGCTAAACTGGCGCCAGGGTGGCGAACGCTCTCATCCGCAAGGGCGGACCCACTCCCAGAGCCTCAAAAAACTGTTGCAGGAGGCGGGCTTGGAACCCTGGTGGCGGGAGCGGCTGCCGTTGATTTACGCTGGTGATCAGCTGGCAGCGGTGGGGGACCTCTGGGTGTGCAAGGGTTTTGCCGCTGATCCCGCCGAGCCGGGTTATTGCCTTTCTTGGCAACCCGGTGCCGGTCGACAAGGGCAGCCAGTTGCCGCAGCTTTCGATTGAGGGGCAGGGGCCTTTCTGTTACTCTGGCGCCCCGTCTTTGTAGGTAAATGTCTGCCTCTTCCCGAGAGCCTTCCCGATATTTACTGCTCTCCCTTTGCACTCGACCACAATTGATTACACAAGATTTAGGCCTTACATGACCCGATATATTTTTGTTACCGGTGGTGTTGTTTCTTCGTTGGGCAAGGGCATTGCCTCTGCGTCCCTGGCAGCCATCCTCGAATCCCGTGGCCTCAAGGTCACCATCATGAAGCTGGACCCCTACATCAACGTAGACCCAGGCACCATGAGCCCCTTCCAGCACGGCGAAGTGTTTGTGACCGAAGACGGTGCCGAAACCGATTTGGATCTGGGCCACTACGAGCGTTATATCCGCACCAAGATGACTCGCCGCAATAACTTCACCACTGGCCGCGTTTACGAAACCGTATTGCGCAAAGAGCGCCGCGGTGACTACCTGGGTGGCACAGTGCAGGTGATTCCCCATATCACCGACGAAATCAAACGCCGCATCATAGAGGGCGGGCGCGATGTCGACGTGGCGCTGGTGGAAATTGGCGGCACCGTGGGTGATATCGAATCCCAACCCTTTCTTGAAGCCGTGCGCCAGTTGAAAGTTGAACTGGGCCCGCAGCATTCGCTGTTAATTCACCTGACCCTGGTGCCCTATATCGCCACCGCCGGTGAAACCAAAACCAAGCCCACCCAACACTCGGTTAAAGAACTGCGTTCCATCGGTTTGCAGCCGGACGTGCTTTTGTGTCGCAGTGAAAAACTGGTAGATGAAGATTCCCGCCGCAAAATTGCGCTCTTTACCAATGTGGCCGAGCGGGCTGTTGTGCCCCTGCCGGACGCCAACACCATTTACGCTATTCCGCGCCTGTTAAACGAATTTGGCCTCGACCAAATCGTGGTGGAACAATTCCAGCTCGACTGCCCGCCTGCCAACTTGAGCGAATGGGACAGGGTAGTGGACGGCAAACTCAACCCCGAAAAATCCGTGACCATCGCCATGGTGGGTAAATACATGGATTTGCTCGACGCCTACAAATCCCTCAACGAAGCCCTGACTCACGCCGGTATTCATGCGCGCACTCGCGTAAATGTGAATTACATAGATGCCGAGCGTGTGGAAACCGAAGGTGTCAGCATTTTGCAAGATGCCGACGCTATTCTGGTACCTGGCGGCTTTGGGGAGCGGGGCGTCGAAGGCAAGTTGCAAGCGGTGCAGTACGCGCGCGAAAACAAAGTGCCTTACCTGGGTATTTGCCTTGGCATGCAATCGGTAGTGATTGAGTTTGCGCGCAATGTGCTTGGCCTTAAAGGTGCCAACTCCACGGAATTTGACAAGCACACCCCCCACCCGGTGATCGGTTTGATTACCGAATGGATTACTGCCGAAGGTGCAGTGGAAAAACGCGATGAAAGCTCTGATCTCGGCGGCACCATGCGCCTGGGCGCCCAGGAATGCCGTTTGGTGTCGGGCACCAAAGCGCGGGATATCTATGGCGCCGATGTGATTGTGGAGCGCCATCGCCACCGCTACGAAGTCAACAACAACTATGTTGATCAATTGCAAAAAGCGGGTTTGCGCATTGGTGGCTGGTCGTCCGACGACACCCTGGTAGAGGTGGTGGAAATTCCCGATCACCCCTGGTTTGTGGCCTGCCAGTTCCACCCGGAATTTACTTCTACTCCGCGCGATGGCCATCCGCTGTTTAGCAGTTTTGTACAGGCTGCCATTGAGCAGCACGCTAGCAAGCAGGCGTCTTCTTAAGCTAAAGCGCTTGTTAAGTTAAGGCGCTTG
>CBFGWO010000162.1:0-5809 GCA_965652595.1 uncultured Cellvibrio sp. | reverse complement strand
TTGATCCCAATGGCCATCGCCTTGAGCTTCATTGCGGCAGCTTGCAAACCCGGCTCGCGGCCTTGCAAAAGTCACCTTACAAAGGTCTGGTTTGGTGTTGATGGCTCACCGGGCATCTTCCCTGTCATCTGGCCCGAAGCTGCCCCTATTTTTACCGTACGGGATATAAGTCTCACCTACTCGCAATAACCCCCCACATTTTTATCGTACGGTAAAAGATTGGTTGACCTGCCGTTGTTTGCAGACTAAATTTTACCGTACGGTAAATTTTTGGCGAGTTTAGACGATGAAAGGGCAAATAGAATACGGCGTTGTTCGGTCTGCCGAGGACTTGGGTAAGTTGGTGCGCGCCCATCGTAAACAGCGGCAGCTCACCCTGGAGACTATTTCGGGGCTTGGGAATGTGAGCACCCGTTTTTTATCCGAGTTTGAGCGCGGTAAAGAAACCGCCGAGCTGGGTAAGGTGCTACACACCCTGCGCATTCTGGGCTTGGAGGTGGTTATCCAGCCACGTAAACGTAGGCCGGGCCCGCTGGGAGATGACAATGCTTGATCCTGACGGCCTCAATGTCTGGAATGAGGCGCAACTGGTGGGCTACCTGTGGCGCAATAGCCATGGGCAAATGGGCTTTCGTTACGACGATGAGTGGCTGGCCACTCCCGGCGCCTTTGCTATTTCTCATTCTCTACCCTTAAAGCGCGGCGAGTTTGCGCCGGAGCTAGGGCTTGCTCACCGGTTTTTTGCCAATCTCTTACCTGAAGGCGGCGCCCGCGATCAGATAGTGCGCGATTTAAAAATTACTAACACCGATTTCGATTTGCTTCGCGCCATTGGCGGTGAGTGCGCGGGCGCTTTATCGATTCTTCGGGCAGAAGATTCCCCTTTGGTGCGGCATGAGTATCACCAACTATCAGCCGATGAGCTAGCGCGATTGGTGACACGCAAAGGCCAAGCTTACAACTGGACAGCGGATGAACGCCCCCGGCTTTCTTTGGCTGGCGCCCAGGACAAATGCCCAGTACTGCTAAAGGGCGATAGTTATTGGCTCCCTAAAAAAGAGTCGCCATCCAGCCACATTTTAAAGTTTGAGCTGGCGGATTATCGCAATCTGCCCGCCTACGAAACCTTCACCAGTTTATTGGCAGGCGCCATTGGTTTACCGGTGGTAGACATCCACTTGCGATCTGTTGCCAATACGCATTTTGCGCTAATCGAGCGCTACGACCGGCAGATGAATAGCCAAGGACAAGTCGCGCGCTTGCATCAGGAAGATTTTTGCCAGGCGCTGGGATTTGGCCACGAACGAAAATATCAGGAGGACGGCGGTCCATCTTTTGCTGATTGTTACCGCTTGGTACAAGAGGTATCCAGCGATCCCGCTAACGATTTGCAACACTTGCTGCATTGGCAAATTTTTAACGTGCTAGCGGGGAACTCTGATGGCCACGCAAAAAATTTGTCATTACTTTATTTGCCGCAGGGTGAAATTCGCGTGGCGCCTTTTTACGATTTGATTTGTACACGGGCGATTGAGCGCATTGATTATCACCTGGCGTTAGCGGTGGGCGGTGAGCGCGATCCCTCCAGGGTTAGCACCAAGCATTGGGCTGAGCTGGCGCAAACCTGTGGTTTGCGCCCTCGCTTTCTTCAGGATAGGGTCTACGCCTTGGCAAATGCACTCTTACAAAAGTTGCCAGAAGTTCGAAAAGCCTTTGAATCACAATACGGCGCTTACCCTGCATTGCAACGGGTAGAGCAGGTGGTTTTAAAGCAGTGTCGCCGCACCTTGGCGGCGATGCAGGAGTAATGATAGTCCTTCCGTTTGAACCCTTTCGCCACACCCTTCGACTCAAGTAGGAACCCAGGCAATAAGCCCTGTTTTGAACTTGAATCCAAGGAGAAGCACATGTCTTCAATCAACAAACACACCAAATCAATCCTGATCGCGAGCCTCGCGGCGCTGGCTTTCGCCTCTGGCCAGGTATTAGCCGATACCGGTAGCGCCCAGGTGACCAACGCCACGCCCAAGCCAATTGTGGTGGTGAGCAACGGCACTGAATACACACAGGTGAACGGTGGTGAACTTAACATCAGCGGCAAATTGATCTACGACGGCGGCACCGCTGGCCGGGTTAAAAGTTGGGAGGTGTGGCCGGAGATTACAACGGGCTTTGGCATTCACCAACAAGTTGCCAACACCAAAACCTTTGGCAAGTTGAGCCAGAGCTATGGCATAGGCAACCGGCCTAAAACGCTAAACCAGAATGTGAACATCAAGTTAAACATGTCGTTGGTGTCCAGTTATGCGCTGTCCATGTGCAACTTGCGGGCCGCCACTTTGCGCGATCAGGGTATGTCCAATGCGCAGATTTTTGGCCAGGATCGCAGTGTGCATTTCAATGTGACCCTGGGTCGCAATGTGGATGCGAGCGGTGCAGGCTCCAACAAAGCTATATGGGAGTATTCACCGCCTTACAAGATGCCGGTGACTTGTGCCCGCCATCAGGGTAGTAGCTTGCCTGTGCCGGGCGGGATTCAAAGCACACCAACGCCGCCACCGGGCGGTAAAAAATTGCTAGCGCCCGCAAGCCCGAGTCGTGGTTCTGGGTCGCGTTAGGTTTGCGTGCGGGGACTAACCGTTGATCCGCTCCAACACATAGGCCGCATAGTAAAGCGGCATTACCAAGTGTATTTGCTCTTCCGGCCCCGCCCCTTGGGTGCCGGTGAGCTTTATCGTTTTATGCGGTTCGCATTTTTCAATAAAGGATTGCAGCGATCTTGCTCGTGTGCGCTTGCCGCTTTTAACTTCCACCGGCACAACGCGGCCCTGTTCGTCGCTGAGAATAAACTCTATTTCTGCGCGTGCATCGGCCCAGGAATAATTCGGGTCTATTCCCATTACCGCCAATTCTTGCTGCACAAAATTTTCCGCTATGTAGCCTTTGTATTCGTAGCCTTGCTGTTTAATTTGCTGGTATCTGGTGTCGAGCATGTGGTTGAGCAAGCCCACGTCAAATAAAAACAGTTTTACCTTGTTGTCTTTTTGATAGGCCGCAAGGGGCGTTTTTGGGATGCCTTCAATAGGGTAGTTTTTTAGCAGGAGTCGGCATTGGTGTAGCCAGTTGATGGGGCTGGCAAATTCAGCATAGCGGGATTTTCGTTCAACAATGCCCTTGAATTTGTAGCGACTAACCGATTCATCCATAACAGCAGATAGTTGTGCTGGTATGTTGCGAAATACTGATTCAATCAGATGCGCATCCAATTTGCCTGCGTATTTTCCAAAGTCGCGTTGATAACCGGCAATCAAGTCGGCGTGGACTTTTTGCACGGCCTCGACACGCTTAAGAATGCTGTTATCGGCTGCATCAAACCAGCGAGCAACAGCCTCGGGCATGCCGCCAGTAAAGTAGTAGTCGGTGAGTTTGTCGAAGAGTTTGCTGTGCGCTGCCGCCGAGAGGGTTTGTGATTCGTAGGCCTTTACTAAGGTGGGCTCATTGGCAGCCCATAAGAACTCGCGAAAACTGAGCGGGCGCAGTTTGTACTCTTCCACCTTGCCCACCGGAAAGCTGGTGAGCAGGCCGATATTGGAGCCGCTGGCGGCCACGTACCAGGTGGGTGCTTGCTCGGCGAAGTACTTGAGCGCCGTTACCGCCTTGGGGCATTCACCAATTTCATCCAGAATGAGCAAATCTGTTTCCGGGTAAAAAATTTGCCCGCTCAACAGCTCAATGCCAGAGATGATGTTTTCCGGTGTGAGGGAGCCAGCAAAAGCCTCGGCCATCTGGGGATTTTCCAGAAAGTCCACGCGTAACACTCTTGGGAATTCGCGGCCTAGCAGCTCTCGCAGCAGGTAGGTTTTACCGGTTTGGCGAGCGCCATCCAGCAGCAGGGGCTTGCGGGTCGGCTGGGCCTTCCAGGCAAGGAGTTTATCGAGTAGCAGGCGTTTCATGGGTTGGCTCCTGCGGCTTTTAGGGAGGCGGTAGCGCTTTTCACACTTTTATGCGCATAAAAGTGTTGATATTTGCATTATTATGCGCATAAAAGTGTGCACTTCAATCTTTTATTCTGGGCGGGGTGTCATGGGTTGGTGCTGATCCCTAGGCTTTACCCGAGAGTAGATGATCACTATGATTACCATATTAATTAATTTTGGTAACTGTAATGCCCAACTCAAAGTCAGACCAAGCTCGAACCGCCGTGATTTTCCCCAAGCACCAGAAGGTCTTGGCCCAACTGGGGGAGAACATCAAGCTCGCCCGCAAGCGGCGCCGCTATACCCAAGCCCTCATTTCCGAGCGCACCGGGCTAAGCCGGTTGACTATCCGCAAGATCGAACAGGGGGATTCGAGGGTGTCCCTTGGGCATTATGTGGCGGTGCTAGGCGTGCTCGGCTTGGTTGATGATTTGGCGAAGGTCGCCCGTGACGATGAGCTAGGGCGTAAGTTGCAGGATATAAAACTCATCGGTAAGCCAAGATGAAGAAGGAGATTTTCGTTTTCGCACATTGGGATGGCATGGTCGACCCCCTATTGGTGGGCTACCTACGTTCACTCGTGACCAGGAATAAAGAACATTTTAGCTTTAGCTATGACGACACCTGGCTGCAATCACCCTTTGCCCAACAAATTGATCCCGATTTGCATCTCTATTCCGGCGAGCAGTACAGCCTTGATTCCAATAATTTTCGAATATTTTTGGATTCATGCCCGGATCGTTGGGGGCGTTTGTTAATGAAGCGGCGAGAGGCGTTGGTTGCGCGTCAGGAAGATCGACGCCCCCGCGTGTTGAGCGAGGCGGATTATCTGTTGGGCGTTCACGATCTGTATCGTCAAGGTGCTCTGCGCTTTAAAACAGCGTTGAACGGCGAATTTCTCGATAACGACCAGCGATTGGCGGCACCACCCGTTTCTGCGCTGCGGGAACTGGAGCACGCCGCTCAGCAAATCGAAAGCAGCGATGACGATGATCCTGAGTATTTGAAGTGGCTATTTATGCTGATGTCTCCGGGCTCATCCCTCGGAGGTGCACGACCTAAAGCCTGCGTTATCGACGATGCCAAGCGCTTATGGATTGCCAAGTTCCCGAGCCGACAAGATGACTATGACATAGCGGCCTGGGAGTATCTTGCTTATCAATTGGCGCTTAGTGCGGGTATCGATATGGCGCCTTGTCGTATTGAAAAATTTAACAGCCATCACCACACATTTTTAACCCAGCGTTTTGACCGGACAGATTCGCACCGCTTGCATTTCACTTCGGCGATGACACAGCTGGGTTATTACGATGGCGATTACGAAGCCAGCTATTTGGAACTGGCTCAGTTTCTTACCGAGCAAGGTTCCAACACGCGAAGTGACCTGGAACAGCTTTGGCGCCGCATTGTATTTAACATCGCTATCTCCAATACCGATGATCATTTGCGCAACCACGGCTTTATTTACCGTAATGGTGGCTGGGTTTTGTCGCCAGCTTATGACCTTAATCCGGTAACGCCTGCAAATGGTTTGCATCTGAACATCACCGATTGCGACAACCGCTTGGATTTTGACTTGCCTATGCAGGTGATCGATTTTTTTCAGCTACGCCAGTCTAGCGCCAACAAAATTCAGCAAGAGGTGTTAGCCAGCGTGAGCCAATGGAAAACCGTGGCGACCCACTTGGGTATCAGTCGCCACGAACAACTTATGTTGGCACCGGCATTCAATTGTTAATTAGGGCAAATCAAACACCAAGGCTTTAACCGCTTCACCTTTTGCCGTTAACACCAGCTCGCTGATATCGGCGATCTTGCCACCGTCACCGGGG
>CBFGWO010000161.1:0-5949 GCA_965652595.1 uncultured Cellvibrio sp. | reverse complement strand
ATGATCATGACGACGACCACAATCATGACCATGAGCAGTCTTTGGGCCGCTTGTTGATATCCGAAAAAGATGTGGCACGAGTGCTGGTGTTGGATGTCACTGAAAAATCTACACTGGCTGAGTTCGCCACCTCCGGTGTACCCAGTGCGGTTTACGCCAGCCCTGGTTATCGTTACGGCTTCGTCGTACAGCGCACTGACGACCGCGTTGATGTGATTGATGGTGGCCTTTGGCAGGAGGATCACGGCGATCATATGCACCCTTATGCGGAAGCCCCCAGCTTTATGAGCTTTCATACCGACTATGCTCGCCCCACCCACTTCACCGGCACCGACAGTCAAACGGCGATTTTTTATGACGGCAATGTGGACACCAGCACACCGGCTGCCGTGGCTGTGTTTACCGAAGCTGATCTTGCTGACAACGGCACAGGCATCTGGCTGGAATACACCACTCATCAGCACGGCGCTGCCCAGGCGCGTGGCGACTACCTGCTGAGCACTATTCGCGATCCTGCCAGCAGCTCAACTCTGCCGCATCAAGTAGGCCTTTACCACGCCCATGGTGATCACTTTGATGAAGAGTTGGTGTTCGAAGAGGAGTGCCCAGGCCTGCATGGCAGTGCTCAGAATCACGAATTTATTGCATTCGGTTGTACTGATGGCGTGTTGGCGATTGAGCAGAACGGCGACAACTTTACTGCAAGAAAACTGCCCAATCCGGACAGCTTTACCGGCAATACCCGTATTGGTACCTTGGTGGGCGATGAGCATCTGAATATATTTGTAGGGATTGCTTCTGGTCAGTTTTATGCGGTAGATCCGGAAGCAGAAACCATTTCGCCGATCGTGTGGACTGAAACGGGTGCCAGCGCTACCGGTTATGGCTTTGTGGAAGAGGGCGAGTTGTTTGTGATTCTGGATAATCAGGGCAGGGTCACTATTCTGTCGACAGAAGATTGGTCGGTGGTGGCGGTTGTTCAGGCTGTCAGCAGCAACTTGTCGGCACTGCCTGATGGCAGTCGTTTTGAGTTGGCCCTTACGCCAGGACATCATGCGTTTGTGATGGATCCTATTGCCAATCAGATCAAAGTCATTGATCTGGATGAGACGAAGGTCGTAGACACAGTTCAGCTCGACTTTGTCCCTAACAAGTTGACTTGGTTGGGTATTGTTGAACCCTCAGATGAAGAGCATGATCACTAATTCGTTCGGCGTAAAAAAGGGCTCGGCATTCGCCGAGCCCTTTTTATCACTTTAAAGCGATTTCTGATTAAATTAGGGCTAAACCAGATAGCGCTTTGTAGTCCAGCTTGCCGCTACCCAGTTTGGGCAGCTCGGCGATAGCGCGAATTTCCGCTGGGAGCATCAAACCTTCCATACCTCCGCTAAGCAACTCTTGACGCAGGGCACTGGTGTCCATTGCTGCATCCCCCGCGACAAACAGAATAATTTTTTCACCTTTCTTTTCATCGGGGATATTGGTGGCCGCCAGTTCCAGTTCACCGTCCGCCAAAATTTTTCGCGCTTGTTCTTCCACGGCGCCCAAGCTGATCATCTCGCCGCCGATTTTGGCAAAACGCGAGTAGCGATCAACGATGGTCAAAAAGCCGTCTTCATCCAAATGGCCTTTGTCGCCGGTTTTGTACCAGCGGCGGCCGTCCAGTTGCACAATAGCCTCCGCAGTCTTCTCCGGATTTTTTAAATAACCCAGCATCAGTTGAGTGCCTGATACCAGGATCAACCCATCTTCACCCTGAGGTAAGGTTCCGAGTGTTTGCGGGTCCACAATACGCACACAACTGCCGGGTAGGGGCATGCCGACGCTGCCCGGCTGGTTGCCTTTTTGCAGTTTCCAATAAGCAGTATCGAGCATGTCGGGAATGTTCACGCTGATAACCGGTGTGGTTTCTGTGGTGCCGTAGCCTTCGTAAATACGCTTACTGAATTTAGCTTCAAACTCATTGCGCACTTGCGCCTGCAATTTTTCCGCACCGGCCACGACTATGCGCAGGGATTCCAGCATTAGCGGTTCCACTTTGGAATTTTTGGTGTACAGCCGCAAGAAGGTGGCAGTGCCGCAGAGCACAGTGGCGCGATAGCGGGCAATGGCTTTTGCGATACCCAGCACATCGGTAGGATCCGGGTGATGCACTACCGGAATACCTTCGAGCATAGGCATCATGGTGGTGACTGTTAAGCCAAACGAATGGAAGGGCGGCAGTGAATTCATAAATACATCGCTACTGCGAGTATCGAGCACATCGCTGATTTGTTTGCAGTTGGCGATGATATTGCGGTGGCTGAGCACAATCCCTTTAGGTGTGCCTTCGCTGCCGCTGCTGAACAGAATCGCCGCCGGATCATCCAGCTGGCGCTTGCGCCCCAGCAGCGCGTAAATCCAGCGCGCGGGTAGCAACGAAAATACCATAGCCTTTAGCAAATCGAATTTACTCAATTCGGCTTTCACATCCTCCAGATAAACCAGCTTGGCTTCCTTGAGCATCTCGCCTATGGCTATACCGCGCTGTTCCAGCTTGGCCATAAAACGCTTGGAGGTAAACACGGTCTTAATATCTGCTGCCGCCACACTCGCTTGTACAGCTGAAACGCTGCTGGTGTAGTTGATATTCACCGTGGTTTGACCGTTGAGCAGAACAGCCATATTACTGATCAAGCTTGCGCCTGAAGCGGGCAGCACCAAGCCGACATTTTGTTGATTGCCGTAGCGACGCATGGCTTTGGCAAAAGCCAGTGAGGCTGCGAGGGTGCGACCGTAGCTGAGGGTGGTACCTTCACTCTCCGCCATAAAATGGGCAAAGCGATTGCGCTTCGCCGTTTTGATCCAGGTGAGTGCCAGTGGATCCAGTTGCTGGGTGTGCTCCTCCCAAGCGGACACAGAAAGTTCAAAAACCTTCTGTTTAAGTTCAGCGGTGTTGGTGGTCAGCGGTAAGGGCTCGCCAAAGGCGACAATAATGTCGCGGCGGGCACCAAAGCTGCGGCCAAAGAGTGTGGCCTGCTCGCGCAGCTTGCCGGTGGAGCGGGAAAAAGCACTGCCCCAGAGGCCGCGCAGATAAAAAGGCACTATCACTGCGTTTTCTACACCTTCAACGGTGCGTTCGTAACCGCTGTGAAATTTTCCCAAATGGCCGTTGCGACTCAATGCACCTTCGGGAAACAGACAAACTACTTCACCCTTTTGCAGCAGTTCGTTGATGCGTCCCAGGGCTTCTTTGCTATTGCCGGAAGAAATCGGAATCATCCCCAAACGACTCAGCAATGGCTTTAAATACCAGCGGTTGTAAATTTCCCGCTGCATCACAAAGCGAATTGGACGCGGGCAGGCAATTTGTACCAAGGCCCAGTCGATCCAGCTGATATGGTTGCCCAGCAGCAACACGCCACCGCGCGCAGGCAAGTTTTCAAAGTTGAGAATATCGATACGGTAGCGCTGACGAAACATCAGGCTCACTACAAAACGCACAAACGAGTGAGGCAGCTGTTTAACCGTGTAGCCGGTGCCGATCACCGCCACCAGCGTCAGTAGGCCCAACAGCATACCGCTGTTTAAACCAAACCAGGCAAAGGCCACGGTCAAGCCGAGGAAGCTGAGCATGGTGATGTTTTGCACCCAGTTGTTTCCGGCGAGCACTGTGCCCAGCTCATGTTCCTTGGCGTGATATTGAATCAATGAATTCAGCGGAATCATAAACAGGCCGCCCATCATGCCCAACACCAAAAAGTTAAACCCCAGGGCCACGTAGGAATCGAGCAGCGGTAAGAGTGCGAGTGTAATAGCGATGCCCAGAGCACCCAGGGGAATCAATCCGGTTTCAATATGTTTTTGCGAAAAGCGGCCCGCGAAAATCGCGCCTAACATAATCCCCAGGCCGGAGCAGGCGAGTAGACCTTGAATAATCAGCGTGTTGGTTTCTGCAAATTTGGTTTCGGCAAAATCGGGAAAGGCGGCGAGCAGCACTTGCGAAATGGCCCAGAAGGTTGACAAGCCAATGATTGACAACCAGATCACCTGACGACCGCGCAGCGCTGCCAGGTTTTTGCGCAAATAACCCAGCGACACATAACTACCCACCGCAAAGCGACGCTCGATATCCGGCTGGGATTTCTGTGGCAAGTGGTAAGCCATCCACAATTCAAGCACAGACAGAGCGACCAGCAAAAAGCCCAGGGGTGCAATGCGTTGCAATATCGCCTGGCTGTTATCGGTGGCGCGATCGATCAGCAAAATTTCAAACAACCCGGAAAACACAAAAGTGCCGAGCAAAATACCCACGATGGTAATTGCTTGCACAGCGCCGTTAGCGTGGGCTAATTTTTCGTTACCCACCAGCTCCTTGATATAGCCATACTTGGCCGGGCTATAGAGTGCGCTTTGGATCGCCAGCAAAAATGTCAGGCTGAAGGCCGCCCAAAACCAGCCAGCGTAATAGCAGGCGGTAATCATCAGGGTAATCACCACCGCCGCCCAGGCGCTGATGCGCATAACCTGATGTTTTTGAAAGCGGTCAGAGAAAAACCCGGCGGGCGAAAACAGCAAAATAAACGGCAAAAGTATCAAGGCGTTGACGATGGCGGTGAGTATCACCTGTTCCTGACCGTCGTACACCTTGAACACGGTGTTTTGCACAATGATCTTGTGGCCCAGATCCACAAAAGCGTTGAGAAACACCACCAGCAGGTAGGGGATAAAACCTGTGATGCGGGTAAGTTGCGACATAACCTTTTCCTTCTAGGGTTGGCAGCTTGGCGTGGTCCCAGGTCGGGGTGGGGTAAAGGCCCGCGAGACGCGCCGTGAACCCTTCCTTGGGGGCTCGGGCGCGGCATCCCTGCCGCGCACGGTCTCGCAAACCTTTACCCCACCCCTCCTCGAAAGATCGAGCCACCCGGGTGGAGGCCACTCTGCCCATTTGTATTTTTATGTTCGACCTTTTCATTCCTTGTTGCGCGCTATAGACTTGCCGGTATCGAAAAATAATACCCAGGAGTTGGTTATGGCACAGGTAGATGCTTTGGTGGATAGCCTCAAAGCCGCGCTTAAATCCCACAACCTTAAGTACCGCGATGTGGCCGAGGCGTTGGAACTCTCCGAAGCCTCGATCAAGCGTTTGTTCAGCAGCCGCAACTTCAGTTTGCAACAGGTGCAGCAAGTATGCCTGATGATGGGAATGGAAATCTCGGATCTGGTGCAGTTGATGACCGAACGCCAGTCGCGCTTGCAAGAGCTGAGCGATGAGCAGGAAGAGGAGATAGTGCGCGATCCCGGTTTTTTGATTATTACGGTGTGCGTACTCAATCGTTGGACCTTTGAGGATATCCTCAGTCACTACACCTTTAGTGAGCATGAGGTGGTGCAAAAACTGGCGCGTTTGGATCGGCTAAAAATCATCGAGCTTTTGCCCAAAAACCGTATCAAGTTGTTGGTTGCGCCTAACTTTAGCTGGCGAAAAAACGGGCCGATCCAGCAGTTTTTTCTGAATACCATCGAAAAAGAGCTGTTTAACGCGCAGTTTGACAAGCCCGACCATAAGCTGGTGGTGCTGAACGGCATGTTGTCTGGCCAATCCAACGGCGAGCTGCAAAAAAAGATTGAGCGGTTGGCGCGGGAGTTTGATCAGCTCAACAATGCCGATGCGGGCCTGCCGTTGGATGAGCGTCAGGGTTATACACTGGTAGTCGCCTTGCGCAACTGGCAGTATGAGCAGCTATTCAGGTACCGGCGGTTGCCGGGTAAAAACTAGCGAATATCTGGCCAGCCGATGAACACGCCCGGTGTTAACACAGCGCACATCGCGCGAGGTTTGCTCGCGCGGCGGCTGCTGCCTATTTTGTGCAGTATCCCAAGCTTATTGATGTGTGTTCTGGTGCCGTGCCTGGTAGCGCATCAGTCCGCCGCCGAGCCCTTGGTCACTCATGACACAGGCGCTGCCAA
>CBFGWO010000160.1:0-6002 GCA_965652595.1 uncultured Cellvibrio sp. | reverse complement strand
TGTTGCAAAAGGCGGGCCCCAAGCGCAAGAGCACCGCGTCTAGCAAGAGCGCCCTGTCTGGCAAGAACGCCCTATCCAGCAAGCCCCCCGCAAAACGCTCCAAAGCCAAATCCTGACGGGCTAATCCCGAGCCTGGTAATCAAATACCTTGCTGATGATTTGCCAACGACCATCCAGATAAACGAGGGTCAAAAGATCGATAAAGGATTTACCAGGGATGGAACACGCCAGGCGTGCGGAGGCAGCGGCCGTCCCGGCAAACTCGATCGCAATCACTTCGTCTGAGCGCGGGTGCTGCTGGCTTCGGGGCGTCGGCCGCGCCTCCACAAGCGCTCGGTATTGCACCATATCCAGGTGAACCCAATGCCCACCAGTGGCACAGGTGTAGCGCGCGTGAGGATGAAATACACGGGAGAAACTCCGAGCATCGTAGTCATATAGGCAATCCAGATACTCCTGCACCACAGCGGCGACCGCAGAAAATTTTTCAGCCTCAATCATTTTGTTGCCGCCTCAATTCCGCCACTGACAGGCCGCTCACACCCCAGTTATCCAGATCGACTTCTTCAATCACAACATGGGTCGTGGCCGGATTTTTCCCCAGCGTTTTTACCAAAAGGTCAGTCACACCAGCTATCAGGGTGGCTTTCTGTTCGCGGGTCACTGCTTCACGGGTAACGCGTATATGGACGTAAGGCATAGCCGCTCCTCTCAACCCAATTGGCGCACAACATGGGCAATTCGCTCGCCGAAAAGACGCGCAGTTTTCAAATCTCCTGCCACCATCTCATCGACTGAAGCGTCCGCCGGTGTGGCGGTCATCAAGCCGGAAAAGGACGCCAGGTAGTTAATATCATCCCTCGCAGATGCCTTGGTGTTACTCGGCGTCATACCCGTGCTAACCCACAACATGCCGTGCTGTTGCGACATGGAAAACAAGGTGTAAAGGCAACTGAGCTTGTCGCCATTCATTCCCGCGCTATTGGTAAAGCCTGCTGCCAACTTGTCTTTCCAACCCTGCCTGGCCCACACCGCCGAGCTGGCGTCGATAAACTTCTTGAACTGCCAACTGACATTCGCCATGTAGGTGGGAGAGCCAAATACGATCGCTCTGGCGTTCTCAAGCTGATCCCAGGCCGCAGGCGGTAGCTCGCCTTGCTCATCAATAGCCAACAAATCACCACCACTACCCTGGGCAATGGCCTCAGCGACCTTAAGGGTATGGCCATAGCCACTGTGAAAAACAATAGAAATCGACTTGCTCATCGGGGTTTGCCTCTGTCATTAAAACCAGCCGGCAGTTTATTTGCCAATTTTCAGTTGATAAACTCACACCAAATCACTTCATTAGTTACACAAGGTAAACAATGGCCAGACACTTCAGTGATGTGATGCTTGGCAGTATTGAGCTGTTTTGCCTGGCAGCAGAGCTTGAGAGCTTTACACTTGCGGCGAATGAGGCGGGACTGACTCCCGCAGCCGTGAGCCGTGCTATTGCCCGACTTGAAGAGCGGCTTCAAGTGCAGCTGTTCGTTCGCAGTACACGCAAGATCCGTCTGACTGAAGCAGGGAGATCCTACTTTAATCACTGCAGGCAGGCGCTCACCCAGATCAATGACGCCGAGCGAGAGCTGGGCGGCGCCCAGGCCGAACCCTCAGGCAGAGTTCGTATCAGCGTTCCCACCACCCTTGGGCATTACCTTGTTCTGCCCGCACTGGCCGACTTTAGAGCGCGGCATCCCAGGGTTCAGATTGAGGTTCAAGTCAGTAACCGCAACGTTGACTTTACCCAAGAGGATTTTGATTTCTCCATCAGAGCCAGGGCACCCGCTGATTCCGGATTGGTTGCGCAACGATTAATCGACGCCGAGCTGGTGGTGGTAGCCAGCGCGGAGTATGTACGGCAAAGGGGTGCGCCCGGAACGACCACTGAACTCAATGAGCATGAGTGCATTCAGTTTCTGTTACCGAGCACCGGGCTGGCCGTACCCTGGAGGTTCCGGGCAGAGGGCAAGGAGCTGGAAATTGCCACCAAAGGCAGCGTCACCTATTCGGACGATTTTCTCGGCGGCGCCACTCTCGCTCGCCATGGCGCTGGGCTGCTGCAAACCTATAGGTTTATTGTCGAGGAGGATATCAAGCGAGGAACTATGGTGGAGTTGTTGCAGGAGTTTGGCGGTTGTAGCAGGCCCTTTTCCCTGATTTATCCAGGATCAAGGTATATGCCTTTGAGGGTGAGATTGCTGATGGACTTTTTGAAAGAGCGAATTGCTAAAGGAGCAAATCTTTAAAAAATCTGATTGGTGATCAAACACCAGCCAGGGAGCAACAATTTGCGCTCTGGCTGGTGCCTGACTGAGCGGGCCGAGCTTAGTTCTTAGCAGCGGCTGCTTTCTTTTCTTTCTCTTTGGCAATCACTGTTTCGGCAACGTTCGCCGGACAGGGTGCGTAATGAGAAAACTCCATCGAGAACTGACCGCGACCAGAGGTCATGGTACGCAGGGTACTGATGTAGCCAAACATTTCTGACAGCGGTACGTCAGCCTTGATGCGCACACCAGTCACGTTTGGCTCTTGGCCAGAGATCATACCGCGACGACGGTTCAGGTCGCCGATCACATCACCTACGTGATCTTCCGGGCTGTACACGTCAACCTTCATGATGGGTTCGAGCAACTGCGGACCCGCTTTGGGCATGGATTGACGGAAAGCACCTTTTGCAGCGATTTCAAACGCAATCGCCGAGGAGTCCACAGCGTGGAAAGCACCATCAAACAGTTCAATCTCGACATCCAGCACAGGGAAGCCCGCCAAGGGACCCGTGTCCATCATCGACCTGAAGCCTTTCTCGATGGCTGGCCAGAATTCCTTGGGAACAGTGCCGCCAACAACGGTGGAAACGAACTTGAAGCCAGTGTTGGCTTCGCCTGGACGAATGCGGTAATCGATCTTACCGTACTGACCAGAACCACCGGATTGCTTCTTGTGGGTGTAGCTGTCTTCGATATCGCGCGTAATGGTTTCGCGGTAAGCCACCTGCGGCTGACCAACGATCAGCTCAACACCGTAGGTACGCTTGAGGATGTCGACTTTAATGTCGAGGTGCAATTCACCCATACCTTTCAGGATGGTTTCGCCTGAATCCACATCAGTCTCAACACGGAAGGTCGGGTCTTCTGCCACCATCTTGCCGATCGCAATACCCATCTTCTCAACGCCGCCTTTATCTTTCGGGGTTACCGAAATAGAGATTACCGGCTCAGGGAAGATCATCGGCTCAAGGGTACAGGGGTGCTTCGGATCACATAGGGTGTGACCGGTCTGTACGTTCTTCATACCGACAATAGCGATAATGTCGCCCGCTTGCGCGGTGGTCAGGTCGGTACGCTCGTTCGCATGCATCTCCACCATACGACCAACACGTTCGGTCTTGCCGGTGAAGGAGTTGAGGATGGTGTCACCCTTGTTCAATACACCGGAGTAGATACGCACGAAGGTCAGGGCGCCGAAACGGTCGTCCATGATCTTGAACGCCAGGGCGCGGAAGGGTTCAGCGGCAGAAACGATCGCGTACTTGCCGGTCTCGTTACCTTCTTCGTCAGTCAGCGGTTGCGGGTTAACTTCAGTCGGTGCTGGCAAGTAATCCACTACCGCATCCAACAACAGTTGCATACCTTTGTTTTTGAAGGCAGAACCACAGTAGGTGGGGAAGAACACCAGGTCGCGCGTGCCTTTACGGACGCAACGCTTGATGTCTTCAATGGAGGGTTCTTCACCTTCCATATAAGCCATCATCAGGTCGTCGTCCACTTCAACGGCATTCTCAACCAGTTGGTCACGATACATTTCAACATCATCAACCATGTCCGCTGGAACGTCGGTGACGGTGTAGTTTTCTGGAAGACCGGAATCGTCCCAGATGTAGGCTTGGCGGGTCAGCAGATCAACAACGCCAGTGAAGGTATCTTCGCGGCCAATAGGGAGCGTCATGATCAATGGCTTGGCGCCCAGAACTTTTTTCACCTGGTCGGTAACACGCAGGAAATCGGCGCCGATACGGTCAAGTTTGTTGACGAAGATCAGGCGTGATACTTCCGCATCGTTCGCGTAACGCCAGTTGGTCTCTGATTGTGGTTCTACGCCACCCGAGCCGCAGAATACGCCGATACCACCATCCAGTACTTTCAACGAGCGATACACTTCAACGGTGAAGTCAACGTGTCCGGGGGTGTCAATGACGTTAAAGCGGTTGCCTTTCCAGAAACAGCTCACTGCTGCTGACTGAATGGTAATACCGCGCTCAGCTTCCTGCTCCATAAAGTCGGTGGTGGATTCACCTTCGTGAGTCTCACCGAGCTTGTGGATTCGACCGGTGAGCTTGAGGATACGCTCGGTAGTGGTGGTTTTACCGGCATCAACGTGGGCGAAGATACCTATGTTTCTATAAAGGGATAAGTCAGTCATACCGTTCTCTGGAAGCTGTGTTGAAAAATAGGGCGCTAATATACAGGATGCCGAAGGGATTTACCCACAGAAATGGACACCTAAACTGCTAAATTGCACGCTCTGGCGGATTTTTCGCAGCAAATACTGCTGCATTGCACCTAAATCAGGGGTAGACAAACCATGTCAGCTACCACTATCACTGCGAACAAAACACGACCATAAAAAAGCCGGAATAAATTCCGGCTTTTTTATGGTGTTATCTGCAGGGCTTATTCAACCTCTACCGCACTCTCGCCTGACACTACCGGGCGGTCGACCAACTCGACGTAAGCCATAGGCGCCTTGTCACCAGCGCGAAAACCGCACTTAAGAATACGCACGTAACCACCTGGGCGGCCTTCGTAGCGCGGACCCAGCTGGCTAAACAATTTGCCCACTGCTTCTTTGGACTGCAAGCGAGCAAATGCCAAACGGCGATTAGCCACGCTGTCTTTTTTAGACAAGGTAATCAGCGGCTCGATAACGCGACGCAATTCCTTGGCTTTAGGCAGGGTGGTTTTAATCAGTTCATGCTCAACCAGAGAAGCTGACATGTTGCGAAACATGGCTTTACGGTGAGGTGATTTACGACCGAGTTGACGGCCACTAAGACGATGACGCATGGAAAAATTCCTTCAATAATGGGCCGCTGTTAAGCGGCCTCGTGAAACGCCCGCACCGAAGTGAGTTAACGGGCGACCTATCTGTGATTTGCGCAAATTACTCGTTGCGCAGGCTGGCGGGCGGCCAGTTTTCGAGACGCATCCCCAGAGACAAGCCGCGTGATGCCAGCACGTCTTTGATTTCGGTTAGCGATTTCTTACCCAGATTTGGCGTCTTGAGCAGTTCTACTTCAGTGCGCTGAATCAAATCACCGATGTAGTAGATGTTTTCTGCTTTCAAACAATTAGCCGAACGAACAGTAAGTTCCAAATCATCCACCGGACGCAAAAGAATCGGATCAATAGCTTCTTCTTTTTGCTCAGGTGCAGATTGTTTCTCACCTTCGAGGTCAACAAATACGGCCAACTGCTGCTGCAGAATAGTCGCAGCACGACGGATAGCTTCCTCAGGATCGATAGTACCGTTGGTTTCAAGATCCAAAACCAGCTTGTCCAGGTCGGTGCGCTGTTCAACACGGGCACTCTCAACGGTATACGCCAAGCGCTTTACCGGACTGAAAGACGCGTCCAACTGCAACCGGCCTATCGCACGACTCTCGTCATCATCACGACGACGGTTGTCGGCTGGCTGATAACCGCGACCACGAGCCACCGTCAGGCGCATTTTCAGCTCACTGTTACCAGTGATATTGGCAATCACGTGATCGGGGTTTTTGATCTCAACGTCATGATCCAACTGAATATCACCTGCGGTGACCAACCCCGGACCCTTTTTGGACAGAGTCAAGGTCACTTGGTCACGGCCATGCATGACAACAGCTACACCCTTGAGATTGAGTAATATCTCAATGACGTCTTCACGCACGCCCGAGATGGCACTGTACTCATGAAGCA
>CBFGWO010000159.1:0-6036 GCA_965652595.1 uncultured Cellvibrio sp. | reverse complement strand
TCTTCATCAAGCGTCTCTTCATCAAGCGTTTCTTCGCCAAGCGTTTCGTCATCCAGCGTTTCGTCATCCACCAGCAGTGTTTCGTCGGCTAGAAGTCCTGCGTCCAGCAGCAGCCCGGCTTCCAGCAGCTCGTCGAGTTCCAGCTCGGTGGTTTCCAGCGTGTCGAGCTCGTCGCAACCTTCTTCTGTGTCTTCCCAATCGAGCCATGCGGGCGAGGTGGACGGCCCGGTGCAGCTCTATTGGAGCGTGCCGACCCAGCGTGAAAATGGCGAGTATTTGGATATCACCGAGATTGGCGGCTACGAGATTCGCTACAAGCGCAAAGCCGACGCTGACTTTATCTATGTGCAGGTGCAGGACGGCTACGCCGATGCCTACTATTTTGATTATCTGGTGGGTGAGTACGAGTTTCAGATAGCGACTTTTGACGTGAATGGCCTCTACAGCAATTTTGTCAAAATTTCGCCTTACTGATCCAGGCTGGTGAGGATGTAGCGATAGCTCGCCATGCGCGTTTTGCTGATCTCACCTACATCCAGCGCTTTGAGTATCGCGCAGCCCGGCTCGTGCCTGTGGCTGCAATCGCGAAACTTGCAGTGGCCAATAAAGGGCCGGAACTCAATAAAGCCCTCCAGCACCTCATCTTCACTCATATGCCAGAGACCAAACTCGCGGATACCGGGCGAATCGATCAAGCGACCGCCACCGGGAAAATGAAACAGCTGGGCGTTGGTGGTGGTGTGGGCGCCCTGTTGGCGCTCTGAGAGTTCCCCTACGCGCAGATCAACCCCCGGCAGTAGCGCGTTCACCAGCGAGGATTTACCCACCCCGGATTGCCCCACAAACACGCTGGTAAAGTCCGCCAGGTAATGGCGCAATTGCTCCAGTCCCTCGCCGGTTTTGGTCGACACCTTGATCAGCGTGTAGCCCAGTTTTTTATAGGTTTGCTCCAGCGTGTTCACCTTGTCCCGGCTGGTCTCGTCTATGCGGTCAGCCTTGTTGATCAGGATCACCGGCTCTATATCAATAGCGCTGGCCGCCACCAGATAGCGGTCTACCAGGTTGGCGTGGGGTTCGGGGTAGGGCGCGATCACGACAATAATGCGGTCGATATTCGCAGCGATGGTTTTCATATCCCCGTGGGGATCGGGGCGGCAGAGTGCTGAATCCCGCGGCTGAACCGCCACCACCACGCCGTAAGGGTTGCCGTCGCGCCAGACCACCCGGTCGCCGGTAACCAGCGAGCCCAGGTTGCTACGAAAGTGGCAGCGCTTTTGTTGCCCGGCATTGACGCCCTGAGTGGCTTCTACCACCACCTGGGTGCCGTAGTGGGTGATGATCAGTCCCTCCTCCTCACTGCCCAGCTCTCCTTCGGAAAGATGCTCGTCGGCAAGGCTATCGCGGCGGGCAGCGCGGGCGCTGCGCTCTTCCTGGATTTTTTCGATGCGCCAGGCCTGGCGGCGGGTGAGTTTGCGTTTGCTCATTAGGGGGGAGGTTGTGGCTCTGGGGGCTAAGGGTTTACTCTGGTCGGCATTGTGCCCTATCAGCTTTAAGGAAACACCATGCAAAACGAAAACAACCTCATCTGGATCGATTTGGAAATGACAGGCCTGGACCCGGATAGCGACGTGATTATCGAAATCGCCACCCTGGTCACCGATGCCAACCTCAATATCCTCGCCGAAGGCCCGGTGTATGCCATCAACCAACCCGCCGACGTCATGGCAGCCATGGACGAATGGAATACCAACCAGCACGGTAAATCCGGCCTCACCCGCCGCGTACTGGAGAGCAAGATTAGCCTGGCCAAAGCGGAGGCGGATACCATCGCCTTTTTGGAGCAGTGGGTACCCAAGGGCAAGTCGCCCATTTGCGGCAACTCCATTTGCCAGGATCGCCGTTTTTTAGTGCGCGGCATGCCCAAACTCGAAGCCTACTTTCACTACCGCAATCTGGACGTCAGCACCGTTAAAGAACTCGCGCGCCGCTGGCGCCCGGACGTGATTGCCGGGGTAAAAAAATCCAGCGCCCATTTGGCCTTGGATGACATCAAGGATTCCATTGCGGAATTGCAGCATTACCGCGATAGCTTTTTCAAGATGACGCCCTAGTGGATTTGTACCCACCCAACCCACATGCCAACTCACGCGGCTAGTCTCCGACAACAAAAAGCCGAGCGCGTTACCCTGATCGGTTCCGCGCTCGATCTTGCGTTGGGCGTAGTAAAAATTGTGATTGGTGTGATCGGCCACTCCACCGCGCTGGTCGCCGACGGCGTGCATTCGCTATCCGATTTAGCGACAGATTTTATGGTGGTTTTGGTGATGCGCCACGCGGCCAAAGCGCCGGACCAACAACATCCCTTTGGTCATCAGCGCTTTGAAACTGTCGGCACAGTCGTGATGGGCCTGGTGCTGACCGGTGTTGCTGCTGGTATGGCGTGGCAGAGCATTCAGCAATTGATCGGTGGCGATGCCACCCTAAGCCCCACCTGGCCAGTATTGGTGGCGGCGGCGGTGTCGATTATTGGCAAAGAATGGATTTACCGTTACACCGTCAAGGTGGGGCGAGAATTAAAGTCCGATTTGATTATTGCCAACGCCTGGCACAGCCGCTCGGATGCATTTTCTTCTGTTGTTGTGTTTGTAGCGGTGGCAGGTGCCATGCTGGGTGCAGTATGGCTTGATGCCCTTGCAGCCGTCATTGTTGCTTTGATGATTGCCAAAATTGGCTGGGATATGGTCATTAAAAATCTGTCGGAGCTGGTCGACACTGGCTTACCGGCAGAGCAGTTAACCAAAATTCAACAGGCCGCGCTGGCCGTGGCGGGGGTTGAAGAGGTGCACAATCTTCGTGGTCGTACCATGGCTGGGCAAGCGTTACTTGAACTTCATTTGGTTGTAGGTAATCAGCTGAGTGCCAGCGAAGCGCACTTTATTGGCAATCAGGTGCGCGATGGTTTGCTGCGCGATTTTGACAATATTCAGGAAGTGATTTTTCACATAGACACACGCAGTAATCAGTTGGATGATAAATCGCTAAAACTACCTGCTCGCGCTGAGATTACCGAATTGCTCGCGCCCTTATTAAACGACGACTATCAACTCACGCTTTACTACGCATCGGACAAGGTTAGCCTGGAACTCAAGCTGCACTCAGCTAAGGTCACAGACATCCCCGCACTACAAGCGTCGCTCACTCAGGTGCTGCAACAGCAGCCTTGGTTTGGACAACTGAGCGTTTGGTGCAGCGAATAAAAACTGCGAGCAAACGGCTAGGCAATCGCCTTGTCCACAATCCCTTGCGCCTCGACAACCAGCTGCTGCAAGTGCTCCTTGCTTTGATAACTCTCGGCGTAGATTTTATAAATTTCTTCAGTGCCCGAAGGCCGCGCGGCAAACCAGCCATTCTTGCTAATTACTTTTACTCCACCAAAGGCGGCGTTATTGCCGGGTGCATGGGTCAGAATACTTTCGATGGCATCGCCTGCCAGCTCAGTTGAAGTAATTTGCTCGCGGGATAATTTCGACAGCGCCTTTTTCTGTGCGCTATTCGCGGGCGCTTCAACGCGCACTTCGTGGGCGTGGCCAAACTCATTGGCCAATTGCTGGTAGCGCTCGCCGGGGTCGCGGCCGGTTTTGGCTTTAATTTCCGCAGCGAGCAGTGAAGGGATAATGCCGTCTTTATCGGTAGTCCACACACGGCCGTCGCGACGCAAAAACGCGGCGCCCGCACTTTCTTCACCGCCAAAACCCAGCGAACCATCGTAAAGGCCGGGCGCAAACCATTTAAAACCCACGGGCACTTCATACAAACGGCGGCCCAGCTTGTGCGCGATCTTATCGATCAAGCCGCTGCTGACAATGGTTTTACCAATGGCAGTTTGCTCGCTCCACAGGGGGCGGTGTTGAAATAAATAATCAATGGCAACCGCCAAGTAATGATTGGGCGGCAGCAGGCCTGATCCGGGTGTGACTATACCGTGGCGGTCGTGGTCGGTATCGCAGGCAAAGGCGACGTCATAGTCGTGTCGCCGCCCCAGTAGCGATTGCATGGTGTAAGACGAGGAGGGATCCATGCGAATTTTTCCGTCCCAATCGGCGGTCATAAACGAAAAGGTTTTATCCACGCTTGCATTGATCACGCTCAAATTAATGCGGTAGTAATCCGCGATAGCGCGCCAGTAATTCACCCCGGCACCGCCGAGGGGATCGGCCCCCATGTGAATATCCGCTGCGCGAATCGCATCCAGATCAATCACGTTAATTAAATCCTGCACATAAAAATTTAAAAAATCGTGGTGATGGGTGTTGGCACGTTTAAGCGCCTGGTGATAATCCATGCGCTTTACATCGCGCAGTTTATTTTCCAGCAACTCATTGGCGCGTGCCTGCATCCAATTGGTGATGTCGCTATCCGCCGGGCCACCGTTGGTGGGGTTGTATTTAAAACCGCCATTATCGGGCGGGTTATGCGAGGGGGTAATCACCACGCCGTCGGCCAGGCCGGATGTGCGTTGGCGGTTGTAGGTCAAAATCGCGTGAGAGATAGCGGGGGTAGGGGTGTATTCTCCGCCCTTGGCGAGCATCAAGTTCACCCCATTGGCCGCAAACACTTCCACTGCGCTGATTTGCGCAGGCTCCGAGAGCGCGTGGGTATCTATGCCCACATAGAGTGGGCCATTAATGCCCGCCTGAGCGCGGTAGTCGCAAATCGCCTGGGCAATGGCCCACACATGCTGCTCGTTAAAACTGGTATTAAACGCTGAGCCGCGATGGCCCGAGGTGCCAAAAGCTACGCGCTGCTCGGGGATGCTGACATCGGGGGTATTTTTGTAATAGGCATCGATAAGTTGCGGCAAGTCGACCAATTGGTCAATGGGTAGCAGCTTTCCGGCGAGTGGGTTGACGGTCATGGTGAACCTCGGCTTAGAATATGGGCAGAAACGTCTGGCAGGTATCCTAACCCATAAATTCGAGTTATTGCCTGCTTGCCCTGCGTTACTTAGCTGGTCTATGCAGCAGCTAACAGTTTGAGGCGCCATGCCAAAGAGCCCCGCAAAAAAATACTTTCGCCGGGAAAACCGAGGCATTTTTTCTTCATGTGGTTGGCCTCTTTATTGCTATGCTTCAATGACCCGCCACCATCCATTCACCCAACCGTTCATCCACCAATTAAGGGGGGCTCCCCAGTTGTCGCACAGAGTACATTTGTTTTCTTTACGTATTGGCCACGCGCTGCGCGAAAGCTGCATTGCCGAGCCCTATACCGGGCGGCGGTTTAAAAAGGATCTGCTCGCGGGTTTAACCGTGGGCATTATCGCCATCCCGCTGGCCATGGCGCTGGCCATCGCCACGGGCGTTGCGCCCCAGTACGGGCTTTATACCGCTGTGATTGCGGGCTTTGTGATAGCGCTGACCGGCGGTTCGCGCTTTAGCATCTCAGGCCCCACGGCGGCCTTTGTGGTGATTCTCTATCCCATCGTTCAAAAATATGGCTTGAATGGTCTGCTGTTGGCGAGCTTGATGGCGGGCGTGATTTTGATCGCTATGGCGCTGTTGCGCCTGGGGCGATTGATTGAGTACATCCCCGAGCCGGTGGTGTTGGGTTTTACCGGCGGTATCGGCGTGGTGATTGCGACCCTGCAAATCAAGGATTTTTTGGGCTTGCCGATTGCGTCCATGCCCGAGCATTACCTCGACAAAATTTCCTTATTGGTGCAAAGCCTGGGGCAGGTGCACTGGCCGAGCCTGTTGGTGGCGGGACTGACGCTGGCGGTGATGTTGTTGTGGCCGCGTTTGAAAACGCCCGTGCCCGCACATTTGCCGGCGGTAATTATTGGCAGCCTGATTGCGTTGGCTTTGGCTCATGCCGGTTTTGCGGTGGACACCGTCGACTCGCGTTTTAGTTATACCGCTGCCGATGGCAGTATCGGGCGCGGCATTCCGCCCATAATGCCCGGGTTTTCCTGGCCCTGGACGCAGCCCGGTGCCGATGGCGAACCCCTCGCGCTTACCTGGAGTTTGGTGCGCGATC
>CBFGWO010000158.1:0-6046 GCA_965652595.1 uncultured Cellvibrio sp. | reverse complement strand
CGTGTGGGTCTGGACGCTATTTGGCTGCGCGACAAATCCCAGCTGGAGACCGCTCGAGAATTGATGCAGGTTTATCAACAACAGCGGCGTCAGCGCCAACAGGAAATCCACGCTGAATTGGTCGCCCAGGGTGAGGCGCTCTCCGCCTGGCAAATGTTCTGCGCCCAGCCGCTGCGTTATCTGGGTTTGCTGCTGGCTATAGTATTTGTGCTCGCGATCAGCGTGTTGCCGTTTGTATTTTTGATACTTTAAGACAAAGGAGTTTGTAACGTGCAAGCGATAACAAAAGGTTTGGTCAAGCTCATCATTGTTTTGGCGCTATTATTGGTTGTGTGGGTGATTTATGCCGTTGTGCTTAATTGGCGAGATGAGGCTCCCTCCGCCACAACTGTGGAGTTTCTCTCCTATTATCAAGACCATTTTCCCAGGCACATGGAAAACAATGCTTATGCTTATGTGATGGGCTTTGATGTTCCAGAAGATCAAGATCCGCTCGCTTGGGGAGAGCAGCGACTTGCCTGGACTCATGAAACCCGATTTTCTATTGATGCTAGTCAGGAGTATCAGTTCCCTGGCTCCAAAGCTGAGTACTTTGCCCACCGACCAACGGGTGTGGATCTGTTACTGAGGGCTTGCAGTTTTGGCAACCAGGATTGCGTATCAACCTTGCTGGCTTCAGCTAGCGATATTGAAGAGGCCGTTGCAGAGGGAGGGTGGGTAGTTCAGCGCTATTCTGATTTGCTGGATATGAATACTTGGGTGGAAAATATCTATTTACATATTCAGGCGCCCTTGCCCGCATATCAGAATTTGCTTGTGGCCCAGCATTTGTATTTCTCCGATCTTCTTTTACGTCAAGATTCGTTGAGTGCTGAGATCCTTTTGCACACCTTGGATAGAGATTTACGTTTTTGGCGGCATGCCCAGCAGCAGAGCTTAACCCTTATTAGTAAAATGGTATCTGCGGCGGCTATTCGGCAAAACCTTTCCTGGACGAACCAGTTGCTGCGATCATTGCCCGTTGGTGTGCAGGTGGATTTGTCGTTAGCGAATCACGGTCAGCCTCTGAGCAGGGAAGAGTTGTCTATGTACAGAGTCTTTGTGGGAGAGTGGATTTTTGGTTCCCACTATATGGGGGAAGTGATTGAGCATCCCGAGAGTGTGGATGAGAAGGCTATGCATCCATGGGCGAAGTTTTTGTTTAAGCGCCAAGCAACACTCAATTTAATGGCCGAGCAACACGCTACATTGATTCGCCATGTGGATCGCCCCTTGGATAAATATTCAGAAGCGTTGGCGACTATGGAACAGCTCTATCCACAAGAGTCACGTGTAGAGTATTTTTTGAAACCCGCCAATGCGGTCGGCCGCATTCTGGTTGCCGTAGCAACACCGGCGTACCAGGATTATTTTGTGAGAGTTGGCGACATAGAAGGCCAGCGTCGTGCGCTGGTACTTGTCCATCTGTTGCGCCAGCAACAGATCCCTCTCGATCAGGTAGCCGAAGCAATCGCCGCTTCGGATATTCGCAACCCTTATACCGGCGACGCCTTTGAGTGGGATGCAGAGCTACAGGCGGTTGTTTTTACCGGCTTGCAACGAGGCGATCGTGCGCGACAAGTCTTCGAGCTCTGATCCTTGATGAACCTGCTACAACTGACAACCGCCCTGGTGCCGGTTATTTCGGTGCTGGTGCTGCTGGTCATCATGCGCTTGCCCGCCAGTCGTGCCATGCCTCTGAGCCTGCTGATCACCGGCTTGCTTGCGGCCTTTGTGTGGCAGGTGCCCGGCCTGCAACTGGCTGCTTCGATAGTGGAAGGCTGGATTATCGCGCTGAGTATTCTGTTGATTATTCTTGGTGCCCTGGTGCTATTGAACACACTGCGCGCCAGCGGCGCTTTGGCCAGTATCAGCAGTGGCTTTTGCCATATTTCGCCGGATCATCGGGTGCAGGTGATTATTGTGGCTTGGCTGTTTGGCGCTTTTCTTGAGGGGGTCAGTGGTTTCGGGACGCCAGCAGCCATAGGCGCGCCCCTGCTGGTGGCGCTGGGGCTCACGCCCCTGGCTGCGGTCACCATGGCTTTGATTGCTGATTCTGCCCCTGTGTCCTTTGGCGCCTTGGGTACACCCGTTATTGTGGGGTTGGGGCAGGGCGTACCGGGTATGGAGCCTGAGGAGTTGCAAGCAATTGCCGTTACCGCCATCGGCATAGACCTGCTGGTAGCCAGCTTCCTGCCGCTCGTGATGGTGGCCATGCTCAGCCGCTTTTTTGGCGCTAACCGCTCCTGGCGCGAAGGCTTGGCGCTGTGGCGTTTTGCGTTATTGGGGGGCTTGGCTTTTACGCTGCCAGCCTATGCCGTAGCTCGCTGGCTGGGGCCGGAATTCCCGTCCATTATCGGCGCCTTGGTGGGTTTGGGTTTGGTAGTGAGTGCCGCTCGTCGCCGTTGGCTGCTGCCTGAATCCGTTTGGCGTCTGCCCGAGTCGCCAGATCCACTACTGGTGGGTGACGAGCCCGCCGACAGGGCGCCGGATCAGACTATGGGCCTTTGGCGCGCCTGGTTCCCCTATCTGTTGGTGGCTGGCTTGTTGATCCTCATGCGGGTGGATTTTTTACCCATCAAGGCGTGGTTACAGGCTCAGGTGTTGGTTTTTCCCGACCTATTGGGTTCGGATATTTCCACTCGCTGGGCGCCGCTTTACTCCCCCGGCAGCCTGTTTCTCCTCGTGGCACTCGCGGCGGCGTTTTTCTACCGTTTTCCGGTATCTCGCCAGGTGAGTATCTGGCGGCAATCCCTCAGCCGCTTGCTGCCCAGCGCCCTGGCGCTGGCGGCGTCTGTGCCTATGGTACGAATCTTCCTCAACTCCGGCGTTAACGGCGCCAATCTGGCGGCAATGCCGACCGAGCTGGCGCATCTGGCAGCTGACAGCTTTGCGCAGACCTGGCCCTTGGTGGCGCCTTTTATTGGCGCTCTGGGTAGTTTTATTGCCGGTTCGGCCACCTTTTCCAATATGATGTTCGCCAGCCTGCAGCAGGATGCCGCCCTGGCCACTGGCGTGTCGCCAAGGCTGGTGTTGGCGCTGCAAATGCTCGGTGCCAATGCAGGCAATATGATTTGTGTAATGAATGTGGTGGCGGCTGCCTCGGTGGTGAATCTGGTTGGTCGGGAAGGGCAAATCATTCGCCTCACTCTGCTGCCGATGCTGTTGTACTCTGTGGCCGTTGGCGTGCTGGGGTTGGTCCTCGCTCGCTAAGACTTAGCTTTGTGTAAGGACCTTGTGTGGATCAAGATCATCAGCCCCTGCCCCCTGCTCGGCAGGGTCGGCTCGCGGCTATTTTCCTTGAGTGGAAAACCCTCGCCATCCTCGGCGCGCCCATCCTGATCGCCCAGTTGGCTCAAATGGCCAATGGGGTGATTGATACCGTCATGGCGGGCCACGCCAGTGCCGAAGACCTTGCCGGTGTTGGCATAGGCACCAGCCTCTGGGTGCCGGTGCTGTTGTTTTTCATCGGCACGCTCAATGCGCTCCAGCCCACTATTTCCGGTCATCGTGGTGCGGGGCAACTGGATAGGATTATGCCGGTGACCTGGCAGGGGTTGTATATCGCCGGTGTTGCTTCTTTGGTGATGATTCTCCTGCTGATCAACACCCGCCCCCTACTGGTTTTTTTGCGCCTGGACGTCCAAACCGCCGATATCGCTCAGGGTTATCTCCAGGCTTTCGCCTGGGGTGTGCCAGCCCTGGTGTTGCTCAACGCCCTGCGCGGGCTCACTGATGGCCTGGGGCACACACGGGTGATCATGGTGTTTTCGCTGGTAAGCACCCTGTTTAACCTGCCGCTTAACTACATCTTTATTTACGGCAAGCTGGGCCTGCCTGCATTCGGTGGCGTTGGTTGTGGCTGGGCTACCAGTCTTTCCAATGGCATCGCCGTGCTGGCGCTATTGGTGTACCTCAATCGCAGTCGTGTTTATGCGCACTTTCACCTGCTTGCCAATTGGGTCAAGCCCGACTGGGCCATCATTCGCCAGCTCTTGCGTCTGGGTTTGCCGATTGGCTTTACCATGTTCGTTGAGGTGAGCATGTTCGCGGTGATCGCGCTGTTCCTGGCGCCTCTGGGGCCAAAGGTGGTGGCGGGACACCAGATAGTACTCAACATTATCTCCCTCTTATTTATGGTGCCTCTGAGTTTGGGTATGGCGCTAACCCTGAGAGTAAGCTTCCTGTTGGGCGCCGGTGAGTCAGTCAGGGCCCGGCTGCTTGCTCGCTCATCGCTCCTGCTTGCCGCCGCTATTGCTTGTGTCTACATCCCCTTCTTGCTGCTTACCCCGGCATTTCTGGCAGGGCTCTACACCAGCGACGACGAGGTTCGCGCAATAACGGTGCAATTGCTGTTCTACGCCGCTATTTTCCAGTTGGCCGACGCCATCCAGGTCACAGCGATTAATGCGCTGAGAGGATACAAGGACACGCGGGTGCCCATGATTATGGCGCTGTTTTCATTTTGGTGTGTGTGCTTGCCCGTGGGTTATGTGTTGACCTTTACCGATTGGCTGGGTGCGCCCCTGGGCGCCTCGGGTTTCTGGTTGGCTTTGATTTTGGGGCTGGTGCTGGCGGGCGGACTTTTAAGTTTTAGATTGGTTCGTGTCAGCCATCGAGCGGTTTTGCTTGCCCTCTAATCATATAAATATGAATTGGTTGTGGGTAGAGTTAATGACCAGCGAACCTGGGTATTCGATAAGTTCAGAACTGATCTGGATGACTGTCGTTCTTTGTCAGGAAGTTAAACATCCGGTGGCCAGACTTTGGATGTAAATAGCTGATTGACATCGATCAACCATGGGTACATTCTTAGCCGCCAAGTCGCCTTATTCAGTTTGTAGTCGACATGCTTATATGATATTAATACTCCCCGCAATGGATATGGTTGTATATAACTTTAGGGTTACCCCCAGTTTGGGTGACCGTTTTACCAAAGTCTTGGCGCAACCTCAGGCGCCTGGATGATGCAGATAAGAGAAATAGCTCTGTTGAAAAAGATCAAAAAAATAACCCCAAAACTGTATTTTCGAATTCGCCTTTCTCATGGGGGCGATAGTGGCAGGCTTGATTTGACTCCAATCGGCTAACAAGCAAGTCAGTCATTTGTTGTACCGGCAATTATCTCGACATAATCATTTTTAAGGAGAGCTCCATGTACAAAAATCCAACATTTAAGAAGCGCCTCATTGCTTCGGTTATCGCATCAACTGCGTTGACCGGCTTTAGCGGTGCCGTCTATGCGCAAAACGAACCGGTAGAAGAAGTTGTTGTTACTGGTATCCGTGCGTCTCTCGAAAGATCTATGGATACCAAGCGCAACTCTGCAGGTGTTGTTGACGCAATTTCTGCGGAAGACATCGGTAAGTTCCCTGATACCAACCTGGCAGAATCCTTACAGCGTATTACCGGTGTTTCGATTAGCCGTGATAACGGTGAAGGCTCGCAAGTAACCGTGCGTGGTTTTGGCCCGGGTAACAACATGGTGACCTTGAATGGCCGTAGCATGCCAACCGCATCAACCGCCAACGGTGGCGGTGGTGACTCTCGTGCGTTTGACTTCGCAAACCTTGCTTCAGAAGGTATCAGCGGTGTAGAAGTATACAAAACGGGTAAAGCTAACATCACCACCGGTGGTATTGGCGCGACCATTAACATTAAAACGGCCAAGCCACTGGATAATCCAGGCTTAGTAGCTAGCGTGGGCGCCAAAGCGGTGATGGATACCACTAACCGTGCTGGCGATGATGTTACTCCTGAATTGTCAGGCCTTTTCAGCTTCTCTAACGACAGCGGTACTTTCGGTGTGGCGGTGAGCGCTAGCCATCAGCAGCGTGATTCAGGCGTTGTCGGCGCTACAGTTAACGATTGGGGTATCTTCGAGTGGGATAGTGTTAATACTCCACAAAGAGCTTGGAACAACGCGGATACCCAGGTGATAAATGCACCGGATGAAGGCCAGCTGTACTCGCGCTTTTTTGACTTGCGCTATGAGTTTACCGACACT